>NZ_JAPSHV010000107.1 GCF_031179385.1 Arthrobacter sp. | reverse complement strand
GGCCGGATCACTACGCAGTCCGCCAGCACGTACAAGCTGCCGAGCTTCTCCGAAATGCCGGAGGAGTTCAACGTGCACCTGTTCGAACGGGCGACTGAGAGTGGTGTGGTTTACGGTTCCAAGGCGGTCGGTGAGCCGCCGTTGATGCTGGCGTTCAGCGTCCGCGAGGCCCTGCGCGAGGCGGTTGCCGCCTTCGGCCCGGGGGATATCGCTGTCGAGCTCGCGAGCCCGGCCACTCCGGAAGCAGTGTTCTGGGCGATCGAGCGGGTGTCGGCGCCGTCGTCGTCCTTGTCCTCTTCCTCGTCCTCCGACGCGGGCGTCCTGACGTCCGCTACGAGCTCGGCGCAGTGACATGGACTGGCTGGAGGCGCTGCAGCACCTGAGGTCTTCGGGTCTCCCGGGTGTGCTGGCGACTGTGTCGGAGGTGCGTGGACATTCGCCGCGGGAAGCTGGGGCGAAGATGCTTGTCGGAGCGTCCGCCACCTGGGGAACCGTAGGGGGCGGGAACCTCGAGGCGACAGTCATCGACCGGGCGCGGGAGATGATCGCCGGTGGGGTTGGGGCCGCCGAGAACGTTGAATTCTCCTTGAACGAGCACGCAGTGACCCAGCACGGCCGGCAATGCTGTGGAGGGAAAGTGCGGGTGTTGCTTGAGCCCTTCTTGTCCCTGCCCACGGTGGCGGTGTTCGGCGTCGGGCATGTCGGGTACGAACTCGGCAGAGTACTCTCGCGGCTGCCGATGAATCTGTACCTGGTGGACAGCCGCGCCGAGCAGTTGTTGCCCGAGCGGCTGGCGGATGTGACTTCCGGCGTTGCTTTGGTGCGCGCGGTGCACACCCCGGTGCCGGACTCGTTTTTGGGCGAGTTACCCGCCGGCGCTCATGTGTTCATCATGAGCCACGATCACTCCGAGGATTTCCTGTTGTGTGATGCTGCGCTGCGCCGCAGCGATCTGGGGAGTGTTGGATTGATTGGGTCGAAGGCGAAGTGGTCGCGGTTTCGGGGGAAGCTTGCCGCAGAGGGGTACGCCGAGGCGGAGATTGCGCGCATTCAGTGCCCGATCGGGTTGCCGGACGTTGGCGGGAAGGCGCCGGCGGTCATCGCGGTGAGTGCGGCGGCGGACCTGTTGCGGCGGCTCTCTTCGGGATCCAGTCGGTAGGTACTCAAGGAGAAATGGCTGACCAGCCGCGGCAGGGGTGTTCCATCAGAAGGCGCCCACGTATTCCTCAGTGGGTGGTCCTGGCAGGTTCGGCGGTTAGCGGAAGATTTCCCGCGCCGCCTCAGGGTGCAGCACGAATTCGGGGCTTCCGTTCGCATCAGCGGTTCCCGAAGACACGTAGTAGCCATGCCCCATCGCATCCCCTCCAGCCACTCGGTCCAGAGCCCTCAAAGCTGCCTCGGACAGAACAGCGTTGGGAGATGCGGACCGAATTTCCTCCCTTTCCTCCGGAGTCAGTTTTGCGGCCAGCCCGACGAAATCCTTCATGATTTCTCCTCAGCACAAACAGTAGGTGCGGCTAGAGTAGCGGATTCCAGATCGCGAAGGGGTGCTGCAAAGTCCGCATGAGCCGGCGCCAATGGGGCCCGAAGCGTTGAAGCGAAGGCCTTCATATTTGTCCGTTGCTCTTGACAACCGTTTGGGACTGGAAGCAAAATGAAACGGTTCAAGAAAACGTTTTCCCGTTGCGGAAGGCTACTGGCTTGCTTCTGCACCAGGACATCAAGGGAGATGGTTATGGTTTCGTTCGTCCATCCACGAAGGTCACGACGAGCATTAGGGGCGGCAGCAGCGGCAGCTGTCGCTGCTGCAACGCTTGTAAGTATGCCGGCAGTTGCGGCGCCCGAGAATACGCCGATCCGGCAGGTGGAATACCTCGACCGAGCCCCGGTCGCTGTGACAACCGAGGGCGGAGTCTACGTTGGCTGGCGCATGCTCGGCCTCGACGCCGATTCGATCGGCTTCCACGTCTACCGCGACGGTGTTCGCATCACTGAAACTCCGATCACCGGCAGTACCAACCTGCTCGATGCGGAGGGAACCGGAGCCTCGGTCTACCGCGTGACCGCGTTGATCGACCAACGCGAAGTGACGGTCACGGACGAGTTCACGCCGTGGGGGGAACAGTCCCTCGACATCCCGCTTCAGCGACCGGCAGGCGGCACCACTCCAACGGGCGAGGCCTACGAGTACGAGGCCAACGATGCGTCGGTCGGCGATCTTGACGGTGACGGAGAGTACGAGATCGTGCTCAAGTGGAATCCGACGAACGCGAAAGACAACTCGCGTTCCGGCTATACGGGAAACGTGTACCTCGACGCCTACAAGCTTGACGGCACCCGGCTGTGGCAGATTGACCTCGGCCGCAACATTCGTGCGGGAGCGCACTACACCCAGTTCCAGGTGTTCGACTACGACGGTGACGGTCGAGCTGAGGTTGCAATGAAGACCGCAGACGCCACGGTCGACGGCGCCGGCACGGTCATCGGTGACGCGGCAGCGGATCATCGCAACACAAGCGGCTACATTCTGACCGGACCCGAGTACCTGACCGTCTTCGAGGGCGCGACCGGTGCGGCGCTCGACAGTGTCGACTACGTACCGGCGCGTGGAACGCTGTCATCGTGGGGTGACACCTACGGCAACCGGATGGACCGCTTCCTCGCCGGCACCGCTTACCTCGACGGCGAAAACCCCAGCATGATCTTCAGTCGTGGGTACTACTCAAAGACCTACATCGCCGCGTTCGACTTCGTTGACGGCAAGATCGAAGAGCGCTGGTTGTTCGACTCGACCAAGGCCGGCAACCAGTTCGCAGGACAGGGCAATCACAACCTCTCGATCGCGGATGTAGACGCGGACGGCGCTGATGAGATCGTCTTCGGGTCGATGACCATCGATCATGACGGTACGCCGCTTTACAACACCCGTCTCGGCCACGGTGACGCGATGCACCTCACCGACCACATCCCCTCGCGTGACGGACTCGAAGTGTTCGCGGTGCATGAGAGTATGCCCAGCAGCGGTCAGCGTGCAGCGACGATGCGCGACGCGGCTACGGGTGAGATCCTCTGGTCGATACCCGGTACCCGTGACACCGGCCGTGGCGCGGCAGGCGACATCGACCCGACGCACGCTGGCAATGAGGCGTGGGCGATCGGAGGCACGTACAAGTTCTACTCGAAGGTCGGATCGCTCCGCGCAGCAGATGGCACGGACCTCGGTACGAGCATTCCCGCGGCGAACTTCCTCACCTGGTGGGACGGGGACCTGCTGCGTGAGATCACCGATCACGACTACACCGACCCGGCCGAACTCGCCACCGGTGCGACGCCGACCATATCGAAGTGGAACTGGGAGACGAAGACAGAAGAACGGCTGCTCACGCTCGACGGCACCCTCACCGGTAACGGCACCAAGGGCAACCCGGCACTCCAGGCCGACCTGTTCGGCGACTGGCGCGAGGAACTCGTCTACCGCAGCGCCGACCACTCGTCGCTGAAAATCTTCACCACCACCGATGTCACCGAGCACCGCATCCGCACCCTGATGCATGATCCGGTGTATCGGCTGGGCGTAGCGTGGCAGAACACCTCCTACAACCAGCCCCCTCACACGAGCTTCTTCCTCGGTGAGGGAATGACGACGCCTCCCGCTCCGAGCATCGCCTACGTGAACGCCCCGGCACCCGACGAGACAGCACCAGTCGTGACCGAGATCAAGGACACCAAAGTAGGTGCCAAGCGCGGGCTCGTCGTCGACGTTCGAGCAGAAGACGTTGAGTCGGGTGTCCGCTCACTCACCGTCACCTTCAACGGACAAGAGGTCACCGGAGTGGACGGCCGCTACGAGCTCCCCGTCGAAGGCCTCAAAGGCAGCTTCGAGCTCAGCGTCGCCGCGGTCAACCACGCCGGTCTCGAAACAACCGCTACTGCCGAAATCACCGTGCGACCAGGCAACGGCAAGCCCGAGTAGCACGACAAGAGAAGTAGTCAGGTAACCGCAGATACGGGAGGTGGGGCTAACGCTCCACCTCCCGTATCGCGTCTCAACTAGCTTAGTTTTTGAGCCCCACCAGGGGCGGAGTGTGGTCCGATTCGGCGTCCGTCAGATGAGGGCCCTGACCTCGTAGGTATGGCCTGCCGCGCGCAGCCTCTCAATCAGGATGTCGCCGAGGGCGGTAGCCGGGGTTAGGGATCCGGCAGCTGACGGCAGGCGGTCGCCGTCGAGGGCAAGTGAGAGCGCTGTCTCGCCGGCCATGACGGCGGTGGCGGCATATCCCGGGTCGCCGGGCCCGGCTACGACGGCCCGGTATCGCCGGCCGCTCTCTGTGGAAGCAGTCACCTGGGACCGGAACCAGCCTGAGCGCCGTGCGGCCTCGCTCGGACCTGCACCGGGCGACGGAAGGAAGCGGCCCAGTAGCTTCCTCGTGAGAGGTAGGGCCAGCATGGCTCCGAACACCCGTAGTCCGAGTGCCGTCGCTCCGGCGGTGACGGCGCCGGCGAACCCCCGCCCAATACCCATCACCTCGCCGTACCGCAGAGAGCGGCCATAGGCCCAACCTTGCAGGGCATTGCTGCGGCGCACCATCCGCGTGTTCACTGACGCCATGACGAAGGGCGCGGTCCACACGCCGTCCTCCGCACGGCCGACCCACGCCAGGTCCGCCGGCTGCCAGGTCGCGGGCTCCGCCGTCCTGTCTGGACTGAGGGAGTAGGGATCGCCCGCGAGCGATCGCAGCACAGGGTCCGACCGCATGCCGTCGAGTTGCCCACGCATCGACTCGATAGTGCCGCCGCTGAAGCCACCCTTCGCCCTGGCGACGAGCTGCACCTCGGTCAGTCCACCCGCGCCGTCGGCCTCCACGGCGCGGTGTAGGAGGAGCACCGCGAGGTCCGACGGGACGGAGTCGTAGCCGCACGCATGGACGATTCGTGCACCGGTAGTCCTTGCCAGGGTGTCGCAACGGTCAATTGCCTCACGGACGAAGGACACCTCGCCCGTCAGGTCCCCGTAGTGCGTCCCAGCGCGGGCACACGCCTCGACGACGGGCAACCCGTACTTCGCGTAGGGACCCACCGTGGTGAACAGAACCCTGGTACCTGCGGCCAACGCAGCGAGCGAGTCAGGGTGATCCGAGTCGGCCTCGATGAGGGCCCAGTCGTGTGCGGCGACGGGCAGCCTCGACCGTACGGCCTCGAGCTTCACTCTCGATCTTCCGGCGAGCCCCATGCGCAGGTCCGGCGGAGCGTGGCCCGCAAGATATCCGGCGATCAGTTCACCGACGAAGCCGGTCGCACCGAAGAGGACGAGGTCGTGGTCGCGCGTTGGGGCTTCCATGCCAGCAGTCTTCCACGGCAGCGGCTAGACCGAGGCGGAGAAGTGCGTAACTCTCCTATGGGCGTGGTGTTCTTTCGCATACTTCGGTTTTGTTCACCTGATCGAGAGACACACTTAATCGGAGTGTCGTCTTAGCCTCGGACCCTTGTGCGGATACCCATTCTGTCGAGGAGACTTCCTGATGCCCGTTCGCTCGCCCGCTTCCCGCCGCCAGTTCCTACAGCTCTCTGGGTTTAGCGCCCTGGCAGCCGCTTTCGGTTCCGCGGTCGCTAATCCCAGCCCGGTGTGGGCGGCACCGCGATTTTCGGCCAATCCCTTCACGTTGGGAGTGGCGTCCGGAGAACCTCTGCCTGACGGTGTTGTCTTGTGGACGAGATTGGCGCCGGATCCGCTTCGGTTAGACGGCACCGGCGGGATGCCTGAGATGCAGGTTCCGGTGTCATGGCAAGTCTCCGAAGACCCCTCCATGCGGAAGGTGGTACGCGCAGGTGCTGCTCACGCGCAACCCCAGCTTGGGCACTCCGTCCACGTTGAGGTTGGCGGACTGAGACCGGACCGGCAGTACTACTACCGTTTTCGTGCTGGCGAAACGCTCAGTCCGATTGGCCGGACACGTACCGCAGCGGCACCTGGTGCTGCGCTGAACTCGTTCTCGTTCGCCTTCGCGAGCTGCCAAAACTATCCCGCGGGCTTTTACACAGCTCATAAGCACATGTCGCAGGAGGATCTCGACCTGGTCGTTTTCCTCGGGGACTACATCTACGAAGGTGGCGGTCAGGGCACGATCGGTCGAGGCTGGGCACCGGCGAAGGAAGCAACCACTCTGGCTGACTACCGCGTCCGGCATGCCCAGGTTAAGACGGACGCCGACCTGCAGGCATCACATGGTGCTTTCCCTTGGTTGGTCACTTTCGATGATCACGAGGTGGATAACAACTGGGCGGGGGAGGACTCTGACCCGAACACTCCAGTCGATCAGTTCCTGGTCCGTCGTGCCGAAGCGTTTCAGGCGTACTACGAAAATATGCCGCTTCGGCTGGCCCAGCGCCCGGAAGGCTCGAAGCTTAGCCTGCATCGCCGTCGTACCTTCGGTGATTTGATTGACTTCTACATGCTCGACACCCGTCAATACCGTGATGATCAGACCGGCTCCGAGTCCGGGCGGCTCGATCCCGCCCGCACCATTCTCGGCAATGAGCAGGAAGATTGGCTGCGGAAATCGTTAGCCGGCCCTACTGCACGCTGGAACACGCTGGCGCAGCAGGTTGTCTTCTCACAGCGTGACTTCCAGGTCGGCCCCGAGCAGGGCCTCAATGAGGACTCCTGGGACAATTACCCTGTCGCCCGGGATCGAATGAGTGCGTACTTCGCCGAACTGGGAGCCGGTAAGAATCCGGTCATCGTCACCGGAGATGTGCACATGAACTACGTGTGCGACATCAGAACGGATTTCAACAACCCGGCAGCCCCAGTAGTGGGAACGGAACTTGTCGGAACCTCCATCACTTCTGGCGGGGACGACTCTGGGAATCCGGCCGGCGATGCCCGTCAGCTTGAGGAGAACCCGCACATTCGCTTCATCAACCGCGAACGCGGGTACGTAAGGAATACCATTACGCCGTCCGAGTGGACCGCGGACTTTCGCGTCGTCGACTATGTGACCCGCCCGGGAGCTCCAGTCCGCACCCGGGCTAGCTTCGTCATCGAGGAAGGCAAACCCGGAGCCGAACCATCCCTCTAACCAAAATCATGCTGCCGGACCGGTGACGGGCGGCCTCACCAAGTAGCGGCTCAAGCGGGCATCTTCTCGATCGTGGAGATTGGGGTGCCCTCGATGCCCGGATCCCTCGTGCGTGGTGCCGCAGCAGGCATCGCCACGACCGGGGTGATGACAGCATTCCAGAAGCTGGTGGAGCCTGCGTGGCCAAAGGCCATCGCTGCCGTATTCATTACCGTCTATACCGTGATGTTCTATGTCACCAAGCAGTGCCACCCGGAACGCTGCGGCAGCTGTGCTGGGCGAACGCGATGCTGAAAGTGGAATCGACCCAGGCGTTGATCAGCTGACGTTGCGGTCACTCGAAACTGATTCGTCGGGGACTTTCGGATCCCGCGATAGTGTATCCATTCCAGCCCGGACCGACCTGATCGCGCGTCTGCCAGCTACCGTAGAGCATTCCGTAATGGTGAAGAATTCCATCGCTGGTCCGGGCCAGAAGGCCTGTTTGGGCAGATTCGGTGGGGCAATTGCAGATCATATGATCCCCTCCATATCCCGAAATCGCCACGACTGCATTCATAGCGCTCCAGCCCGTACCGACCGTCATCGGCCCGTGGGTGAAATTTCCGCTGCCGTCCGTCTTGTAGAGGTACAGCTTTCCCGTTATCGAGTCCTGGGCGATGATGTCGGCTCGGCCATCAGTTTCGAAATCAGCCAGGTGATGCGCCAGCGATCCCCCCCATCCGCGGCCCTCGACCACCCGGGCTGCCAGCCCCGCCCCGGACAGATTCGGGTAGTTGTACAGGAGGCCGGTCTCCAAATTCACGGCAACAATAGACGGATACTGATCCGTCTGCTTCCACTGGCCCACCTCGATGTCATATGAACCCCAGCCGGTTCCGATGATCGAGCGGGTGAAGCCGCCGGTGGGTATCCCGAGGTAAAGGTAAAGGTGCCCGTTGTGGCCGACCGCGACGATGTCCTGAATGCGGTCCTGGTTCCAATCTGCGGTCTTGAGATCCCGCATGGAATTCCAACCGGTACCGATCTGTCGGCGGTCCCCGATGAGGTCGTAGTTCCACAGCCGTCCGCTGGAATCGAATGCCACGAGGCTCGGGGAAGTAACGGACGGGGTGATTGTATGGGGCGTCGGTTCAGCGTGGGCCGGGAGAGCGGTCAAAGAGATGGAAAGGGTCAGGGCGGTCAACAATCCAGCCTGAATTTTGGACAGCAATTTCATAGAGAATTCCCCCGGAATCGTGAAGTGGATAGCGTCCATTATTCGGGACCAGTGTGATCTGCCAGCCGTCACCGCAGTACCGATTCAGTAACGCCGATATAGATTCGGTAACAAGCAGCGTCCGCCGGCCTTACATCCCTCACCGCACCCTTCGGGGTACCGGCTCAAGCGGACGATGTTCGGTGCGCAAAGTAAGAAGGTAGTAGCAGTTACGATCATCCGATGGGGACATATGAGGTAGTGACATCCGATCGAGTAACCACCATCGCGGCGCTATGCGCATTCTCGCTGATAACGGTCACTGGCTGCGGCGTAGGCGACCAAACTCAGAAGGCTGCGAGCGGCACACCGGGAGCCACGGAAGCAGCGACAGCTGGATCGGAAGTTGCTGTTGATTCGGCCGAACCTACGGCGCAGCCCTTTGACCTGCAGTTGGAGTCAGCAAGCATAATTCAGGCAGGCGACGGCGATTTCAGGACCTTGAACACGATCGGCCGGCCAGGCACCGACCTACAACCTGGTGACTACACCGTTCATGTTCAATGCCGTGGAACCGAAGCATTGACCTTCTCCTACTCGTCGGAAGCCCGCCAGGAGGGAATGTCGCACTTACCTTGTGGCGCGCCGCAGTCTTTCGACATCTCGGTCCCAGAC
>NZ_JAPSHV010000023.1 GCF_031179385.1 Arthrobacter sp. | reverse complement strand
CGAACGGTGACGCGGGAGGAGCTGTCGGAGGGGATACTGCACGGGACGATTGACGCCGTCGTGCTTACCTCGCCCAGCATCGCCGGGCGCCTGCATGCCATGATGGGAACCCTGCCCGAGACCGTGATGACAGTCGCGATCGGGCGACGGACGGAGCGGGACGCCTCCGCCCTCGGACTAAGGATCGACGCAATAGCCGCGTCCCCCAGCCCAACAGGAATCGCAGATGCGGTGAGCAACGCCGTCGTCAATCATCGGAAGAGGACCTGACCCATGAGCTTCCCTCAGCACCGGCCACGCCGACTTCGCTCGACCCCGGCTATCCGCCGGCTCACCGCTGAGAACCGTCTCAGCCCGTCTGAGCTGATTCTGCCCGCCTTCATCCGGGAGGGCCTGAGTGAGCCTGCCGCTATCAGCTCGATGCCCGGCGTCGTCCAGCACACCACCGACACACTGAAGCGCGCCGCCGTCGAAGCTGCGGATCTCGGCGTCGGAGGCATCATGCTCTTCGGTATACCGGCCCAGCGTGATGCCACCGGCAGCGCCGGTCTCGACCCCGACGGCGTCCTGAACCGGGCTATCGCTGATGTGCGCTCGGAGGTGGGGGATGCCCTCGTCGTGATGAGCGACGTCTGCCTGGATGAATTCACCGATCACGGGCACTGCGGCGTACTGGATGCCGATGGTGCTGTGGACAATGATGCCACGCTGGACCTCTACGCACAGATGGCCGTTGTACAGGCTGAGGCGGGTGCCCACGTCCTTGGCCCCTCAGGCATGATGGACGGCCAGGTAGGAGTCATCCGCCAGGCTCTCGACGCAGCCGGTCATCAGGAGACCGCCGTCCTGGCTTACGCCGCCAAGTACGCTTCGGCTTTCTACGGACCGTTCCGGGAAGCGGTGGACTCGCAGCTGACCGGCGACCGCCGGACCTACCAGATGGACGCGGCCAACCGCCGGGAGGCCCTCGTCGAGGTCAAGCTCGATCTTGAGGAAGGTGCCGACATGGTGATGGTGAAGCCGGCCATGAGTTACCTCGATATCGTGGCGGATGTCGCCGCGATGTCGCCCGTCCCTGTTGCGGCTTACCAGATCTCGGGAGAGTACGCCATGATCGAGGCGGCCGCCGCGAACGGCTGGATCGACCGGCGTCGTTCCATCGAGGAATCAGTGCTGGGAATCAAGCGTGCCGGCGCGCAGATCATCCTCACGTACTGGGCAACTGAACTGGCCACCTGGCTGAAGGAGAGCAAGTAAATGACACAGTCCGAAGACCTGTTTGCGCGCGCACAGACCCTGATGCCCGGTGGGGTGAACTCGCCGGTGCGGGCCTTCGGCTCGGTCGGCGGCACGCCGAGATTCCTGGTGTCTGCGCAGCGGGCGTATGTGACGGACGCCGACGGCCGCGAGTACGTTGACCTCGTCTGCTCCTGGGGCCCGGCGCTCCTTGGACACGCCCATCCGGCCGTGCTCGAGGCCGTTCACCGTGCCGCGGACAGGGGACTGTCCTTCGGCGCATCGACCCCGGCTGAAGCCGACCTGGCGCAGTTGGTCCGCGAGCGGGTGTCCGCCGTCGAACGCATCCGGATGGTCTCGACCGGGACCGAAGCCACCATGACGGCAGTGCGCCTGGCGCGCGGCTACACGGGCCGGAACCTCATCGTGAAGTTCGCGGGCTGCTACCACGGTCACCTTGACGGGCTCCTCGCCGCAGCCGGATCGGGAGTGGCAACTCTTGCCCTTCCCGGATCTGCAGGGGTCACGGATGCCACAGCTGCCGAAACACTGGTACTGCCGTACAACGACGTTGCAGCAGTCGAAGCGGCGTTCGCTGAGCACGGTGGATCGATCGCCGCAGTCATCACCGAAGCGGCTCCCGCGAACATGGGCGTGGTCGAACCGGCCCCCGGTTTCAATGCGGCGCTGTCGCGTATCACCGCCGAGCACGGGGCACTGCTGATCGTGGATGAAGTCCTAACGGGATTCCGTGTGGGTCCCGGCGGCTACTGGGGGCTAACCGGCAAGGATGAAGGCTGGGCTCCGGATCTCTTGACCTTCGGCAAGGTCATTGGCGGCGGGCTTCCGGCGGCAGCACTTGGCGGCCGCGCGGACGTCATGGAATATCTGGCGCCTTTGGGACCGGTCTACCAGGCCGGAACCCTTTCGGGGAACCCGCTCGCCATGGCTGCGGGTGTCGCCCAGCTGACCCACGCCACTGACGAGGTGTACCGCACGATCGATGCCCGTTCGCTGGAGCTGTCCGCGGCTGTGTCGGAGGAGCTCACGCGGGCCGGCGTCGATCATTCTGTCCAGCGGGCGGGAAACCTGTTCAGCATTGCTTTCGGCACCTCGGAGCGCGGCGTACGCAACTATGCTGACGCCCAGGCACAGGAGACTTTCCGCTACGCGCCGTTCTTCCACTCAATGCTGGACTCCGGGGTTTACCTGCCGCCGTCTGTCTTTGAGGCCTGGTTCCTCTCCTCGGCCCACGACGACGCCGCCATGGAACGCATTGTGGCCGCATTGCCCGCAGCCGCTCGGGCTGCAGCCGCCGCGGGCGCTACGCCGTCGGGAGTATAGGTCGGCATCCGTCCGGAACGTCCTGGAACAGTAATGGCCGGCGGACCCGTGAGGGTACGCCGGCCATTCTTCTGTGTACATCTTTGCGGATTACCGCGGGCGGCTTAGAAGCCGGGGGCTACGTCCCCGTTCGGCCAGGTCTCCTCGATGTACTGCTTCACCTCGGGGGAGTGCAGCAGTTCCTCAAGCTTGGCGATCCGCGCATCACCCTCGGAGGATGCGTTCCATGCCAGGAAGTTGGCGTACGGGTTGTTCTCGACGGACTCGACAATCAGGGCGTCCTCAGTGCTGAGGCCGGCATCCAGGATGTAGTTGCCGTTGATGATTGCAACGTCCACGGTGGGGTCCTGCAGGTCGTTGAGCAACAGTTCGGGCTGGTTCTCCACGAACTCGAGACCCTTCGGGTTCTGCTCTTCAGTCAGGGACAGCACCGAAGCGTCGGCCTCAATGTTCTCGAGCAGGCCTGCTTCCTGGAGCAGCGTCAGTGCGCGCGCCTGGTTCGAGGGGTCGTTTGTGATCGCTACGCGACCGCCGTCGGGTACTGCTGAGACGTCGTCGTGCTTCTCGGAGAACGCAGCATAAGGCTCGATGTGGACGCCCTCACCGTGCGCGAACTCGTAGCCCTGGCTTTCAACCTGGCTCTCGTAGTAGGGCAGGTGCTGGAAGTAGTTAGCATCCAGGTCGCCCTCGCTCAGCGCGATGTTCGGCGTGGTGTAGTCGTCGAACTCCTGAATTTCGAGTTCGATACCGCTTCCCTCGGCGAGGTTGTCGCGGACAAATTCGAGGATCTGGGCATGGGGTACGGGGCTTGCACCGACGGTGACCGTGGCCGGACTGGCGGGGTCGAGGGTTTCAACGGCGGCGGGAGCGCTGTCGCCCGCACCGCATGCTGAGAGGGTGAGAAGTGTGGCCAGCCCGGCGGCTGCCAGCGAGAACTGCTTACGCATGGTGATGTGCGTTCCTTTCTTTGGACCGGCGGTCGGGTGGGACCGTGGACGCCGGGAGGATGACGGCTGGCGGCTACCGGCCGTCGTCGGCCCCGCCTGGCGGGCGGAGCAAGTTGGGGGAGGGCCTTCAGACGCCGATCACGTTGTTGGCTGCTTCCTGACGACGGTTCCGCCTGCTGCGGCGGGCACCTGCCGTGGCGGCAGTCCGGTGGTCCACACGCTGAGCGAGGCGGTCGCCGATCAACTGGATGATCTGCACGATGGCGACGATGATCACGATGATGACCACCATGACCGTAGTGTCGAACCGCTGGAGTCCGTAGTTATACGCGAGCCGGCCCAGGCCTCCACCACCGATGATTCCGGCCATTGCCGAGTATCCGACAAGGGTGACAAGCGTGGTGGTGAACGCCGCGATGAGCGACGGGAGGGCTTCGGCGATCATGACCTTGGTGATCACCTGAAGACGCGTCGATCCCATAACCAGCGCAGCATCAATTTTTCCGGACGACACATCACGCAGGCTGGTCTCGACGAGGCGGGCGAAGAACGGGATGGCGCCGATGCTCAGGGATACGGAAGCTGCGACTGGACCGATGGAGGAACCGGTCAGGAACCGGGCGAGCGGGATCAGGGACACCATCAGGATGGCGAAGGGAATGGACCGGGTGATGTTGACGACGACGTCGCTCACAATGCGGTTGGTCACGGGCATCGGCCGGAGTCCGCCCGGGCTGCTGGTATGCAGAAAGATTCCCAGCGGGAGACCGATAAGCAGAGTGAAGAATCCCGAGATGCCGATCATCTGAAGCGTGGCGAGGAACTCCTCAGGAAGCGCCTGGGTGATTCCGGGATTTTCGAAAAGGCTGTCGAGGAAATTCACGCTGCCACCTCCACATGTACGCCGGCACCCTCAAGGTAGGCGGTGATCTCGCTGAGCGGCACGGGAGAGTCAACCTCTACCCGGAGTCGGCCGAAACGTGACCCTGCGAGAGTTTCCACGGTTCCTGCGATGACGTTCACATTGGCGTCGAACCGCCGGGTCAACTCCGACAGGATCGGTGCTGAGGCCGTCTCACCGACAAGCAGCAGATCAAGCTCGGGCAGGGTCGCATCGAGAGAGCTTGAGGGCAACGGCATCAGGGACTTCCCCAGGGAGCCGGAGCGGTCGCCCACAACTTCGTGAAGGGGTCCGTGCTCGATGATTCGGCCGCGCTCAAGAAGCGAGACCGAGTCGCAGATCCGCTTTACGACGTGCATCTCATGCGTGATGACCAGAACGGTCAAATTCAGGGTACGGGTCAGGTTCCTGATGAGCGTCAGGATGTCCTCGGTGGTCGCGGGATCAAGCGCCGAGGTCGGTTCGTCGCACAGCAGCACATCCGGATCCGAAGCCAGAGCGCGGGCAATGCCCACCCGCTGCTTCTGACCGCCCGAAAGCTGGGACGGATAGGCATCAGCGAACTCGGTGAGGCCAACAAGGCCAAGGAGTTCGTCGACCTTGCGGCTGATCTCGGATTTCGGGGTCTTTACAAGCTCGAGCGGATGAGCGACGTTCTGCGCTGCAGTCCGGGAATCCATCAGGTTGGCGTGTTGGAAGACCATGCCGATCCGGCGACGGGCTGTGCGGATCTCAGAATCCTTGACGCTGGTCAGTTCGCGACCATCAATGACGACGGATCCCGAGGTTGGGCGGTCGAGGAGTGTCAGGCAACGGACAAGCGTTGACTTGCCGGCCCCGGAGTGTCCGACGATTCCGTGGATGGAACCTTTCGGTACTGCGAGGGTGACGTCGTCCAGTGCTGTAACGGTTCGCTCACCCTGGCGGTAGGTTTTGCGCAGGTTGGTGACTGTGATCATTCGTCCTCATGCTGTCTGGGAGTTCACAGGATCTCTGTGAACTCCGCTACTCCGCGAGCAGGAAAGCGGCATCCTTCAGGGCGTCGTTCGGGAGTGTGATGGGTCCTCAGCCGGCCGGAATTCGGCGCGGATGGACGCAGAGTAATGCCAAGCAAGTATGGCACGGTCGAAAGATCCGATTGAAATTTAGTGCGGGGGATCACGTCGCCGGCTATGAAGAAGTAGTATCCCGGGGCGGGGTCGAATAATCTTCGATCTGATGGACGAGCGGCACCTACTTGGGGCCGTTGCTGCGTGACCTGCCTGTAGATTCAGCACGCAATTGCAGGCCATCCGCCCTCGACCACCGCTGCTGGGTCACTGCGGCGTAGATATTCCTGGAAACTTTCAGCCTGGCGACGAGCCCAGGTCACCTGGAATCCATGCAGGTCGGGCGCCGGCTTTTGAAGCTGATGGAACCGGTCTGCAAGCACTGCACCGACGCCGAGTGTGGCCAGGACGTCAGCTGCGGAGGTATGCGCGTTCTCAAGGGGGACGCCGTAATGGGCGCATGTCGCGCTGAGCGTTCGTTTCCCGCGGCGGTAACGGTCCGCGTACTTGTCCATGACATAGGGATCCAGCACAGGGAATGGGTTGGGCGTGAAGACGTTATGCCTGGAACCTTCGCTGGCGAGGACCGTGAAGTCATAGCGGGCGTTGAACGCCAGGACGGGAATGCTCCTCCGAAAGTAGCAACGCAACACTTCGGCTACCTCGTGCACTACCTGCGCGGCAGGTGCTCCCTGTTCTCTTGCGGTGCTGGTGGAGATCCCGTGGACGGATGTTGCCTCACTGGGGATGTCCACGCCTGGATCGGCAAGCCACTCGTGGTGGTGCAGGACTTCTCCCTGCCCGTCGACGAGGATGATCGAGGCGGTGACGATGCGCGCAGTGAGCGGATCGCGGCCGGTGGTTTCAAGGTCAAAAGCCGCCCTGGGATGCATGTGCCAGCTGTTCATGGCCCAGACGGTATCCGCCGGGTATGACAATCTTGTTCGCCGACGCCGCGCCGGCGACCCGACATCGTTCCCCTCCAGGGCTTTCGGTACTGTGGTTCGGTGCGCGGCAGAGGTCTGGACTATGAAGAGGCGGTCCTGGACATCGTCAAGCTCATTCCCTCCGGGAAAGTTCTGACGTATGGCGACATAGCGGAGGTCCTCGAAACTGGCGGACCGCGTCAGGTGGGAGCAGTCATGTCCCGGGGCCCCGTCGACGTGCCGTGGTGGCGGGTTCTGAGCGCCGACGGCAGGCCGCCCCAGAGACTGGAGACCGCCGCCGTCGAGCACTATCTAAGAGAATCCACCGCTTTGCGGAAGGTTGCAGGCAGGGGGAGCAGGTCCGGAGCCGGGTACCGCGTGAACCTGGCCGTGGCCCGCTGGAATCCGACTCCTGACGAAGAGGACGCGTTGCAGCGCGTGCGCGCGTCTCTGGAATGCGTTCCCGGGCGCGGAGATCGCTCGTTCGGATTGTCGGAGGCGGATGATGGTGTGGAGCCATGAGTAGTAGTTCCTTTCGGGACACGGCACCCACGCCGTCCATAGTCAGTCTGAGGTCGCCTTCGGGTGCGGCTCAGCTCTTACAGCGGCCCCGCCTCGACCCGGAACAACGGGAAGTGTTGGGTCTCGGGGCAGGGGTAGGTCCGGTACTGGTTCTCGGCGGTCCGGGCACAGGCAAGACCGAAGTCCTGATCGAGACAGCGGTCAGCAGAATTACGGATGGTGAGGTGGATCCGGGCCGGGTCCTGATTCTGGCCCCCACCCGGCTGGCAGCAGCACGCCTTCGTGATGACGTGACGGCACGGCTGCACCGCAGCATCAGTGCGCCTCCCGCCCGGACCTGGTCGTCCTATGCCTTCGACCTCATCCGCCGGGCCCGTGTGGCAGGCCTTCTGCCTGAGCTGACACGCTCCCCGCGGCTTTTATCGGGCGCGGAACAGGACCTCATCATCAAGGAGCTCCTCGAGGGACACCGCAGGCTTGGATTGCTCGATGCCCTCTGGCCGGAGGGACTACGTCAGGCACTGGGGACGAGGGGATTCCGTCAGGAGGTGAGGCAACTCTTTGACAGGGTCAGTGAGTACAGCCTGCATGCGGATGAACTGGCAGAGCTTGGGCGCAGGTTTGATCGCCCCGACTGGGTGTCCGCAGCCGCGCTGTACAGCGAGTACCGGGATGTCCTGGACCTCAGAATGCCGGAAGCGTTCGATCCCGCGGGAATCCTCACGGCAGCCCGCGGCATCCTCGAAACAAACCCGGACTTCTTGAGCGAAGAACGGGACAAGTACACGCTGATCCTGATTGATGATTATCAGGAGTCGAACACGGCAGTGCACGCGTTGTGCGGAGTGCTGGCAGAAGGAAAGGATTGCCTGATCTCGGCATGCCCGGACACCGCAGTGCAGGGATTCCGCGGCGCACGCCCCGAACTGGCAGCACGTCTCCCAGAGATTCTGGGGCAGGTGCACACTGTCCAACTGACCGGTTCGCACCGACTAGCGGGTGCGCTCGCCGAGAGATGGGCCGCCATCGCCGCAAGGACACCGGTGAGCGGGACACCGGTGGGATACCGACGGCTGACCGTGCCGGAAATGGGCCCTGACGCCCAGTCCCAGTCCTCCGGGCATGGCGTCGTGTCAGTGCATGTGGTCGATTCCGGATATCACGAGCAGCGCTACGTCGCACAGCGGATCCTGGAAGCCCATGTCGAGCAGGGCAGAAGCTTTGACGAGATCGCCGTCATCACAAGAACCGGCGCACAGGTGTCCGAACTGCAACGGTATCTCGCGGGCCAGGACATACCGGTGAGTGTTCCACCGGCTGAACGGGCCATCCGCGATGAACCCGCTGTGCGCCCGTTACTGGAAATCCTCAGCGTGGTCACGGGCGCTCAGGAACTGGACGCCGAGTTGGCCGTTTCGATCATGACCTCGCGGATCGGCGGCGTCGGTGCCCTGGAGATCCGTAGGCTGCGCCAGCTGCTGAGGCAGGAGGAACGATTGACCGGGGGAGAGCGGGACTCCGATCAACTGATCGTCGATCTACTGGCTCAACCGCACATTGACGACCCCCGACCGCAGTTCCGGCCCGCCCGTCGGCTGCACTCGATGGTGAGTGCGGGCCGTGAGGCGTTGCAGGACGAGGCGAGCACGCCCGAAACGGTCCTGTGGTCCGTGTGGTCGGCATCCGGGCTCTCTTCGCGGTGGGAAGAGGCGGCATTGCGGCACGGACCCGCGGCGGCGCGAGCCGACAGGGACCTGGATGCCGTCGTCGCGCTCTTTCAGACCGCTGAACGCTACGTGGACCAGGTACCCGGGGCCCCTGCATCCGGTTTCCTGGAATACCTGCTGAGCCAGGAACTCCCCATGGACACTCTTGCCGCCCGTGCACAGAAGGGTGCAGCTGTGGCAATCATGACCCCAGCCGCAGCAGCGGGACGCCAGTGGCCGGTAGTCATCCTCGCCGGAGTGCAGGAAGGTGTATGGCCGAACCTGAGGATCAGGGGTGAGTTGCTCGGATCGGGGGACCTTGTCGCCCTGCTTGAGCATGGCCGCGAGTTTCGACACCATCGCGACCCGCTTTCACTCATGCAGTTCACCAGAGCGGACGAACTGCGAAGTTTCTCTTCGGC
Organism: Arthrobacter sp.; assembly: GCF_031179385.1. GTDB lineage: Bacteria > Actinomycetota > Actinomycetes > Actinomycetales > Micrococcaceae > Arthrobacter_D. The sequence continues at coordinate 21,165 of NZ_JAPSHV010000023.1, read as the reverse complement.
GGTGAGCCGTGCAGCCGAGGAGCTGATCTGTGTAGCCGTTTCCTCGGAAGATCAGCAGCCCTCGTCATTCCTCGAGATTCTCGACCCCCTGCCGTTCGGGATCTACGAACGCCCGCGCACCGAGGTGAAGCGGCCTCTCACCCTTCGGGCGCTGGTTGCCGAACTCCGCAGGTACACCCAGCAGCCTGACCGTGACCCCGACGCTGCCGCTGAAGCAGTGCATCATCTGGGGATGATGATGTTGCACCGTCCCCTTGTCCCGGGCGCAGATCCCGCGCAGTGGTGGGGGTTGGCCGGTCTCTCATCAACCGATCCTGTGGTGCCTCCCGAAGCGGTCATTCCCGTCTCCCCCTCGAAGGTGGAGGCAGTACTCGCCTCGCCGCTGAACTGGTTCGTCTCGGCTGCCGGCGGCGAGCGGCCCACCGACTTCGCCCGTTCTCTCGGAACGCTCGTCCATTCGATTGCCCAGGACATGCCGGATGCCACCGGTAATCAGTATGCTGCGGAACTGGTCCGCCGATGGCCGGCTCTCGGCATGAAGGACACCTGGGAGTCGAAAAGCGACCTGCGGCGTGCCGAGCACATGGTGAGGAAACTTGGAGCCTACCTGGTGGAGATGCGGAAGGCGGACCGTTCCCTGCTACGTGCAGAGGTGGACTTCAGCGTCGATCTAACCGTCCTCGTCAACGGTTCGGAACGTCAGGCCAGGCTCCGCGGTTCTGTAGATCGCCTTGAACTGACACATGACGGACATGTCTTCATCGTGGATCTTAAGACAGGCAAGTCAGCCCCGCCAGATTCCGAGGTCTCCTCCCACCCGCAATTGGCGGCGTACCAGGTCGCTGCGCTGGCCGGGGCTTTCGGTGAGTCGGACCGCCCGTCACATGATCAGCCCGAGGGATCGCGGTCCGTCGGGGGAGCCGCCCTGGTGCATCTCGGCACGAGCGCGAAGGCACCCAAGGTCCAGGACCAGCCAGCTCTGCACCCTGACGATCCCTGGGCACACGAGATGATTGAGCAGGCGGCGGGACTGATGTCAGCTGCCGAGTTCGAGGCAGTCCATGATCCTAAACGTTCGGCTTACGGCGGCGGTGCATGCCGTCTCCCGGAGATATGTCCGCTCTGCGTCGAAGGAAGGCAGGTAACCGAATGAGCACCGATACGGCTCATACGGCAGCGGTGCCGCCCAAGCCGGAACAGCACCTCTCTGCGGAATCACTGGCTCGCTTGCTTGCGGGCGGTAATGATGCCGACGTTCACTACCCCACGCCGGAACAAACGCGCATCATCGAGGCGCCGCTGCAGCCGCAGCTGGTCATCGCTGGAGCAGGCTCAGGAAAGACCAAGACCATGGCCGACCGCGTCGTGTGGCTGGTGGCCAATGGATTGGTGCGGCCGGAGCAGATCCTTGGGGTCACGTTCACCCGGAAAGCGGCCGGGGAATTGGCCGCACGCATTCGCCAGCAACTTCACGCCTTGTATCGGGCGCAAGGGGAGGGCGTATTCGAATCCGGAGAAGACCGGCTGGAACCTACCATCTCCACCTATCACTCCTATGCCAACGGCATCGTTCAGGACTACGGCCTGCGCATAGGAGTGGAACGCGACGCCGTCATGCTTGGCACGGCACAGTCCTGGCAGCTGGCGGGCAGGATCGTCGAGTCCCACCGCGGTCCGTGGGAACACCTTTCCGCAGCAAAGGCTACGCTGACAAACGCAGTCCTGACCATGGCGTCGGAATGTGCGGAGCACCTCGTGGAACCTGCTGCCGTGCGGGCATCGTTGTTGGAACACATCGAATCAATGACTACCCGCCCTTATGAGGCAAACAAACCGAAAGCCTCCACCCAGCGCGCAAAAGACCTCCTGGACAAATTGCGAACGCGAGTTACCGTCACTGAGCTCGTGGAGCGGTATACCCAAGCCAAACAACATGCAGGGCAGCTCGACTACGGCGACCTCGTTTCACTGGCAGCACGTATTGTCAGCGAAGTTCCGCAGGCCGTCGAGATCGAGCGACAGAAGTACTCGGTCGTCCTCCTTGACGAGTTTCAGGACACCTCGCACGCTCAGATGGTCCTTTTCTCCAGGTTATTCGGTGACGGCAGGTCTGTGACGGCAGTGGGCGACCCGCACCAGTCCATTTACGGTTTCCGGGGCGCTTCAGCAGGGCAACTGGGTACCTTCAGATCGCGCTTCCCGCTGCATACGGACAGAGGGCGGAAGCCGGCGCCCATGGTTAACCTCTCGGTGGCATGGCGGAACTCCACGAGCATCCTGGGAGCGGCGAACGCCGTGGCGGCTCCGCTCAACGTTCCGCCTCCTTGGGTTGGTCCGCAGCAGCAGCTTCAGGTGCCCGGGCTGTTGCCCCGGCCCAACGCACCAACCGGAGAGGTCTACCTCGCACGCTATCTCAGCGAGAGCGCCGCCCAGGAGGCCGACCCCTCCGACCCCGATAGCCCGTTCGCCAACGAGGCTGCTGCGCTGACGCGATTCATCCAGGCAAAACGCCGCCAGTTTTTCGACATGGATGAGGACGGGCGGCCGCTGCGGCCGACTATCGCCGTCCTCTGCCGTGGCCGCCGCCAATTCGAACCGCTTCGCCGAGCGCTTCAATCGGCCGGTATACCCGTACAGATCATCGGCCTCGGCGGACTCCTTCGCACACCGGAGGTCATCGAAATTCTCTCGGTTCTCCGGGTCCTCGGCGACCCCGAACGATCCGACGCAATGTTGCGCCTTCTCGCCGGAGCACGCTGGCGTCTGGGCAGCGCGGATCTGATGGCGCTGGGCGACTGGGCCCGTCAGCTCGCCTATGATCGCGACGCCCGTATCCACCGCCTCAAATCCGCCAGCGAGGCGCCGGAGGAGGGCACTTCGGTCAAAGGTCAGGCAGGAGGAGCATCCGAGAGCGAAAGTCACAGCGAGTCTGTTCCGACGCCGACAGAGGACTCGGAGCCGGCCAGCCTTGTGGACGCCGTCGATCATCTTCCGCCAGCTGGATGGGTCTCGGGCAGCGGCCGCACTCTCTCACCTGCAGCAAGAGAACGACTCATGCTGCTTCGGGACGAACTCCGCGGGCTCCGTCAGTCAGTCGGAGACGATCTGCATACCCTGATCGGCGAGATAGAACAGACACTCCTGCTCGACATCGAACTCGCAGCGAAACCGGGCGTGAGCGTCCACGAGGCACGACGAAACCTGGACGCCTTCGCTGACGCCGTCAGCAGTTTTGTTTCGACCTCGGATCGTATCGACCTGCCCGCCTTTCTCGCCTGGCTGGAGGCGGCCGACGCGGAAGAAGACGGACTGCCGGTAACGGCCCTGGAGACCAGCAGGGAAGCGGTTCAACTCCTCACGGTTCACGCGTCCAAAGGTTTGGAATGGGACGTTGTACTGGTGCCGGGCATGAACGAGGGATCCTTTCCCAGCGGTACAGGCTCGCGCTGGAGCTCAGGGGACTCATCTGTTCCGTGGCCGCTGCGCGGTGATGCTCCCGAACTGCCGCAGTGGGACTGGGACCAGCCCGACCAGAAGTCATGGCTCGAGAGCGAGAAGCTCTTTGCCGAAGACGCCCTCACCCACAGCGAACGGGAGGAAAGGCGGCTTGCTTACGTGGCCCTCACCAGGGCACGCCATGTCCTGTTCTGTTCCGCCTCGGCATGGGGAGGCGGAAGATCCAAGCCGACGGCCCCCAGCCGTTATCTTGAACAGTTGCGGGAGCTCGCGGCTGCCGGTGCACAGGGTTACCGCGAACTCGCCTGGATCGAAGATTCCTCGGTCGGTGACGAGAACCCGGCGCGCGCCCACAGCGACCGGGCGGTATGGCCCATCGATCCGCTGCGCGAGCGCCGCGACACCGTGGAACAGGCAGCAGCGGCTGTCCGTGCAGCGGCGCATGACCTAGGGTCCGCGGACCACGAGGCACCCACCCGCGGACAACCTTCTCTCGGACGATGGGGTAACGAAGTCCGGAAAGCCCTCGCCCGCCAGCAGAGTAGGGCTGTCCTGGCGCCGGTCGAGCTTCCCACCCATATCTCTGCCTCGCTGATGGTTGAACTAACGGAAGACAGCGCGGCTGTGGCCAGGCGATTGCGACGGCCGGTGCCACGTCGTCCCGGCTCGGCTGCCCGGCGCGGCACTGCCTTCCACGCGTGGATCGAGGAGTTCTACGGCACAACGGGAATGCTCGACCTGGGGGAGTTCCCCGGGGCCGCCGACTCCTTCGTGGAAGAGGGCTTACAACTGGAGGTGCTCACGGACACGTTCAGGAAGTCGCCGTGGGCGGATCGCGTCCCCTATGGCATCGAAGTGCCGGTGGAAACCCGCGTCGAGTCTGTTGTGGTGCGCGGTCGGGTGGACGCGGTCTTCAGGGACGACGACGGCGGCTGGGACCTTATCGACTGGAAGACAGGGCGACCTCCCGCAGCGGGAAGCAGGGAGGCGAAGTCAATTCAGCTGGCCGTCTACCGGCTTGCATGGGCGCGCGTGATGGATGTACCGCTGGCATCAGTGAGAGCCGCGTTCTACTACGTGGCTGAGGACCTGCTCGTACGGCCGCACGACCTCGCGGACGGCAGAGCGCTTGAAGACATCATCCGCCGCGCAACATCCGCAAGCGGGTCCGGCTAGGGTCGGGGCACCACGGGCAGGGCGGATGTTTCCAGGTTTTCCTGGTCCTGCGTCGCTGGAGATTCTGTGCCCGGTGCATGGTGCGCAGGAGGTTCGGTGTTCGAGGGGCCGGAAATCCGTGTGCTACCCGGGCGGTTATCCGCTTCGATAATGATTCGGGATGTGCCGGAGGGCGTTTCTACATCCTCGGCTGAGTCGTCTTCAGCCGCGGCGGCAACGGCCGCCTCTTCGGCCGCAAGATCAGCAGAAAGCGTGCGCATCATTTCTTCTGCCTCTTCGATCATGTCCTCATCGCCCAGGGCGAGGCCGCGCACCATCCATTGCGCCAGGGCAAACTCTGCAGCGAGTGATGCCCGCCGCAACAGGTGATCATCGGTTGCATCCGTTCGGGCGCCAAGGTAGGCCGCATGTACTTCATCGGAGAAATGCGCGTCCTGTGTCGCCGCCAACCAGGCGAAGTCATCCGCCGGGTCCCCCACCGACAGGTCGGTCCAGCCGGTGACAGCACACACCCGTCCCGCCGCGAGGAGCAGATTGTCTTCGTGGATGTCCCCGTGGATCACGGTGGGATTGAAGCGCCACAGCGAGACGTCTTCCAGCGCATGCTCCCATCGGCGTAACAGGTCTGACGGGATTCTCCCGGTTGTGGCCGCCTGGTCGAGCTCGTTGAGACGCCGCTGCCGCACTTCATTCGCTTCGTACGCGGGCAGGTCCGCTTCACTGACGAGCGTCCGCGGGAGTTCATGGATGGCGGCTATCGACCGGCCGATTTCCCTCGCCAACTCACGACCGCCCGCTGCGAGATCATCGAGGGAACGCGTAGAACCCTCAATGTGCGAGTAGACGAAGGTGCGCAGGTCGCCGATCCGCACCGTGCCCGCGACGTGGGGGACGAGGAATGGAAGCTCCGCCCTCACTCCGGGCGTGAAGGCGCGCAGTACCTGCAGCTCTGTTTCCAGCCGCATGCTCGCCTCGGCATGCCGGGGTGCACGGACGCGCCACTGTTTGCCTGAGCCATCAATCAGAAGGGCCGATTCGAAATCGGCGGGATCATCGGGCGCGCCGGAGACGCCCGTCGGGGAGAGACCCGGCACGGCCGCGCTGGCGAGGGCGGCAAGTTCCATTGGCGAGCGTTTCACATCATCCACCGTAAGCGCGCAAGGTCATGCGCCCGAATGTCCCGGACGGCGAGTCGCTGCTCGCCATCACTATTCCTCCAGAAAAGTGCTCCGAATGTCCTTTTGGGGGTGCGGGACCGTACCGTAGAAATATGACCCAAGCCGTCGGCATGCAGGCAGCCGGTACTGCCAGCCTCCCCCCACTCGGATCCCTGCCTCTGGCCCGCGGCACGGCTGATCGCGGCTCAACCTTCCGCACCACCCCTGACCTGTTCGACCGGCTGTGGGAGGAACCCGGAACCCGGATCCTTCATCTTGCCCAACTGCGTGCGCCCGTTCAACAGCGGAGGCTCGTGCTGAGTCCTGTGTCAGAGGTCGCTCGCCCGGAGAATCCGATTTACCTCGGCAGCACAGTTGAACCAACGCCGGACCTACCCTCCGGCACGCACATCGTCCTTGTGCAGTACGAGGAAGTTCAACCTGAGGTTTCACCGGAAGAGTCGTGGGTCACGTTGCGGGACGCCGCGGCTGAACTGACCCCTCAGGAATCGGGCCTGTTCGTTGAAGCCGTGGCCATCTCCAACTGGCACGCCACCCATACGCACTGTCCGCGCTGCGGTCAACGAACCGACCCGATCGACGGCGGTTGGGTCCGGCGATGCCCGGCCGATGAGAGCCAGCATTTTCCACGGACGGATCCGGCAATCATCGTGACGGTGACGGACGAGGAGGACCGCCTGCTCCTGGGATCTTCCGCCGCCTGGCCGGAAAATCGCTTCTCCACTCTCGCAGGGTTTGTCGAACCGGGTGAGTCTCTTGAAGCCGCCGTGATACGCGAAGTGGAGGAAGAGTCGGGCATCGTCGTGCATTCGCCGACTTATCTGGGATCGCAGCCCTGGCCGTTCCCGGCCTCCCTGATGCTAGGCTTCACCGCCAGGGCATCGCACGCTGAGCCCGTGGCCGACGGCGTCGAAATCAGGGAGGTGCGCTGGTTCACCCGGGAGGAACTGTTCGTCGGCCTTCGGGAAGAGCGCTTGTCCGTGGCCTCTGGAGCATCCATTGCACGCGCGCTCATCGAGAATTGGTACGGTGGCCCCCTCGATGAAGAACCGTCCGCCGGGAGACCGTAGTGGAGGGTTCCGTCGAAGAAAAGATCCTCGCCGGCCTCGATGACGAACAGCGCGCGGTGGCATCTCAATTGAGCGGTCCGCTCTGCGTTCTTGCCGGAGCCGGAACGGGAAAGACCCGGGCAATCACCCACCGTATTGCGTACGGTGTGCACACCGGAGTGTACAAACCCCAACAGGTCCTTGCGGTGACCTTCACTGCACGGGCAGCAGCGGAGATGCGCACACGTCTCCGCGACCTGGGAGCCCAGGGCGTACAGGCGCGCACCTTCCACGCGGCTGCCTTGCGTCAACTTCAGTATTTTTGGCCGCAGGCAGTCGGAGGAACGCTGCCTGCTCTCGTCGACCATAAGGCGCAACTGCTGGCGGAAGCTTCGCGCCGGCTGAGGCTGAGTACTGACCGCGCCACCATCCGGGACCTCGCTGCTGAAATCGAATGGGCAAAGGTATCCATGCTGACGCCGGACACCTACGTCGAGGCTGCCAGCGGCCGGGTGGAACCGGCGGGTATGGACACCACCACGGTTGCCCGTGTGTTCAGCACCTATGAGGATCTCAAAGTGGATCGCAACGTCATCGACTTTGAGGACGTACTGCTCATCACGGTGGGAATACTGCAGGAAGATGCCAAGGTGGCAGCGACCGTCCGTGCTCAGTACCGGCACTTCGTGGTGGATGAATACCAGGACGTGTCGCCGCTGCAACAGCGCCTGCTGGACTTGTGGCTGGGGGAGCGGGATGAGCTCTGTGTCGTGGGAGATGCCAGCCAGACCATCTATTCCTTCACCGGCGCCACCAGCGCCCACCTGCTGAACTTCACCGGGAGGTATCAGAAGGCCCAGGTCATCAAGCTCGTCCGGGACTATCGTTCGACGCCCCAGGTCGTGCACCTTGCCAATTCGCTGCTCGCTGCCAGAACAGCCGAAGTTGAGCGTCGGGGCGGCGCCGGCACCTGGGCTACGCCGCTACAACTGATTGCCCAACGACCTCCGGGGCCGGCGCCCAGCTTCACTGAGTGCAGCGACGATGAAGCAGAGGCCACTGATGTCGCTCGACGGATCTCGGCCCTGCTCGATGACGGTGTGCCCGCCAGCGAAATCGCAATCCTCTACCGGACCAACGGCCAGTCAGAGGCGTATGAGCAGGCCCTCGCGGCCGCAGGCATTGGATACCAGTTGCGCGGAGCGGAACGATTCTTCGCACGGCGTGAAGTACGGGAGAGCCTGCTTCAGCTTCGGGCTGCCGCGCGCGCGGCGATTGACGATGATGTGCCGCAGCTGGTGCGCGATGTCCTCGCATCCCTCGGGTACACGAGCGAAGCTCCGCAGAGCTCCGGTGCCGTCCGTGAGAAGTGGGAGTCGCTGGCCGCGCTGGTCTCACTCGCCGACGAGCTTCACGCGGCGCGCTCAGAGCAGGGCTTCACACTCCAGGACTTCGTCGTCGAACTCGACGAAAGGGCGGCTGCACAGCACGCACCCACAGTTCAGGGCGTAACCCTCGCGTCACTGCACTCAGCGAAAGGCCTCGAGTGGGACGCCGTGTTCCTCGTAGGGCTGAGCGAGGGACTGATGCCCATCTCGTTCGCCGATACGCCGGACGCCGTCGATGAGGAGCGCCGCCTCCTCTACGTCGGCATAACCCGTGCCCGCAAGCACCTTGCCCTCTCCTGGTCTACCTCCCGCACTCCGGGCGGTCGGGCATCGCGGAAGCCTTCCCGGTTCCTCGACGGCCTCCGTCCTGACTCCGGTGGTACACGATCCTTCCGACAACCTACTGCCCGGCGCGAGCGGAAGATGTCTGCGCCTGCGAACTGCCGCAGCTGCGGGAAGGTCCTCGGGACGGGAGCCGAACGCAAGATCGGCCGTTGCGGGGACTGCCCTGCGAATTACAGCGAGGAGACGTTCGAAGCGCTGCGGACCTGGCGTCTGCAGGCAGCCCGGGAAACGGACGTTCCTGCCTTCGTTGTCTTCACAGACGCCACACTGGTCGCGATCGCAGAAGCTCGTCCTGACTCGCTGGAGAAATTGGCGCAGCTTGCCGGTGTCGGCCCAACCAAGCTGGAACGTTACGGGGAGTCGGTGCTTAGTGTCCTTGCGCAGGGCAGCTGAGAGCGCACACGTGGAAGGAAACGCCGCATGACCGCGAATAATTCGCCGGCACCATACCCGGTGGAGGTGCGTCGGTCGGCCCGCCGTCGCCGGACGGTCAGCGTGGACCTGCGCGACGGCGTTGCAGTGGTTTCGATTCCGGCTTCCTTCAGCGCGCGCCAGGAAAAGCAGTGGGTGGAGAGAATGGTTGCCAAGCTTCACGCGAATTCCCAGCGGCCGGCACACTCCGAATCCGGGTTGAGCGACCGGGCCTCCGAGCTTTCAAAGCAATACCTGGTCGGAAGGGGCATGCCCACGAGCATCCGCTGGGTCACGAACCAGAACTCCCGCTGGGGATCCGCGACACCCGCTTCTGGCGCTATCCGGTTGTCCCACAAGCTGCAGGGGATGCCGGACTGGGTTATCGACTACGTGATCCTGCACGAAATGGCACACCTCATCGAGCCAACACACAACGCGACTTTCTGGAGTCTGCTCAAAAGCTACCCGCACACCGAAACCGCCAAAGCGTTCCTGCTTGGTGCAGCCTATGCAGCAGACCACGGTCTGAGCGGCCGGTAACCCGGCCGCTCGGGTCAGCGGCCGTCGTCGCTTGTGCCGCTTGAGGTATCGTCGCCGTCGTCAGCTGCAGGAGGAGCATCCTCGTCCTGGGACTTCTCATTCGCGGTTGGCTCGAAACCGCCGGCGAGGAGTTTTTCCAGGGCGGCGTCGACGTCTGCGTCCTCTGATTCGGCCAGCTGCCGCCGCTTGCTGAATCCTGCCGGATCGTCAAGGTCTTCAGGTGTGGGAAGCAGATCGGGATGCTGCCAGATGGCATCCCGCCCGGCGATTCCGCGCTCCTGGCGCAACTGTTCCCACAGGGCAGCGGCATCGCGCAGGCGCCGGGGGCGTAATTCCAGGCCCACAAGCGAGGCAAACGCGTTCTCCGCGGGGCCACCGGTGGCGCGGCGGCGGCGAACCATCTCGCGAAGCGCGACCGACGACTCAAGCTTGGCGGTGGCGGCCGCACTCAACTCATCGACCCAGCCTTCGACAAGGGCCAGAGTGGTCTCCAGACGAGCGAGAGCCGCTTCCTGGGAGGCAGTGCGCTCCGGCATGAAAACGCCCTCGGAAAGCGCGCCCTGCAGCGACTCGGGATTCGACGGATCGATGTCGCGGGCGACTTCCTCGATCTTCGACATGTCGATGTGAATGCCGCGGGCGTAACTCTCAATTGCACCCAGAAGGTGTCCCGTCAACCAGGGCACCTGGGTGAACAGCCGAACGTGCGCAGCCTCCCGCACCGCGAGGAACAGTCGGACATCGTAGTCGGAGATATCCAGGCCTTCACCGAATGCCGCAACGTTCGCCGGGAGGAGGGCCATGCTGTGTTCAGCCAGGGGTATGCCGATGTCAGTGGAACTGACGACGTCGCGCGAGAGCGCGCCGACCGCCTGCCCCAGTTGCATCCCGAACATTGCGCCGCCCATGTTCTGAAGCATCGATGCCGCACCGCCCATCATGGACTTCATTTCTTCCGGCATCTGTTCCGTGATGGCGTTGGAGAGCGCGAGCGCGATGCTGGTAGCTACCGGTTCCGTGAGCCGCCGCCAAGTGTCCATGGTGGCTTCGACCCATTCGGCGCGGGACCACGCCTTGCCCAATAGGGCTGTGGACGGGAAGTCGGTGACGGGGTCCAGCCACATCTCGGCGAGCCTGAGTGCGTCGTCCACCTCACGCTTCGCGGTGCTGCTCACTGAGGGATCCCCGCCGGTCGCGGCGGCGCGGCGGGCCTGATCGCGGGCGAGACTCCAATTCACCGGGCCTTCAGACCGTGCCGCAAACATGGCCTGAACCTGCTGCATCATCATCGCCATGGCCTGGGGGTCATTGGGCAGCCCTGCTGCCTTCGCGATTTCCTGTGGGTCGATGCCCTGCATGTTCCCGCCCATGAGACGCTCAAGCATCTCAGAGAGCGGATCCTTGGGAGTGTCGTCTTCGTTGTTCGACGGATTGGAACTCATCGATACCACCGGTCCTTGGTCGAAACTGGTTGAAGCTGGACGGAGCATGGCAAGCCGGACGGGATCCGGCGGGGGCTTCGAAGGTGCCCTACTCCAACCTGCAGCTGCGGTCGCTCAGGACCTCAAACGTTACCGGGAGCCAATGGACTTGTCCTGCACAGCGTGAATGAGTTCGCTCTAGGCAAAGCACCTACGTTTGCAGGGGCGCCTCGAGCGCAGGGTGGGCTTGTAGGCTTGGAGTGGAATGCCCTGAAATCTCGCCATCCCGGGATACTTGGCGCCCCCAAATCGAAGGTGAACCACTTGATTCAGCCCCTCGCCCAGAAAACGGACAGGCCCCGGCACGACCCCGTGAAACGGGATCCCCGCTTCACGGTGATGTCGGTTTCCGGCCTGCTTGCGGTTGGCCTTGGCGCTGCGGCAGTCCTCCTGCCGTCCCCGTACGTGGTCGAGTCTCCCGGTCCGACATTCAACACCATCGGCGCGATCAACGACGAACCGTTGATTTCCATCGACGGACAAGAGACCTACCCCACGGGCGGTGCGTTGGATCTCACGACCGTGTTCGTCGCTGGCGGGCCCGGTCAGAGCGTCAGCATCTTCGACGCGTTCCGTGCCTGGGCAGACCCATCCCAGGCCGTAACCCCTCGTGAACTGGTTTATCCCCCGGACGTTTCCGAGTCGGACGTCGAACAGCAGAACGCACAGGCAATGACCTCATCGCAGGAATCGGCGGTTGCTGCAGCCCTGGCCCACCTGGAAATCCCGTACGAGGAAACTCTTTCTGTCGTGGGATTCGCACCTGAGTCTGCCGCCGAAGGGCTTCTGCAGGAGGGAGACCAGCTCAACCGTGTCGGGAACGAGGAGATCGAAGCGTTGCAGCCGCTCAAGGATGCGCTGAATGCCTCGGGCGGCGACGACGTGAACATCACCGTCACGCGTGACGGTGAAACGGTCGTCGAAACGGTGAAGCCACGCAAGGGGGAGTCCGGCGACTATCAGCTGGGCGTCTTCCTGATGTCCGAATTCCAGTTCCCGTTCGACGTCGACATCGCCCTCGACAACGTGGGTGGCCCGTCAGCCGGCATGATGTTCGCGCTGGGAATCGTGGACAAGCTGACTGATGGGCAGTTGACGGGCGGGAAGCATTTCGCCGGCACCGGGACCATCGACTCCTCAGGCGCTGTCGGACCCATCGGCGGCATCCGGCAGAAACTGGCGGGCGCCCGGGAATCTGGAGCGGAAGTCTTTCTCGCTCCGGCGGCTAACTGCGGTGAAGTCGCCGGTCATGTTCCCGACGGCTTGAGGGTGGTCCGCGTTGAGACCCTTGAGGACGCGGTGACAGCCGTCCGCACTCTGGGTGAAGAGAACGACGGCGGTGCTGATCTTCCGTCCTGCGAGGACTGATTTAGCCGGTGAGACCCGCGATGGACACGATTGGGAAACGATTCACGGCCGGCCCCCGCCGGGCGGAACTGAATTGTGTGGCCCGTACGTGCACAGGGCAGAATAACAACAGTGGACCCATGCGCCGCTGAGCGCACACAGCACTCCGTACCCCCGAGGATGAGGTAATAGTGACATCCGGACCAGACCGGCCATTCAGCAGCAGGCCGAGCCAACCGTACTCGGCCCCAAGCAGGCGGCGTGGACCGCTGATTCCTACCCTGATCGTTCTCGGTCTGCTGGTGGTGGGATTCGTGTACTTCTCCCAGGTCTACGCCGACGTGCTCTGGTACAACCAGCTTGGATTCCTTGAGGTATTTGTCACCGAGAATCTCGCACGTATCGGTCTCTTTGTCGCCGCCTTCCTGATCATGGGCGCAAGCGTCTATCTGAGTCTGCGGATCGCATACCGATCACGGCCGATCTACGCGCCGGACAGCAGCATCCAGGACAACCTGAACCGTTACCAGGCTCAACTCGAGCCCATTCGCCGGCTGCTCATGCTCGGCATCCCTCTTGTGCTCGGCGCTTTCGCGGGCACGGCGGCCTCGTCCCAGTGGGAGCGCATGCTCCTCTTCTTTAACACCGAGGCATTTGGTGAGGAGGACCCCCAGTTCGGACTGGACATCGGGTTCTACGTTTTCACCTTGCCGTTCCTCGGATTCCTGATCGGTTTCCTTGTCAGTGTTGTGGTGATCAGCGGCATTGCAGGTGTGCTCACCCACTACCTGTACGGTGGCATCCGTCTGGAGGAAAAAGGGCTGTTCACAAGTAGGGCTGCCCGGACGCACATCGCGGTTCTCGCAGCACTATTCCTGATTCTTCAGGGCGTGAACTATTGGCTGGATCGGTACGCCACGGTTACCAGCGGCGACGGCAAGTGGGCCGGTGCCCTGTATACCGATGTCAACGCGGTCATTCCGACCAAGGCAATCCTCGCCGCCGCCGCTGTCATCGTCGCTGTGCTTTTCATCGTTTCCGCGATCATCGGGCGGTGGCGTCTGCCCATGATCGGCACGGCGATGCTGGTCATCACCGCCATTCTTGCCGGTGGTGTCTACCCGTGGGTGATACAGCGCTTCCAGGTAGTCCCCTCGGAATTCAGTCGTGAAGAGCCCTTCATTGAGCGCAACATGACCATGACACGTGCCGCCTACGGTCTCGATGAAGTGCAGGTCAATGACTATGGTGTCGAGGACGTCCCCCAGGAAGGAGCGCTCAACGAAGACGGCGAGACGACCGCCAATATCCGGCTTCTTGACCCCAACCTGGTGAGCGACGCGTTCAGTCAGCTCCAGCAGTTCCGTCAGTACTATCAGTTCCCCGAAATCCTCAACGTCGACCGCTACGAGATCGACGGTGAGATCGAGGACACCGTCATCGCGGTCCGCGAGCTCAACACGGCCGGCGTTCCCGAAGGCTGGATCAACGAACACGTCTACTACACGCATGGTTACGGCGTGGTGGCTGCTGCGGGTTCCACTGTGGAACCCGACGGTCGTCCGGAGTTCATCCAGTCCGGCATCCCTTCGACCGGTGTACTCGGCGACGAGACCACGTTCGAACCCCGCATCTACTTCGGCGAGGAATCTCCCGAATACTCAATCGTGGGTGCCCCGGATGGAGCAACACCCCTGGAAATCGACCGTCCGCAGACGGAGGAATCCGACCAAGAGGCGCGCAGCACCTTCCAGGGTGAGGGCGGCCCGCAGGTGGGGAACTTCTTCAACCGGCTCGTGTATGCCCTGAAGTTCCAATCGACGGATTTGCTCCTCTCCGACCAGGTGAACGGCGAATCGCAGATTCTCTACGACCGGGACCCTGTCGACCGTGTCGAGAAGGTGGCACCGTACCTGACGCTGGATAGCAACACCTACCCGGCCATCGTCGACGGGCGCGTCAAGTGGATCATCGACGGATACACCACCACCGCGGACTACCCGTACTCCACGCAGCAGGAACTCCAGTCAGCAACGGTTGACTCACTCACTGCGGAAGGTGTTACCGCGGCCCTACCGGCAGAACAGGTGAACTACATCCGCAACGCGGTGAAGGCAACGGTTGATGCCTATGACGGCTCGGTCAACCTGTATGCCTGGGATGACCAGGACCCCATCCTGAAGGCCTGGCAAAAGGTCTACCCGACGTCCCTGCAGCCCTTCAGCGAGATGTCGGCAGACCTCATGGCACACGTCCGGTACCCGGAAGACCTGTTCAAGGTTCAGCGTGAACTGCTTGCCCGCTACCACGTGACCGAGACCCAACCCTTCTACAGCAACAACCAGGCCTGGGCGGTCCCTGTGGACCCAACGCTGGAGGACGGCGAGCAGAACGTCAAGCAGCCTCCGTTCTACCTCTCGCTGCAGATGCCCGATCAGGATTCCGCCAGCTTCTCGCTCACCACTCCATTCATCCCGTTTGTTCCCGAAGGCCAGGAACCACGAAACATCCTTTACGGGTTCCTCGCGGCGGACGGCGACGCGGGCACCGGTGAGGACGGGGTCAAGGCGGAGAGTTATGGAACACTCCGGCTGCTTGATTCGTCCGGGCAGGATTCGGCGGTTGGCCCGGGCCAGGCAGCGAACCTCTTCAACTCCGACACCGAAGTGTCACAGCAGTTGAACCTTCTGCGCCAGGGCGCGTCCGAGGTGATCAGCGGAAACCTGCTCACCCTGCCCATCGGCGGCGGCATCGCTTACGTGCAGCCCGTATACGTCCAGTCCTCGGGAGATTCGTCCTTCCCCGTCCTGCGGCGCGTGCTGGTGAGCTTCGGCGAGCAGGTCGGTTTTGCTCCGACGCTGGATGAAGCCCTGGATCAGGTGTTCCAAGGCGACTCCGGGGCAGTAACGGGCGACAGTGAAAATGTCGGTGAAACGCCGGACGACCCGGCTGCTCCACCTGCAGGGGAAGAACCGACGGCGGAGCCTACCGAAGAGCCCACCACGCCGGCCGATCCGGGTACGGGTGATCCGGCCGCCGATCTTCGGGCTGCTCTGCAGGAAGCTAACACCGCCATCCAGGAGGGCCAGACGGCCCTCGCAGAAGGCGACTTCGCAGCCTATGGGGAAGCGCAGGAGCGGCTCGACCAGGCCCTGCAGCGGGCTTTGGACGCTGAAACGCGCCTCTCGGAGGCTTCTGGAGGAGCCACCGAATAGGGTGAATCAGCCCGATTTGGGATCCGAGCCCGCGGCGGGTAGAGTAGTAATCACGCCGCGGGGTGGAGCAGTTCGGTAGCTCGCTGGGCTCATAACCCAGAGGTCGCAAGTTCAAATCTTGCCCCCGCAACAAGTAGATGAAGGTCCTGGAAGTTCGGCTTCCAGGACCTTCTCTGTTTCCTCAGCCGGTTTCGCCCGTCGGCAGCGCCGCTCACCTACACTATGTCCATGATCGATCAGGGACCGGTGGGTGGTGATGAAGAACGGGGAGAAACCGCGCTGCAACGCGTCGACCGTAACTGGCTTGAACTATTGCAGGAACTCCGCGTGCTTCAGACCGGTATCCAGATCCTCACGGGATTCCTCCTGACGCTGCCCTTCCAGTCCCGTTTCAGCGATCTTGATGCGTTCCAAGTGACCGTGTATCTGGTCCTGGTGGTGCTCTCCGCCCTCATCACGGCGCTGCTGCTGAGCACCGTGATCATGCACCGGACGTTCTTCCGGTTGAGGATCAAGGAAACGCTTGTGCGCAACGCAGACCGGATTCTGCGCATGACCATGCTCCTGGTAGCGCTGGTCCTGGTGGGGACCACCGGTCTCATCTTCGATATCGTGTTGAACCGGACGGCGGGAACCATTACTGCGGGCGGTCTGTTCGTGCTCATTCTCGCTCTCTGGGTGGTCGTTCCAGAGATGCTCAAGCGGCGGTCGGTGAGAGCTGCTAACCCTGACGCAGCTCCTGGTATGCGGTGAGCGCCCTGTTGCGTGAGTCTTTGAGATCGAGCAGCGGCGCGGGGTATCCCGGCGGCGCGTCCTTCCACGGTTCGTGGACATGGGCTGCGGAGCGCAGCTCCGGCACCCACCGCCGGAGGTAGTCGCCGGCGGCGTCGAACTTCCTGCTCTGAGTTACTGGATTGAAGATGCGGAAATAGGGGGCGGCGTCTGCTCCCGAGCCGGCCACCCACTGCCAGTTCGCGGCATTATTCGCCGGATCTGCGTCAACGAGGGTGTCCCAGAACCACTGTTCGCCCACTCTCCAGTCCACCATCATGTTCTTCACAAGAAATGATCCGACGGCCATGCGAACCCGGTTATGCATCCAGCCGGTGTGCCACAGTTGACGCATCCCGGCGTCAATCAGGGGATAACCCGTGCGGCCATAACGCCAGGCGTTCAGTTCCTCCGGGTCCGGTTGCTGCCACGGAAAGGCGTTGAATTCCGTTCTGTAGTTGTCGGTGGCGAGGTGCGGGTGATGATAGAGCAGCTGCCAGCAGAACTCACGCCAACCGATCTCCTGGATGAAGACGGCAAGGTCATTTGCTGCCGATGGTGCTGATCCGGCGCGAGCGGCATGCCAGACCTGAAAGGGGCTGATCTCGCCGAACCGGAGGTGAGGAGACAGACGGCTCGTGCCCTCCACATTGGGCAGTTGCCGGGCCTGTGCGTAACCGTCAACAGTGTCACTGAGGAAATTCGCAAGCAGATCCTGTGCGGTCTTCTCACCCGGCGTCCATGTCTCACGGAGACCCCCTGCCCAGTCAGGAGTGCGGGGGAGCAGTTGCCAGCTGTCGAGCTCAGCAGAAGGGAGTGAAGGACCCCTCAGGGCGGACGGAGCCTCGAGAGGCATGCGCGGGTCGGGCAGGCGCCGGCAAGCCCTCCAGAAGGGACTGAACACCCGGTACGGGGAGCCGCTTCCGGTAGTTACCTCCCACGGTTCGAACAAAAGGTTCGCCTGAAAGCTGCTCACCTCACATCCGCCGGCGCGCAAGGACGCTTTGAGTGACGCATCAACAGTTCGCTCGGCCTGCGCGTACCGACGATTCCAGTAGACGGCATCCGCTCCTGCCTCTTCGACAAGGCGCGGTATTGCATCCGAAGCCCGGCCCGCCCGAAGGACCAGCGGGATTCCGCGCGCTTCGAGTCCAGCGGAGAGGGCCGTCAGGGAGTGATGGAGCCACCAACGGGAGGCGCTGCCGAGCGGTCTTATGTCCTCGCTCGCCTCATCCAGCACGTAACAGACGACGACGTCACCCTTCTCCGCTGCTGCGTGCAGGGCAGGGTTGTCGGCTAGACGGAGGTCGTCGCGAAGCCATACTACGGTCAGAGCCATACTGGTCAATCTACCGGCGGGCTACAGGCGTCGTTTATGCCGGCCCTAGCCTTATGCGCTTTCGATAGGGCAGGAGGCCTGAATACAAGACGGCGGCTCCGCCAGGAACCGCCGTCTCGCGTTCAGGAACTGCCGTCAGTATTTGGGAACTTCCTCACCCTGCTCGATGGCGGACTGGCCGGCGCCTGCGCTGCCAGACTTCAGAGCGGCGAGCCGGGCCTCGATCTCGCTCTGCTCACCGAGGTCCTCCAGGCTTTCGAACTGCGCGTCAAGACTCGAGTTGGCAAGTTCAGCCTGCCCGAGGACGCGTGCTTCCTCGCGACGGATCTTCTCTTCGAATCGGCCGACTTCACTGGTGGGATCCATGAAGTCGATGCTCTTCATGGCGTCATGAACCTGCGCCTGAGCTGCTGCCGTGCGGGAGCGGGCAATGAGCTCATCACGCTTGCTGGTCAGCTCGTTGAGCTTCCCCTTCATCTGGTTAAGCCCGCCCTTGAGCTTCTCCACGATCTCAGTCTGAGACGCGATGGTCGGCTCGGCGCCCTTGGCCTCGTTCTCGGCGGTAATCTGGCGCTGGATCGCGACCTTGGCCAGATTGTCGAACTTCTCAGCGTCCGCCGTGTCACCGGACGCCCGGTACTCGTCGGCCTTCTTGGATGCTGCCAGGGCCTTGTTGCCCCAGGTGCGGGCGTTCTCCCGGTCCTCGTTGTAATCCTCCTGCAGCATCCGCAGGTTGCCGATGGTCTGCGCAACCGCACTTTCGGCCTCCGCGATGCTGTTGGAGTAATCGCGCACCATCTGGTCGAGCATCTTCTGCGGATCTTCCGCCTGATCAAGCAGCGCGTTGATGTTGGCCTTTGCCAGTGTTGCCATACGTCCGAATATTGATTGCTTTACCATGGGATACCTTTCGATCTGCCTGACTATTTACTGCCTGGTTGAGGTCGCTCTCCTAGAAATCTCCGAAGCCGCCTCCGAAGTCACCGAAACCGCCGCCGCCGGCATCGAACCCGCCGAAACCGCCTCCACCGAACATGCCGCCGTCCCCGCCGCTGAAGCCTCCGCCGTCTCCGCCGAAGAAGCCCCCACCGTGGCCGCCGCCACCGTTGAGGATGGAGCCGATCAGGATACCGCCGAGCAGGGCACCCCCCATGCCGTCACCACGGCCACCGAACATACCGCCTCCACCGAAACCACCCATCCTTCCGCCGAAGCCGTCCACATCGCTCTGCGCGATCTGGCCGGCCTGCTCCGCAAGTGACACGGCCTGCTGAGCGTGCGACAACGCGGTGACCGGATCCTGCGACTGAATGCGCACCGCGTAATCGAGGTTGCGTTCCGCTTCAGCCAGACGTGTCCTGGCTTCGCTGCCCACCCCTCCGCGTCGAGCCCGAATATAATCGGCGGTACCGGATATCCGTGATTGGGCAGCCATGATGGTGTGCTGCAGCGTCTCGCGTGCCCGGCGGGTCTGCTCCGCCTGGTCACGGACGCCCCCAACGGCAGCGTCAAGCTGTGTGTGGGCGTTCTCGACCCGCTGAAGAAGCGAGACGGGATCGATCCTGCCCGACGCAATCTCCCGCTGTACAGACTCAAGGGCGGCGGTTGCACCGGCAACTGGACCTGCAAGTTCCGGATTGGATCCAGCAGCGACCATCGCCTGTGCCTGGGCAAGGTCCTGGGCCGTCTCTGACACGGCTCTTTCCATCTCCCGCTCAGCGGTGGACAGCTCGGCGGCACGCCGGTCTATGGCTTCCAGCAGGACCTTTGTCTGGTGGACCCCTTCTTCAGTGGCTCGGACGGCTACAACTGCCGCGCTGGTGTTGCCCTCTGTCAGGTGTCTCTGGGCTGTCGAAGCAGCGTTGTCGACGAACTGCAGCCGCTCCCGTGCCTGGTCAACATTGTCCTCGATCTGCGATGTGGCTGAGCCAGCGTAACGTCCCTGAAGCTGGCGCAGCGTTCCCTCTGCCGCCGCAAGACGTGCGCTGACATCCGCAGCTGCGGCCTGTGCCTCAGCGAGGGCCTGGGGCGCATTGCGTTCCAGCTTCCGCAGGGCATCGAAATCGGCTTTGTGCTCCTGGAGGCTGGCGTTGACTGACTCACACCTGCGGATGATGTCGCCGAGCCACTTCCGCTGATCCTCTTCGGTGTCGGGGATGTGGTCGTCGAGCTGCTGCTGCAACTTGAAGGACTCGCTCATGTGAGCCCTCGCAGCGGCGATATCCTCCGCGAAGGGCTTAACGGCCTCATCACCGTATTGGGCCTGGGCGAAACCCAGCTCCTGCTCGCTGGACTTGATGGCGTCATCGGCTGCGATGAGCAGGGTTCCGGCACGGCGCCGGAGATCTTCCACGCTGAGTGACGCCAGCGGATCCAGCACCTGACCGTCCGCTCCGCGGCCCGGTCCGAACTCGATCTCTGAGGCCGACTGGGTCTGCTGCTGCAAGCCGCGGTTTTTACCCTTGGACCTCAGGTAGAAGTAACCGCCGACTCCGGCAAGTACGAGTAGCCCGCCGATGAAAAGGAATGAGCCCCCACCCCCGCCGTCGGCGGAAGTCCCGGCGGTACCAATGGCGCCGCCGTCGAGAACCTGGTCAACCCCGGTTACGGCTGCGATCGCAGCCCCTGCCCAGTCACCCCCACTCAGCTCCGGTCTGGCGAGACTCTCGTAGATAGCTGTGGATTCATTGTCGATCTCGCTTGAACTATCGGCGAGAATGCCACCTCTGCTTTCATCGACGCTGACAACGAAAATCGCGTCGTCGGCCTGAAATGAGCTCGCTTCAGCAGTTGCCGCGGCCCAGTCGCGGGGGCTGGACGGGTTGCTGAAGGAATCGATGTAGGCAACGTGCAGGGTATAGCCGTGCTCGCTCTGCAGCTGCCCGATCGCCTGCTCCACTTGTTGCTGCTCTGCGTCGGAGAGGACATCAGCCTGGTCAATCACGGTCTCAGAACTGAAGTCGACCGGGTCAACGGCAAATGCCGGAGTTGCGAGGAGTGGGCTGAGCAGAACCAGTGTTCCAACTCCCGCGGCGGAGCAGACGCGCGTGATGCTTGACTTCATTCACAACCCTTCAGCCATGTCCGCCGGGCGCTCCGGGAACGGGCGAACCGCCGTAATGCAAGGCATTAATCCCCCGGTCCGCCTGATTGCGATTCTATGGCGCGCTTCTGGGGCAGTCCACCGAGAGCGCTATGCCCCGAGCGAAACTGCATACGGTGCGACAGATCGGCCTATGCGGGAGAATGAAAGTGAAGGCTCCATTCGGCTGGTTCACAGCGCTCGTACAGGAAACATCAGCTTTTAATACAGCCTGATTTGCCATAGTTCAGGAAGCACCAGTGAAAGGACAAACGATGACCGAGAACAACGGGTCGTACGATGGACCGCTTCCACCCCGCCCGCAGAATCCCCCCAGCCACAACCCAAATATCCCGCCCACGCAACAGCATCAGGCCCACCCCC
>NZ_JAPSHV010000106.1 GCF_031179385.1 Arthrobacter sp. | reverse complement strand
CCGGTGAAGCCCTGCTCGTCGCCGTAGTAGATGACAGGATTGCCGCGCGAGAAGTACATCAGCTCGTGCGCGAGTCCATCACGGGCGAGCAGCTCTTCCTCGCCGGCGTCCGGATTGTCGGCCTTGAGGAACCCGCCGATGCGGCCCATGTCGTGATTACCCAGGAAGGTGGGCAGGCTGTAGGCGTTGGAGTCAGCGTCGGTGTACCAGTCATCATCGACGAAGAATTGCTCAAGCTGCCCGGCGTCCGCACCGCGGGACGCAAAGCTGCGGGCCGCCTCCTGAAACGGGAAGTCGAGCACGGACTGCATGGAGTTGCGCGTGGTGTACTGCGAGGTGAAGTCCTTGCTGGTGTCGAAGACCTCTCCGAACATGAAGAACTCGTCCTTGCCCTGCTCCTGGGCGAACTCAAGGACGTCCGGTCCGAACTCCTGCCAGAACTCGTCGTTCACGTGCTTCATGGTGTCGATGCGGAACCCGTCCACGCCGAAGTCGGCGATCCAGGCCTGGTAGATCTCCTTCATGCCGTCCACGACGACGGGATGCTCGGTGAAGAGGTCGTCGAGCCCGAAAAAGTCGCCGTAGTAGGCATCCTCACCTGCGAAGGTGGTGTCGCCGCGGTTGTGGTAGAGCGTCGGGTCGTTGAGCCATTCCGGAACCTTAAGGTTCTCCTCACCCGGCTCCAGTACCGGAGTGTAGGGGAAGGAAACCGACGGATCGAGGGCCGGGAAGCTGTCGCTGCCGGCCACGTCGCGGTCATCGAACGGGACCCCGTCCGCGGTGCGGTAGGGCTCCTCGTCCTTGGAAACGTAGGGCATGCGGGCACCCTCCTCGTACCCGATGACGTCCGCGGTGTGGTTGGTGATGATGTCGAAGTAGACCTTCATCCCGCGGGAGTGCGCTTCGTCGATGAGCGCCTTGAGGTCTTCGTTGGTGCCCAGGTGCGGGTCGATCTGCGTGAAGTCGGTGATCCAATAGCCGTGGTAACCGGCCGAGTTGTCCTCAGCCTGCACAGCCTTGTTCTTGAAACTGGGCGTCAGCCAGATCGAGGTGGTGCCGAGCCCCTCGATGTAGTCCAGCCGGTCGAGCAGACCTTTCAGATCGCCGCCGTTGTAGAAGCCTTTCCGGGTGGGATCGAAACCGGACACCATCGGGTTGGAACCCAGGCCGCCGTCGTCGTTGGCTGGGGTGCCGTTGGCAAAGCGGTCAGCCATCACAAAGTAGAAGTTCTCGTCGGTGACCGGTGCGCGCAGCGACTGCAGCGCCTCGGCCGTGGCGGCGGTTTTATCGTGGCCGGCGGGCTTGGCCTGGGCGGGTAGTGCAGTACCGGTCGCGGCCAGCAGCGATGCAAGCACGACGACGGTAGCGTTGCGGGTAATCATGAGACCTCCAGAAGTGGAAAGAACCTCCAAAGCGTGTCTCAGGTCACATTTGCTGTCAACTCAAATGCGGGCTCCACGGGTCTCCGGCGCGTTGAACGCCATCCACAGTACGGCGACCAGAACCAGCACGCCCGTCACCGCGAACGTCAGCGGCAGCCCGAGGTAGGGCCACAGCAGGGACCCGAAGATGAGCGGCACCAGTCCCGCGCCCACCCTGGACACCGTGGACGCCCATCCGAAACCGGAGCCGCGCAGCTCGGTGGGGTACAGCTCGGACACGTAGGTGTAGAGCACAGGGATGGCCACCTGGATGGTGAAGCCGAAAGCCAGCAGCCAGGCCGTCGCCACTGCCGGGAGGTCGACGGTCAGCGCGAAGATCACCAGCACGACGGCGGACAGCGGACCGGACACCGCCAGGATCCACTTCCTGCCCACCCGCTCCACCAGAAGGGCGGCGGCAACGACGCCGAGGAAGCCGATGCCTGTCATGCCCGCCGTGGTCAGGAAGGCCACCGACTGCCGGTACCCCGCGGCGATGAGGATCTGCGGCATCCAGGTCAGGGCTCCGTAGTAGACCAGCAGGATCGACAGGAACAGACTCCATGCCGCGAGGGTGATGCGCCAGTTGAATCGCCACAGGGCGGTGAACTGACCCGTGAGCCCTCCAAGCGTGAGCCGCGGATCGTTCCCGGCGGGCGGCAGCCGCCATTCGCGGACCCGTGCTCCGGTGCTTTCGACCAGCTGGTCGATCACCGCCTTGGCCTCGCTGGTGCGTCCCCGCTGCACAAGGTAGAGGGGTGACTCAGGCACTGACCGCCGAACCCAGAACACCAGGAGGGCAGGCAGCACCATGACGAGCATCAGGTAACGCCAATCGCCGAATGCGGCGATCAGGATTGCGGACACCACCCCGCACAGGGCTGCACCGATGGGCCACCAGCCGTCCATGGCAGTGAGGACCCGTCCACGGTGCTTTCGTGGCGTGAACTCCCCGACAAGCGCGTAGTCCACCGGGATACACCCACCCAATCCGAAGCCGGCGAGGAACCGGAAGACGCAGAACCAGACGAGATCACCGGACAGCGCACCGAGCACCGTAAACAGCGAGAAGATCAGCAGTGTCGCAGTGAATGCCTTTTTCCGGCCGATCAGGTCGGCAATGGAACCCCAGGCGAAGGCTCCCACCGCCATGCCGATCAGGTTGGAGGTACCTACCCACGCGGCCTCGCCGGGAGTCAGCCCCCATTCCTCCGACAGCAGGGGGATGAGGTAACCGTTCAGCGTGACGTCCCAGGCGTCGAACATGAACCCAAGGCCGCCGATCAGGAAGATCTTGCCCTGCACACGCCACCGCCAGGGCAGGTCCTGCACCACCTGGTCGCCGGTGGGGAGGTCGGTTGAAGTGCTCACGTTTCCGTCCTGACAGCGCCGCCCGGCGCTTGCTGGCTCGTTGCGAATAACTCGATCACCATACCGCCGTCCCGTAAGTCAGCGGTGCCTTCACAGGAACGCACCGTAACGGACCCGCGCTGCCGACGGACGGAACGTGCCGGTGTTTTAGACTGGGGACGATCCCACAGCACTCATTCCCTGGAGACCTGCGTGACTTTGACCAACCTTGACCGTGTTCCGATCCGCCGCGCGCTGATCTCCGTCTACGACAAGACCGGGTTGGAGGAACTCGCTCAGGGTCTGCACGGCGCAGGTGTGCGCATCGTCTCCACCGGCTCCACCGCCAAGACCATTGCCGCGGCGGGCATCCCCGTTCAGCAGGTTGAGGAGGTCACCGGTTCTCCCGAGATGCTTGACGGCCGCGTCAAGACCCTGCATCCGCGCGTGCATGGCGGGATCCTCGCGGACCGCCGCGTCGCCGCTCACATGGACACCCTGGCGGAGATGGATATCGAGGCTTTCGACCTCGTGGTAGTCAATCTCTACCCCTTCGTTGAGACGGTGAAGTCAGGTGCGTCACGGGACGACGTCGTCGAGCAGATTGATATCGGCGGCCCCGCAATGGTCCGGTCGGCGGCGAAGAACCACGCTGCCGTGAGCATCGTGGTGGACCCTTCCTTCTACGGCAGCGTTGTCCGCGCCGCTGGTGAGGGAGGCTTCGACCTGAAGACCCGTCAGCGCTTGGCGGCCCGCGCCTTCGCGCACACCGCGGCCTACGACAATGCCGTTGCCACCTGGACGGCAACGCAGTTCCAAGACGAGGACGACGACGGCGTCATTGATTGGCCTGCGTACGCCGGTCTCGCGCTCGAGCGCTCCGAAGTGCTTCGCTACGGTGAGAACCCGCACCAGCAGGCGGCCCTGTACGTCGACAAGGCAGCTCCGGTGGGCATCGCCCAGGCGGATCAGCTGCACGGCAAGGCCATGAGCTACAACAACTTCGTCGACGCGGACGCCGCCCTGCGCGCTGCCTACGATTTCAGCGAACCGGCAGTGGCCATCATCAAGCACGCCAACCCGTGCGGTGTCGCGGTCGGCACCTCTGACGCGGCTGATCCCATTGCCGACGCCCACGCCAAGGCACACGCATGCGATCCTGTGTCCGCCTTCGGGGGTGTCATCGCAGCCAACCGCACCGTAACGGCCGGCATGGCGCAGACCGTGAAGGACATCTTCACCGAAGTCGTCATCGCTCCCGGGTTCGAGCCTGAAGCGGTGGAGATTCTCTCGCAGAAGAAAAACATCCGTTTGCTTGCCCTTCCTGAGGGTTACGACCGCTACCCGACCGAGATCCGCCAGGTGTCCGGCGGTGTGCTTATCCAGGTGACCGACACAGTGAACGCCGATGGCGACAATCCCGGGAACTGGACGCTCGCCGCGGGCGAGGCAGCGGATCCTGAGACCCTGGCCGATCTCGCTTTTGCCTGGACGGCGTGCCGGGCCGCGAAGTCCAATGCCATCCTCCTTGCCCGTGACGGTGCCGCCGTCGGCGTCGGAATGGGTCAGGTCAATCGTCTGGACTCCTGCAAGCTCGCGGTGGAGCGTGCCAACACGCTCGCGGGGGAGGGCAGCGAGCGCGCCCGTGGTGCGGTGGCGGCGTCGGACGCGTTCTTCCCGTTCGCTGACGGCCTGCAGATCCTGATTGACGCCGGCGTGCGCGCCGTCGTCCAGCCGGGAGGGTCGGTACGCGACCAGGAAGTCATTGATGCCGCAAACGCTGCAGGCATCACCATGTACTTCACCGGCGCGCGCCACTTCTTCCACTAAACCGGTACGTTAGACACCCAAAGCACCGACAGATTTCAGTTCAAGTTGACCTTCAGGGAGACGCCTCACCATGGCTAAGATCATCTATACCCACACCGACGAAGCGCCGATGCTGGCCACGTATTCGTTCCTGCCGATCATCGAGGCTTTCGCCTCGACGGCGGGTGTGGAAGTGGAGACCCGCGACATCTCGCTGGCCGGACGCATCATCGCGACCTTCAGCGACTACCTCACCGAGGAACAGCGCATCGGTGACGCACTGGCAGAGCTGGGCGAGCTGGCCACCAAGCCCGAAGCCAACATCATCAAGCTCCCCAACATCAGCGCCTCGGTTCCGCAGCTGAAGGCCGCAATTGCAGAGCTTCAGTCGCAGGGGTACGCCCTACCGGACTACCCGGACAACCCCTCCAGCGACGAGGAAGCCGACGTCCGAGCGCGCTACGACAAGATCAAGGGCTCGGCAGTCAACCCGGTCCTCCGTGAAGGGAACTCGGACCGTCGTGCGCCCCAGTCGGTGAAGAACTACGCCCGCCAGAACCCGCATTCCATGGGCGCTTGGTCAGCAGATTCCAAGACCAACGTGGCCACCATGAGCGACGGCGACTTCCGGTCCAACGAGAAGTCGGTGGTCATGGAAGATGATGATTCCCTGACCATCCAGCACGTGGGCCAGGACGGAACCGTGAACGTGCTGAAGAAGGCATTCCCCGTGCTCGCGGGTGAGGTCATCGACGGAACGGTCATGCGCGCGGCCGCCCTGGACGAGTTCCTCGCCGCACAGGTGGAACGCGCCAAGAACGACGGTGTGCTCTTCTCGGCCCACCTCAAGGCAACCATGATGAAGGTGTCCGACCCGATCATCTTCGGCCACATCGTGCGCTCATTCCTGCCGGAGGTTTTTGCCTCCTACGGAGAGCAGCTCGAGGCGGCAGGCCTCAGTCCCAACAACGGACTCGCCTCCATCCTGAGCGGCCTCGAGAAGCTGCCGGCCGGCACCCGCGAAGAGGTTGAAGCAGCCATCCGCAAGGGCATCGAGGACGGTCCGAAGCTCGCCATGGTGGACTCGGACAAGGGGATCACCAACCTGCATGTGCCCAGCGACGTCATCGTCGATGCTTCCATGCCCGCAATGATCCGTACCTCCGGCCACATGTGGGGACCGGACGGCGAAGAGGCGGACACCCTCGCTGTGCTGCCCGACAGCTCCTACGCCGGCATCTATCAGGTAGTGATCGATGACTGCCGGGCCAACGGCGCCTTCGATCCGACCACCATGGGCACCGTGCCCAACGTGGGCCTCATGGCCCAGGCCGCTGAGGAGTACGGCAGCCACAACAAGACCTTCGAAATCGATACGCCGGGCACGGTGCAGATCGTCGATGGCTCCGGCAACGTCCTCATCGAGCACGACGTCGAGCCCGGTGATATCTGGCGTGCCTGCCAGACCAAGGACATCGCCATCCGCGACTGGGTCAAGCTTGCTGTCACGCGTGCACGTGCCTCGGCCACTCCCGCAGTGTTCTGGCTGGACGAGGAGCGTGCCCACGACGCCAACCTCATCGCCAAGGTCAACGAATACCTCGCCGAGCACGACACAGAGGGTCTGCAGCTTGAGATCCTTTCGCCGGTGAAGGCAACTGCATTCACCCTTGAACGGATCCGACGGGGAGAAGACACCATTTCCGTCACCGGCAACGTCCTGCGCGATTACCTTACGGACCTCTTCCCGATCCTTGAACTGGGAACCAGTGCCAAAATGCTCTCGATCGTCCCGCTGATCAACGGCGGCGGCCTCTTCGAGACGGGTGCGGGCGGCTCCGCTCCCAAGCATGTGCAGCAGCTCGTCCGCGAGAACCACCTGCGCTGGGACAGCCTGGGCGAATTCCTCGCGCTCGCCGTGAGCTTCGAACACCTGGCCACAACCGCCGGAAACGCTCGCGCACAGATCCTGGCCGACACGCTGGACCGCGCGACCGCCACCTTCCTGCTAGAGAACAAGTCGCCGAGCCGCAAGGTCGGAGAGATCGACAACCGCGGAAGCCACTTCTACCTTGCACAGTTCTGGGCAAAGGAGCTGGCAGGGCAGAGCGAGGATGCGGAGCTCGCGTCCGCATTTGCTGCGGTAGCAGATCAGCTGACCTCCAACGAGGACACCATCGTGTCTGAGCTCCTCGCGGTGCAGGGCTCTCCCGCAGATATCGGAGGTTATTACCACCCTGACATCACCAAGGTTGTCGCCGTGATGCGGCCGTCGAAAACGTTCACTGAGGTGCTTTCCACCCTCGGCTAGGTTCGACACCCCGGGAGGCTCCGCGCTTGTGCCGTCAGGCACCGGTGCGGGGCCTTTCGCATGCACGCCTTTGAACGTCCTGTGAACTTGTTACCGTTCGGTTTACAAGCCAATGGACAGCATGCTTTGCCTTCAAGCCAACAATCTGTTGACCATTGGGGATGGGGGAATGGCCGGGCGTACGCGCCGATCAATCGTCTCCACCCTGCGTATCTGATGTTCCTGAGCTGGGCACCACATAGGTGCCTCGCGTAACAATCCCGGTCTGATGCGGCGGGGTGAAACGGCGCATGCTTTGGTTGAAGCATGAACCCGCAACACCCCGCCGCATCAGCCGAGGAACGCAACGCCCGCATCGCAGTCACATTGTTTCCCTTGCTCGTCCTGGGCGGGGGTGCAATCGCCCTTTTCATGCCAACCGCCTTCACTGGATTGGCACCCGCCATCAATCCACTCCTTGGAGTGATCATGTTCGGGATGGGGCTTACGCTGACGCCGCCGGACTTCGCGGTCATCGCAAAGCGACCCGTTCCGGTGGTGATCGGCGTTGTTGCGCAGTACGTCGTGATGCCGTTGCTCGGACTGTTGGTGGTCTCTGTGCTCGGCCTCCCGGCAGCCCTTGCCGCCGGTGTCATTCTCGTTGGATGTTGCCCCGGTGGCACGGCCTCGAACGTGGTGTCCTACCTAGCGAAGGGGGATGTCGCGCTCTCGGTGGCAATGACCACCGTGTCCACCCTGCTGGCCCCGGTACTGACTCCGTTGCTGACCCTGTGGCTCGCCGGACAGTACCTGCCGGTCGACGCCGGTGCAATGGCGTGGTCCATCGTCCAGATCGTGCTGATTCCCGTTGCCCTCGGGCTGGTTGCAAGATTGTTGCTTCCCCGCCTCGTGGCAGCCGCACTGCCCGTTCTGCCCTGGATCTCGGTCGTTGCAATCACCCTGGTGGTGATGGCGGTTGTCGGCCTGAGCGCCGACGCCATCTTCTCCGCCGGACTGCTCGTTCTGCTCGCGGTAGTGCTTCACAACGGACTCGGCTACGCCCTTGGGTACGGAGCGGCGAAACTGTTCAAGCTTCCGATTCGAGCGCGGCGTACCACCGCTGTCGAGGTCGGCATGCAGAACTCGGGTCTTGCCGCAGGACTGGCACGGACGTACATGACTCCGGAATCAGCTCTTCCGGGAGCGATCTTCTCGGTGTGGCACAACCTCTCGGGTGCGCTCATGGCAGCGTACTGGCGGCGACGCGGGCTGGCGGATGAAGTGCTGCCCGCATCGGAAGCACGCGTCGCCGGTTAACCACGGGACGCCGCCGAACACCGGTTACCGGTCGTTTGCGTACCGGAGTCCGAGCTGAGCGCGGACGCCGTCGAACATCCGCATGGTGTCGAGCGTGTGTTGCAGCGGCATGGTGGGGCTCTCCAGGAGACCCTCCTGGATGCAGCGGGTCGTCTCGCGCAGCTCGTAGGTGTACCCGTTCCCAACCTGCTCGAAATGCTCAACCCTGGCTTCGCCGCCGTGCGGATGCACGTGCAGCTCACGAGGGTTATGGAGCGGGGTGGACGTACGCA
Organism: Arthrobacter sp.; assembly: GCF_031179385.1. Taxonomy (GTDB): domain Bacteria; phylum Actinomycetota; class Actinomycetes; order Actinomycetales; family Micrococcaceae; genus Arthrobacter_D. The sequence continues at coordinate 574 of NZ_JAPSHV010000106.1, read as the reverse complement.
ACCAGCCCTTGCTGCCTGCGACCGTCGCCTGGCCCGGACCGGAAGCGACCAACGACGACGACAGCTGCGCCTGGGCCCCGCTCGCATAAGTGAGGGTGAGGGCGTTCTGGGAGTCGACGCCGTCGTCGTTCAGTGTGCCCTCGGCGGCCACAGACGTGGGGAACCCGAGCGAGCCGAGCGCCCACGTGGACGGGTAGACCGTGAGATCCAGCAGCGCGCCTCCGCCGGCGAGCGGGTCCCACAGGCGGGCGGCTGGATCGTAGGTCGCGGGGAAGCCGAGATCGGCCTGGACCCAGCGGATCTCACCCAGCTCGCCGGAGTGGATGATGTCCCAGGCCCGGTTCACACTCGGCAGGAATCGGGTCCAGACGGCCTCCATCAGAAAGAGTCCCCTGTCGCGGGCAAGGTTGATGAGCTCTTCGGCTTCGCGCGCGTTGACGGTAAAGGCCTTCTCGCAGAGAACGTGCTTGCCTCCCAGGAGCAGGGCCTTGCACACCTCGTAATGCTGGCCGTGAGGCGTCGCTACGTACACGACGTCCACATCGGGGTCTTCTGCCAACCGCTCGAAACCGCG
>NZ_JAPSHV010000022.1:7501-30409 GCF_031179385.1 Arthrobacter sp. | reverse complement strand
GTCCTACTAATCCACTTAGCACCGCCCGTAAGCCGGTCGTTCCCTGCTGCGTAAGCCGAACCCTGACCGGGCGGAGAATGCCGGGTTAAGATGGCCGCGATTGGAATACTACAAAATTGGGGGACAAACTGGGCGAGAACACTGATCAGCCAATGTCTGAACCACAACCGCAGTACCCAGCTGACGCACCGACTGCACAACAGCCTGCGCCAGGCATGCGATATGACAAGGCAGCACCGCCCAGACCGCTAGCGCTAGCCTCGGGAGGACGAATCACCGCCGGTATCCTCTCTATCGTGCTGGGTGTCTGGATGCTCTTCTGCTCGGGCTTAGTATTCGTGGACGCCTTTGAATCTTTCACGGACACTCGCATCGTTGCCGCCGTCGTCCTCCTCATCGCCCTGGCGACCTTGATTATGGGCATCACCTGCCTGTCGCTCCCAAGGGGAGGCCTGCGACTGACCTTGACGGTCGCCTGCGTTCTGGCCGTAGCAGTTGTAAGTTCGCTGCTGCTGTTGGACGTGTACGGATTGTTTCTCCTCATTCCCGCCCTGTTATTGGGACTTCCTGCCCTTCTGGTGATGCTGAACGATGCGCGTGATGCTTCAAAGTGCGATCCCGGCATCCATCGCCCGGCATATCGTTCACCCCCAGGGGTTCTCAGATATGGCTGACGACCGACCGGCTCAAGGAGAAGGAAAATCACCATGGGTTGGTGGAACGACGAGGCCGCCAGATGCCGTTCTGATACCAACCACCCGCGTGCGATGCGATGGTCTCGTGAGGCGTCTCCCCAGCAATTGAGGGCTGGACGGGAGCCCGATGAGATCAAGTACTTCGCGGGATTGATGACTACGGTCACCCCTACCGTCCGGGAGGGTCTTGATCGTCGCCTCGCTGTGTCCGGCGACGTCATCGAGGCGCGTCTTCCGCATCTCGGAGCCTTGCTGGGGCTGGGCCTTGATCCCCGCAGCTACGATGAACCACTCACCGACAAGTAGCTCGCCAACGCGTACGCATCCCGCATGATCCGCGATCGGGAATCGCTCTGAACGTGGCCCGCGAAGGCTGGTCCCCTCGCGATGTTCTCGCTCACGGCGTCATCGACTATCACCCGGTCACTGTCGGGCCGGCCGAAGTCCACGCGGATCACATGCAGGAATGGCTCGAAGCAGACGCCGTCGATGGGTTCTGGATCTCACCCGACATTTACGAGGACGGCGTCGATGCGTTCGTCGATGAAGTCGTCCCCGAGCTGCGCCGTCGGGGAATCTTTCCCGAGCAGTACCCGGGCGCAACTCTCCGTGAGAACCTCGGTGTGCCGGAGCAATACGGACCCGACCCCCGCGTCAGCGACACTAACCCGGAGGACTTGTAGGAACACCGCGAGGGACTTGGCAAAGACCGGAAACCGGCCCTAACGCATCGCAAAACTTGCTGGTACTGCCGGGCGCGTATGAGTGTACCCACACGCTCCAGCTTCGTTAGACCGAATGTGCGGAGAGGTTGAGATATGAGGCGTCAGACAATTGCGGGGGCGTCGTCATTCCCTGGGGAGCGTGGCGATCAATTGCTGTGCGTCGAGGTTGGCGATTCGCCGGTACAGGGTGGCTCTGGACATGCCGAGATCGCGTGCGACATGGGAGGCGGGTTGGCCTTGTTTGATGAGTCGGCGGGCGTTGGCGATTTGGCTGTCGCTGAAAATAGGTCGTCGTCCGCCGAGGTCGAGGCCGGCGGTGCGGCGTTTGGTGTTGGAGTCGTTGACGCGTTCGCGTTTGATCTCGAGCTCCATCTGCGCGAGGGCAGCCATCACGGTGAAGACCATGGATCCCATGGGTGTGCCGGTGTCGACGTTCCCCCCGCCGAGGTTCAGGACTCGCAGGTTCACCTTTTGAGCTCGAAGTTTATCGGCCAGGGGGAGCATGTTGGAAGTGGAGCGGCCGAGGCGATCGAGTGTGGTGACGATCAGAGTGTCGCCTTCATGTAATGCGTCGAAGGCTTTGTCGAACTGCGGCCTCCTCGCATGAGCACCACTTACCCCGTGGTCGATGTAAAGGTCATCGCGGCGAACTCCGGGCCGCGAGTAGGTCGGTGACTTGCCGGTCGGTGTCCTGGGCGCGAGTCCGATACCCGCGCGTATCCGATGAGCTTGCCCATGCGGCTCCTCCAGGTCTATTGGTCCCAAATAACTTGTCTCGCAACCTACTTCTCAGTCACGAAGGGACGCCCATACTTAGGAGACAGGGTAGCAAGACATAGAGGGAGTAGTAGTGGCGGGGGAGTGGTGCTGTCTCGCCCTAGTGCGTTGCAACCCTAGCGTTTTGAGACAAGTGAATGTTGCAGACGCCGGACCTTCATCGTGCACCTTTTCGGGCAGGTCCTACCGGGATCGGTGCGCCAGCGATCCTGCGAGTTTCGACTGTTCGCATGGAGGCCCGAGGAGGGTTCGGCTTATGCAGCAGTCACGGGTACAGCGGTAGTGCTGCCGAGCGGGCGGCCGCTCTATGGCTTATCTCTCGGCGACGTCGGGAAGCAAGGGTGAGCGCACGAATTGTGCTACAGGCTGCGGCGTAATCGAGTCCAACAGAATGTCAGCGAAGGAGACTGAAAGACTCAACGTCATCGGTCGTCTTACTAGGAGTAGAGGCTCGAGGAAGGTTGCCTCCCTCGAGCCTCTATTGGGTGAAGCAGTTATACGGCCATGCCGGTCCCGTCGGAGCGTGGATCGCTCGTTGCGGTGAAACTTTGATCGGATCCTACGCTGACAATGTTGGCGTGGCCTAGGAATTCGCTCCTGGGTTCGACGAGGGTCAATTTGAACCCAGCCGCGATGAGAGCGGCTTTGTCGGAGTCAGGAATGTCCTCTTCGCAGTAAAGTGCATCTTCCGGATGGTCGGCTCCTAGGCCGCCGATGATCCATCGGGGACGACTTGCCGCTTCGGCAGGTGTGGAGCCAGCCATTAGTCGACTCAATACCTGGTAGTGGACCTGTGGCTGTGCTTTGCCGCCCATGGTTCCGAGGACCCATCGCAGATTGCCGTTCTCAGTAACCATCACCGGCATGAGCGTGTGGCCGGGCCGTTTGGCGGGGGCGATCGTGTTGGCATGCGAAGGATCTAGCGAGAAGAACGCTCCCCGGTTGTGCAGCAGGATCCCAGTCTCAGGTTCCAGGATCAGCGAGCCGAACGGGTGGAACACACTTTGGATGATGCAAGCTGCGTAGCCTTCCTTATCTGCGGCCACTACCGCGACTGTGTCCCCTTTCGGCTGCGGAAAAGAATCGAGCACACCAATTGGCTCACGTGAGAGTGCCCGGTGCGCCATCGCCTGTAAATACTCCTCGTTGAGCACTTCAGCCTCGGAGGTCGAACTGTGGAAGGGGTCAGCTAGCAGCCTGTCGCGGTCGCGGTTTGCCTGCGCCCACAGTATGGCCAGTGATCCGGCGTCCCGTCGATCCTCGGGTAAGGCGTTACAGGCACCAAGTACCTGGGGTAGCAGGAAGCCCTGGGTGTTCAAACCGCTGGTGTGAATCTCGTATTGGTCATAGCTAAATGAGAGAACCGGAGCGTCTACACAGGCATAGGACTCGAGGTCTTCCTTGGCAAGGAGGGAGCCCAACTTTTGCAGGCCTCTTATGAGTGCGTCGCCGATTTCACCTTTATACATCTCACCCGCTCCAACGGACGCGATGCGGCTGAGCGTTCTTGCCAGCGCCGGCTGCATAAGATGATCGCCTACTTCCAGGGGCGTACCACCGGGAGCGAACACCGATTTCATCCCCTCATCCTGCATGATGCCGGATAGGTTTCCCGCTATGGCTTTGCCCAAAGACCCAGTGACCACCGTCCCTTCATTCGCCATTTTTACGGCGGGATGAACCAAATCTTCCCAGCGTGTTCGCCCTGCTTTGCGATGAATAGCCTCCAGGCCAGCCACCGCCCCTGGAACAGTAATGGTTTCCAGGCCTGAGATCGGCATCTTGGACCCATACTTCTCCCGCAGAATCTCTGCATCAGTGGCTGCAGCCGATGGCCCACTGGCGTTAATGCAGTGGATGCGATTGTCGGGGGTTCTGATCAATGCAATCAAATCCCCGCCGATGGAGGTGTTATGAGGATAGTTGACAGTCAGGGCGAAAGAAGCCGCAATGGCTGCATCAACGGCATTTCCCCCTCCGGCGTAAATTTCAACCCCGATGTCGGTTGCCGCCCGATGTGGAGTCGCAATAGCACCTGATCGTCGGAGGCTGTTATCAGCAGTCAAAAGTAGATCCTCTTGCCTTCGTTTATTGTGCAGAATGAGTTGCGGAATGGACGTGCTCAGAGCACCCTTTTGAGGAATTCCTTCGTCCGGTCGTGCGACGGATGTACCAGAACTTGGTCGGGGCTGCCCTGCTCAAGAATCTTCCCGCCGTCCATGAACACGACGTTGTCGGCAACGCTCCGGGCGAAATCGATCTCATGAGTCACGACAACCATGGTCAGACCCGCGGTGGCCAGGTCGGTCATGACGGTGAGTACTTCGCCCACCAGTTCAGGGTCAAGGGCAGAGGTCGGCTCGTCGAATAGGACAACCGCCGGTTTCATCGCCAATGCTCGCGCGATTGCAACCCTTTGCTGCTGACCGCCGGAAAGCTGTGCCGGTGAGTGATCCGCTCGATCGGCAAGTCCAACCTTGGCCAAAAGTTGCAGAGCCTGTTCCCGGGTCTCCTTCCGGTCCCGTCGCAGGACGTTGACGGGCCCTTCCATTACGTTCTCCAGAGCAGTTTTGTGCGCGAACAAGTTGAACCGTTGGAAGACCATCGCTGCTGTCACACGCTGACGTGCCAGTGCTTTGTCGGAGAGCTCAGTAAGCCTATTGCCGTTCCGGCTAAAACCCATGTACTGGTCGCCGACTTGCACGGTGCCCTGTTCGGGCACCTCCAGTCTGTTGATGCAACGCAGCAGGGTGGATTTACCCGACCCGGACGGGCCAAGGATGCAAACTACGCTGCCAGGCGGAACGTCCAGATCGATGCCTTTAAGTACTTCAATGTCACCGTAGGATTTATGCAGCCCACGAACTCTTACCGCGGCAGGCGCCACCGCGGTCTCCTCATGTCCAGTATTCACAGTTGACGTCATCAACCCATTGCCTCTTCCTTGCGGACGGATGAGCCCCTGCGCCGGCGCAGCGGTTCTCCATTCAACTTTTTCTCCATCATGTGCTGAGCGATGGTCAACACACCCGTCATCACGCCGTACCAGATGGTCGCCACGATCAGCAGCGGTATCTGTTGAAAGTTCTGCCCGTAGATGGCCTGCACTTGGTACATCAGGTCGCCTACTCCGATGAACATGACAATCCCTGAGTATTTGAGGATGGAGACGAATTGGTTGATGGTAGGAGGGATGATGATTCGTACGGCCTGCGGCATGATGACTCGTCGGAAGATCATGCCTTTGGCCATCCCAATGGACGCGGCGGCTTCGACTTGGCCGGGATCAATGGCGATGATGCCGGACCGGATTATTTCTGCCATGTAGCCAGCACCAAAAAGTGACAGTGCGATTAGGGCTGCAGGGATCTGTCCGATCAGGACGTTTGTGTCGGCGGACCAAATCTCCGGACCGAACGGGATGCTGATGCTGATCTTCGGAATAATGGACGCCAAGAAATACCAGAACAAGAGCTGGACGAGCAGCGGGATACTTCGCGAGGCATAGACAGCGGCAGCCGAGGTTGCCCGCAGAACGGGACTCGACGAGATCCGCATTACGGCTAGCAGCACTCCCAGTACCGTCCCGCCGAGCATCCCTACTGTGGTCAGGAACAGCGTGATCTTTACCCCGTCGAGGATCGGCTGACTGAAGAGGTAGCTTCCCACAAGGTCGAGGCGCAGATTCTCACTCGTGGATACGAACCGGATCAGCGAATAAGCACACAGGATCAAGACGGCCCAGTAAAAGTACTCGGCGGGTTTACGGCGCTTATGCACTGTCAGAGCTGGCGTCGTCGCTTCCTCCAGTCGCGCGGCAGTTCTCTCCCTAAGGCTCATTTCACCCTTCCGCCGCATTGACCGGGGCTCCTTCGAGGCTCGCGAATTCCAGCCCGTACTCCTCCAGCAGCGCGTCGTAGGTCCCATCCTCCTGCAGTTCTACGACGGCTTGAGCTACTGCGTCACGCAGTTCCGCATCGTCTTTATGAAATAACGCTCCCCCGGGAACTTCACCAAAAAATTCACCGGCGACGTCAAATGATTCCGGTGCCTGCGCCTGTGAATATGCGACCAGTACGCTTGCATTGAGCGCTGCATCTGCCCTACCCGTCGTCAGAGCCTGAGGGATATCGGTCGGGGCTTGGACTACTAATTTGTCGATGGCCGGTTTACCTTCCGCAGTGCAGTCTTCGGAAATGGCATCGGCAGCCCGCTCGCCAGCACTGTTCGACCCGACAACCGTCTTCACGCCGCAAAGGTCCAGCGGCTGCTCGATCCCGTCAGGGTTGCCCTTGGGGACCAAAATCCCCGCTCCGACCTTGAAATAGTCAACGAAGTCGACGGTCTCCTGGCGTTCCTTGGTATCGACGACAAATGACATGACCGTCTCGTACCGTTTCGCGTCCAGGCCCGCGATAAGACCCGTGAATGGTGACTTGGCGAACTCAGGCTCCAAGCCCAGAACGGCCGCTATCTCACGAGCCAGTTCGCCTTCAAACCCGGTAATCTCCTTCGTGGCGGGGTCTTCGTAAACCATAGGAGCAATGCTCGGGTCGACGCCGATCACCAGTTTCCCGTCAGCACTTATAGATTCGGGCACCATCGCCGCGATGTCGGCATTAGCCTCACGAGCATCGCCCGTGTCCTCCGGTTCCGTCGAGGCAGCACCGTCGCCCCCTCCACAACCTGTGAGCGCAAGCAAGGAAATGGCGGCTACCGCTCCGGCTTTAGACAGATTTCGTTGAACTCGCATATTTTCCTCGGTTCCTAAGTGGTCCAACCAATGGACCAATCTGGCGTTGGAGACTATCCTTGCTGAAAGTAGGTGCTTTGACAAGAGATTTCCTGCGGCGGTGGGTTACGTTTACGTTTCACGTCTCGCCGCACGAGTAGGTGGAGGGTAACCGTGGACTGGCGCAAGTCACTATTTCCCCAACTGTCAAAAGGTGACTCACTGGCGACCACACTTGAGCGACTCATCCTTGACGGCGAGATACAAGCTGGCCAGCGAATCCCCTCTGAGCGGGCGCTGGCTGAGGAGTTTGGGTTCTCCCGAGGGAGTGTCCGTGATGCACTCCGAGACCTCTCACAAAAGGGCTTAATCAAACGGAAGCCCGGGTCGGGCACAACCGTGCAAGCTTTCGACTCGTCTCCAATGGGGCGCACTGTCGCTGCAGGACTCGGTTCGGAGGAAACGGAGCTGATGCAGGTAATGGAGCTGCGAGCCTGCATCGAACCGCCTCTGGCCGAACGTGCCGCTACGCGCGCCACGGAGCGAGATATCGCCCAGTTGGACAGGATCATTCAAGATACCCGAGGCGTCGATTCCGGCAAAGAATTCGCCATTTTGGACAGATCCTTTCATCTAGCGATAGTGCAGTACACCTACAACCCGCTCCTGGTCACACTGCTGGATCGAGTCCAGGAGCTAGCGGAACCCTCAAGAAGCGAGAAACTGTTGACCAGATCCCGTATCACCTCGTCCGCCAGGGAACATCAGGCCATCGCGGATGCCATAGCGCGACGCGACTCCGCAGGGGCTTTCGAAGCCGCCGCAGCCCATCTCGCCTCTATCCAGACGAGGATCCTCCAGGAGATTCGAAAATGACCACCCCGCAACAAACCTCGGCACCAGACAGGACTTCCCAGGAACCGAAGCAGCCGGAAACTCCCATCGATCAACGCTGGAACAAGCGCGTGCTCTGGCTGCTGATGGCTCTGACCTTTGGAACCGGAATCGTGGACGCCATCGGCTACCTTGCGCTGGACCACGTCTTCATCGGGAACATGACAGGGAATGTAGTAATTCTTGGCATGGCCATCGTCGGTGCCGAGAACTTACCAGTTTTGGGCCCATTGGCTGCAATGTTGTGTTTCTCGGCGGGAGCTGCGATCACGGGGTTGATACTGAAAAGGAAGCCGGCGATGTGGTCGGGCACAGTCACGCTGCTGCTGCTTTTCGCGGGACTTATCCTGATCTCGGTCGGACTCCTGGCATTCCTATCCCAGGATCAACCCGATTCCACGACGCAGCTGATCATGTCTTCCCTGGCCGCCGCTGCAATGGGAGCCCAAGCATACGTAGCGCGCAAACTAGCCGTGCGCGAAATGACCACCGTCGTCGTTACATCCACCCTGACCGCATTAGCAGGGGAGGCCTTCTTCCACCGCGGCATGAAGGGCCTACTGAACAGACGAATCGCAGCTATCTTGGCAATACTCCTCGGCGCCGCCATGGGCGCCTTCCTGATCAAAATCAGCATCGGGCTCGCGATGTCAGCTTCCGGGACCATCATTATCGCTGTTGCCCTCCTTGGCCACTGGGCAGCCAAGAACGCTATCAAACGCAGGCGTGCACTTGCGAATGCCTAGTGAGGGACCGCTCCGTGAGGAACACCCCGACCACTCAACGACCCCGTAATAAACAGCCTCCCCCGTCGGTCTCGATGAACGCAGTTCAGAAGAACACTACGACGGATAGTGCCGTCAACACAGATAGCACCTGGCGGATGGGTACGGTGGGGGATCGTCATAGCCGTGTAGTCCTGCACGGCTGCGGGAGTAAGCTAGCGGAACTGTCTCGTACTTATGTCTTGCATCCCATGGGATACGAGACAACCTCTAGCGCGTAGCGTTTGGGGCACGTCAGCTTTTTCCCTTTATCCGGACATCGTCAGCCTGACGCCGCCGACGGCGCCTGCACGCCTTCTACTTAGTTGCCCCAAGGGGGCAAGCTGAGGACATGCCAGATTCCCTACGCAGGCGGTACCCACCCCCGTTCCAAATTTGTATAGGAATACTTGTGGGAGTTTGTGTGGCGGTCCCACCTCTCTTGCGACTGGAGGAGCAGGGATGGACGGGAATCAACATCTTCTTCTTTGTCGCAGGTTCAGTAATAACGGCAGTCTGGGTCGTGCTTGCCGTCTTGCGCTTACGGGCGACGCGGCAGGAATCTGAGGAAAGCTTTACTGGATCTGCACCGAAACCGGGCGGTCCTCAAGGATGACACTGCGATAACGCATTTTCTCGTCCAATCCCTTACAGGGAGGGACGGTGAGGCATCCTGGAGCTGCCACCTGCGTAGTCATTGAGCTGAAACTTGCCAGCTAAAGCGCCCGCCCCCGCCGGTCCCAATCAGCCCTCCTAAGGTGCGGCGAGGAATCGCCTTTCCCGATCGGGTGCACCTTCTCCGTAGGATTGCCGAATGGAAGCACGGTCCGAGAAGTCACAGCCGACGATGGTGTCACAATCTCGTACACGGTTTTTGACGGAGAAGAGCCGGCAGTGACGATTCTTCACGGGCTTGCCGGAAGCATCCGCGAATTTCTGCCTACCGCTCATGCCCTGAACGGACGAAAAGTCGTCCTGATCGATCAGCGTGGCCATGGGCTCAGCAACCGACTACCGGCCGATACATCACGGCAGGCCTTCATCGACGATGTCGTTCGAGTCATCCAAGCTGAAGGGCTTGGCGGCGTGGACCTCGTGGGCCAGTCAATGGGGGGCGCATACGGCGATGCTATTTGCGGCGTCACATCCTGACCTGGTCCGTCGGCTTGTCCTTCTTGAGTGCTACGCCGGTGAAGGGGAAGCCAATGACCATACGGCGATGGGTGATTACTTCCGATCCTGGGAGGTTCCGTTTACGACTCGTGAGTCGCGCAAACCGCGCTCGGGGACACTCCGCTCGCGCGGGCATGGGTTTCCGATCTAGAGGAACGCCACGACGGTTTCTATCCGAGGTTCGACCCGGACGTGATGGTCCGGACCATCGCCGCCGTTGCGTCTGCACGGTGGGAGGAATGGGAGAACATAAATTCCCACGCTTGCCATCTACGCCGATCACGGCATGTTCACCGACGAGCAGAAGGACCTTTTCACTCAGAAAGGCTTGAACGTTTCCCGCGTCGACCTGGCGGACGCATCACATGATGCGCATCTTGACGCCTTCGACCAGTGGATCGATGCTCTCGCAAGCTTTGTAGGCAAACCGTGAGGGGATGTTGAGCGACACGGTCGCGCGGTGTTGCGCGGCGAATTTCGGCAGTGTTGCGAGGATAAATGCATGCGGAAGGAATCTGATATGCGGGATCGTCTTCGTCAGTCGTTTCGATGGCGAGGGGACCGGACCGATCCAGATTTTAGAGCTGATGTCACCGGATGGTGGCGGAGTCCAGACCTACTCTTGTCGCTCGGTCCGGGTCTAGCGGCTCTCTTTGCAGAATCGGCACCGACCGTCGTCATGGGTACCGAATCTCATGGAAGCTTGCTCGGCGTCCTAACGGCGCAGCATCTAGGTATCGGTTTCGCTGAAGTACGGAAGGACCCTGGGCGTGCGGCCGACAGCGATGCTTGGTGGGAGACGTCGACTGGACCTGATTACCTCAACCGAAGCTTGCGACTCGGGCTGCGCCGCTCATTGTTAAAGGCTGGGGACCGGGTCCTCTTCGTGGATGACTGGATCGCCACCGGTGCTCAGGCAGAAGCGTGCCATTCGCTTGTCGAGATGAGTGGTGCGGCCTGGATCGGCGCAGCGGTCGTCGTCGACGGTCTCGAGAGAACCTCCCTACGGCGGAAGCTCCAGCTCAGATCGATGCTCAACGTTCGAGAGCTCTAATCCGATGAGGCAGGTCCTGTTCGGTGAGGGATCGATCAGGAATCACTACGCCGGCCTTCTATGATTCAGCCGCCGGATCTGAAACGCTGCGAGCAACGCGGCTACGACACCAAACCCCGTCGCCATCAGAAAGGAGGGTAACGGCATGTTCCCAACAAGGGTTAGTCCGACCCCGAGATAGATGATGGTCATGAGGCCTGCACCTAGAGCCCCAGCGCGACCATTGGGAAAGCTTTCCGGCGACGATATACGAGCCATGCGCAAGCTGATCAAGGCGCCGACGCCCGTCATCAAACCTGCCAACGCACCAACAGGAATGCCGATCATGCCGAGGACAACCATTTGTGTGAAGCCCAGCCATAAGGACCCGTGCTGTTGAGCGATGAGGTCCAACAGAGTCAATCCGGCACCTACAAACGCACCCAGTGAAGCGCCCGCCACCGCAGCCCTGAGTAACAGCGGCAACGCAACCGGCGCCACTACGAACCAGCCCCCATGCACGACACCCTAATCCATCCCGGAATGACCAGATGCAGAAGGGCACTCCGACCGTGGCGCAGTGGGGGCTCCAAGTAGCCGCAATCTGAGGGCTGGCTGCTATTGGCTTTGCGGGGCTGGCTGCTTTGCGGTGTGGATTGAAACGAATGCCACGATCCCACAGCACAGCGCTACACCGATAGCTGCGAGGGAAAAGTAGTGTGCAAAATGCGAGCAGCGTGTATGAGGCGTATGCGAATAGAAGGACTGACAAGGCGCCAACCACTGATGCCAGTGTCAGCACCGATTGCCTTCGAGACGCGAGTTCAGGATTCTCGGTCCGCTGGGAAGAGTTCGTAAGGACCGCCCTGACGATCTGTATGCCGAATGCCAGCGCGGTCAGAGTTATCAGGACGGCAATAAAGGCAGATGGAGATGTCTGCGAGAAAAAGCCGACTACGAGCATCAGAATGATGCTTCCTATCAGTGGCTCGGTCCAGACGTTCCCCGTTGTCGTCATGTTGCCATGCTAAGTACTTCCAGATCGACGTGATGGGACACCCCCGAGACACGAGCGGTGAGGGACCCGTCTAGCTGGACTGTCATACCGGTACCTGCAATACATGACTGCGATGGTCCGGGCCTGGGGCGCGGCACGGCAAATGTGCCACAGCTTGTGGCACATTTGCCGTGGGGCCATATTTTCACGATTTTGGACAAGGCAGCCACCGGCGAGGAACGGGACTGGTATGCGGCCGCAGCCGTTCAATACGGTTGGTCCCGGAACGTGCTGCTGAACATGATGATGAATCGTTCGGTGGAACGCACCGGTACGGCGACATCCAATTTTACTCGCCAGCTCGCAACTCCGGACTTGCCCAGCATGCGGCCAAGGACCCCTACAATTTCGAGTTCCTTGGCCTGTCCGGTGAGGTCGCCGAACGCGACCTGAAAAATGCCCTGACGAGCCGCATCACCGAAACCCTCCGGGAGTTGGCCCAGGCTTTTCCTTCGTAGGCCGTCAGGTGCACTTCGACGTCGATGGTGACGACTACTATGTGGACCTGTTGTTCTTCCACATCGAACAACTCCGGTACGTGGTCATCGAGCTGACGACGGGCAGATTCAAGCTTGAATATGCGGGGAAACTCAACTTCTATGTTGCCCTTGTCGATGACATGCTTCAGCGGGACTACCACAACGAAACGGTCAGGATTCTGATTTGCGGGACCGAGAACGACCGCAGCGTCCGCTACAGCCTGGGCCGGTCAACGTCGCCGATGGCCGTCGTCGCCTACACCTACGACAAGCTACCGGCAGCAGAGAAGAAGGCACTTCCCAACGAGGGACACCTCGTCGCGGCTCTCGAATGGGCTGAACCTGTCACCGAGGAAGAATAGAAAAAACCCCTTCTGACTAGGCGTTTTACAGTGCCAATAACCTATTTATGAGTGACCTCTCGGACTGTGCCTCAGTCAAGTTAGCCTTCGCACTCGATGCAGTACGTATGCCCGTTTGCCTCGCGCGCCTTCTGCGATTGGTGCCGAACCAGGAAACAGGAATAGCACGTGAACTCGTCCTCGCGCTGCGGGATCACCTGAACGATGAGTTCGTCGGAAACGATTTCTCCGCCGGGGGTCAGCCCCTCATCAAAGGCGTCGGCTTCGTCCAACTCCTTCACGACGCTGCGTGCATCTGGGGCGTTGGCGGCCTGCAAGGCCTCCAGGGAGCGATCCTGGGATTCCTTGACGTCGGAACGGACTTCGTCGTAATCGGTTGCCACTTTAGATGCTCTTCTCTCTGGCGCATGCGGGTACCACTACACGCAGATATGCAACGCACATCTGCGTGTCCTTGTTCCGCAGGTTGAGGAGCCAGACCGTTCCCCAAGTGGGTAGGCCGCACTAACTGCACTGGAGACTCTGTTACTTCCGGACTTTGTTGTCGACTGATGCCGATACTTGTCTAGATGTCAACCCGAAGGGCATGACGCGCCGCACGTGCAGGCTGAACGTCGAGACAGGATGACCGCGACCACGCGTAGCGCCCTATGGGGCACGGTGAGGAATTCTTCCGCCAATTTCAGGCTCAGCGATGACTTTCGTGAAGTCGATCCGTCTATCAAGTATTGAACGACTATTCGATCGAAACACATACAAGCGTCAGGAGTGCTCACCATGGCTGCACCTCTCATCTACATCAACTTTCCCGGAACCGCCGGGGAAGCTTTGAGTTTCTACAGGGACGTTTTCGGGGGCGATTTGTCACTGCACTCCTATGAAGACTTCGGCAGGACCGATGGCCCACCGAGCGCTGTGGCGCACGGCGTCCTCGACGGCGTGGTCGCCCTGGCTGGCTCAGACGCTGCTACCGGAGAGCAGCCGGTACGGGTGGAAGGCCTCACCCTTTCGCTGCTGGGTACAGCTGAACCGGCAGTTCTGCATCAATGGTTCGACAAGTTGTGTGTCGGTGGAACAGCTGTCGACCCCTTGGTGCAACGGCCCTGGGAAGGCTCAGACGGGCAGGTCACGGACCGATACGGCCTCCGCTGGCTCATCGGATACGAGTCAAAAGCGTGAATGATGACTTACTACTGACTCAGCTGGTGAAGGAACGAGCCCACGTACTAAGAGCCGTCACCGGCATATCAGAACCCGCGATGGGTCGGTCTCTGGTCCCGTCTGGCTGGACGATGACACGGATGTTGAACCACCTCGCGTTCGACGACGAGCTGTTTTGGATCTCCGCCGTTCTCGGCGGTGAAACGAGGGCGATCGCCGCTCTTCACAATGGCTGGGCGTCCGAGCCGATGACAGGTGCAGAAGCGATCAGGATGTACCAGCATGAAATCGCGGCCAGCGACGAGGTCCTCGCTCGGACAGACCTGAACGAGCCTCCGCGCTGGTGGCCTCCGGCCAGCGAGTTCAGCGCACCGCCCATGTCCACCGGCCGAGAGGTTCTGTTCCGCGTACTCATCGAGACATCCACCCATGCCGGTCACCTCGATATCGTGCGTGAGCTAAGCGACGGGCATCAGAACCTCGTCGTGGAATGACACAGATAGTTAGGATTCGAGTTGACCCTACTCACCGTCGGCGAGCCTCTGAGAGTGAAAATCTATGAAAGCTGATCTCTATGACAGTTTTGCTGAGAGTTACTCCGCGGAGAATGAGTCCAGCCTTCTCAACGCCTACTACGAGCGGCCGGCGATGATCGCCCTCGCCGGTGACGTCGAGGGCCACCGGATCCTTGACGCGGGGTGCGGCTCCGGACCCCTGTCCGCGGCGCTGGCCGCGAAAGGCGCTACCGTGACCGGCTTCGACTCCAGTGCCGCCATGCTGGATCTGGCACGACAGCGTTTGGGCCCGACGGCGGGCCTGCGCCTGGCCGATCTCAGCAAGCCGCTTCCTTTCGCTGATGATTCCTTCGACGATGTTGTCTCATCCTTGGTCCTGCATTATTTGGAGGACTGGTCAGCACCACTTGCCGAGCTAAGGCGTGTGCTGAAGCCAGGGGGCCGTTTGATCCTGTCGGTCAACCACCCCACGGTGAGCGTGATCACCCAACCCGACGAGGACTACTTCGCCATCCGGCAGTACTCGGAGGACTACGAGTTCAATGGCCAGCCCGCGGTCCTGACCTTCTGGCACCGACCACTGCACGCGATGATCAATGCCTTCACATCGGCGGGATACCGCATAGTCACCGTGAGCGAACCACCGCCATCCCCAGGCACTCCCCATGAACTCCTGCCACCGCGCATCCTCACCGGCGAGAAGACAGCCTTCTTGTCCTTCATCTTCTTCGTCCTCGGGACTGATGGTGAGGGCGTGTAGACGGACAAGGCTGTCGGACGTCAGAGATCCGCCAGTGCTGACGCCGGGCTCTCGATGGCGTCCGCGACGTGCCGGAGGAAACCGCCCGCAGTTCCGCCGTCGCACACGCGGTGGTCGAAGACGAGCGTAAGCTCAACCATTTTGCGGATTGCGAGTTCGCCGTCGACCACCCAGGGCCGGTCGATGATGCGGCCGACACCGAGGATAGCGACCTCGGGGTAGTTGATGATGGCCGCTGATCCGTCCACGCCGAATACTCCGTAGTTGTTCAGCGTGAAAGTGCCGCTGCCCAGCTCCGCGGGAGTGGCCTTCCCTTGCCGGGCGACGCTGCTGAGGCGACGGATCTCGGCATCGAGCTGGCGGGCGCTGAGACGATCGGCGTTACGGATGGACGGAACCACAAGACCACGCTCCGTCTGGGCGGCGAAACCGAGATTGACCCCGTCGAAGCCGATGATCTCCGCCTCCTCGTTCTCCGCCGAGTAACGGGTGTTCAGCTCCGGATACTTCTTCAGACCCGAGAGAACGAAGCGGGCGATGAAAGCGAGCAGCCCCGGCGTGTTCTCCGGGTCCCGCTTCTTCAGATCGGCGCGGAGTTCCACCAATGCGGTGGCATCCACATCCACCCAGACCGTGGCTTCCGGAATGTCCCGGCGGCTTCTGGTCATATTTGCAGCCACTGCCTTGCGCACACCCTTGACCGGAGTCCGTGAAGACACGTCAAGACCGGTCCTTGAGTCCAGATCCGCTGAGCCGCCAGCCGACGCGGGCGTGGTGCTCGCCGAGGCGGGCTGGTCCTGCGAGCTTCGCACGGCGGGCGCGTGCGGCGTGGAGAGGGCTGATTCGACGTCACGGCGGGTGATGAGGCCGGCGGGCCCGGTTCCGTGGAGGGAACCAAGGTCGACGCCGTTGTCCTTCGCGATCCGCCGAACAAGTGGGGAGCTGACAGCCATGCGCTTCCCTTCGCCAGGCGAGACCGTCGTCGTGCTGGCGTTGGCGCTGGCGCTGGCGGGTGCGCCGGACCCGGCCCTGCGTGGCCGGCTTCGGCGTGCCTGGCCGTGGCCGCCGGGGGTGCCGTATCCGATCAGGACGTTGCCGGAACCGGCCTTTTCCTCTTCCCGGTAGGCCGTTGCTGCAGCATCGGCTGCCGGTGTGGCGCTCTCATCGGCGAGCGGCTTGCTGGCTGCGGCACCGGGAGCTGTCACGGAAATGAGCGGCTTGCCGACGTCGAGAGTCTGCCCGGGCTCTCCGTGGAGAACTGCCACTGTGCCCGCATAGGGCGACGGCACCTCGACCATGGACTTGGCCGTTTCCACCTCGGCGATCGGCTGATCGACTCTGATTTCATCACCAACGGAGACGAGCCACGTGACCAGTTCGGCTTCGGTCAGACCTTCGCCGAGGTCGGGGAGGAGGAATACGTTCGTTTCGTTCATGATTAGTCGTCCCACTGAAGGTCGTCGACGGCGTCGAGGATGCGATCCACGCTGGGCAGGTAGTGGTGCTCGAGTTTTGGCGCGGGGTAGGGGATATCGAAGCCCGTCACCCGCCGGATCGGAGCCGCCAGGTGGTGGAAACAGTTCTCCTGAACCCGGGCCACGATTTCCGAGGCTACGGACGCGAAGCCATGGGCTTCGGCGATGACGACGGCGCGTCCCGTCTTCCGGACGGACTCGTTCACCGTCGTGTCATCGAAGGGAACGATGGAGCGGACGTCGATGACCTCCAGGGAGCGGCCTTCCTCCGCGGCCGCGGCAGCTGCGGCTAACGCCGTCGGTACGGACGGCCCGTAGGCGATGAGGGTGGCGTCGGTGCCGGTTCGGGCAACGGCAGCCCGTCCCTCGCTGGCGACGCCAGCTGCCCGATTGGCAACATGTTGTTCGCGCAATGCTTCCAGGTCCACCAGGTCCTTGGACCAGTACAGTTTCTTGGGTTCCATGAAGACCACGGGGTCATCGGAATCGATCGCCTCGCGGAGCATCCGGTAGCCGTCAGCGGCAGTGGCCGGCGCATACACCTTCAGTCCGGCCGTATGCGCATAGTAGGCCTCGGAGGAGTCACAGTGGTGCTCGACGCCGCCGATGCCTCCGGCGTAGGGGATGCGGATCACGATGGGCAGTTTGACCGCTCCCCGGGTGCGGTTATGCATCTTGGCGACGTGGCTGGCGATCTGCTCGAATGCAGGGTACGCGAAGGCGTCGAACTGCATTTCAATGACCGGCCGCATGCCGTTCATGGCCATGCCCACTGCCATGCCGACGATGCCGGACTCCGCCAGCGGCGTGTCGAAACACCTCTGTTCCCCGAAAGTCTTGGTTAGACCATCGGTGATGCGGAAGACGCCGCCCAGCAGCCCGACATCCTCGCCGAACACAATGACGGCGTCGTTCTCCTGCATGGCGTCGGACATGGCCGTATTGAGCGCCTTGGCGAGGGTGACGGACTCAGGCCCTTTACTGGATTCAGCGGCTCTGGCGGCAGCCGTGGCGGTTGCGGCACTGACGTTGCCGTTTGCCTCGGAGGAAGTGGTGATCGTGGGGCTCATTCTGCGGCCTCTTCCCTGGAGAGCTCATCGGCGAGCAAGGCTGACTGTTCCTTGAGCTGCGGGGTGGGGGTGGAAAACACGTACTTGAAGAGGTTCTGGGGGTCCACCGGGACGTCTTTGCCGAGTCCTTCACGGAGCTGGCCAGCAACTCCTTCAGCCCTATCTGTTATCCGAGCTTCCACTTGCTCAGTCAGCACACCTTTTTCGGTGAGATAGGTCTTCATCCGTGTCAAGGGATCCTTGGCCTGCCATTCGGCGACTTCACTGTCCTGGCGGTAGCGGGTGGCGTCGTCGGCATTGGTATGGGCCTGCATGCGGTAGGTGTGCGCCTCAACGAGAAGCGGCCCCGACCCTTCGCGGGCGAGTTTCACCGCACGGCCCAATACGGCGAGCAGAGCGACGAGGTCGTTGCCGTCGACGCGTTCACCTGCCATCCCGTAGCCCACTGCCTTGTGTGCCAGCGATGGAGCAACGGACTGATGCGCGAGGGGGACGGAGATGGCGTACTTGTTGTTCTGTACGAAGAAGATGACGGGGAGCCTGAAGACAGCCGCGAAGTTCAGGGCTTCATGAAAATCGCCCTCGCTGGTGGCTCCGTCGCCGCACATGGCCAGGACGACCGTTTCCTCGCCGCGCAGCTTGGCCGCGTGGGCTACACCCACAGCGTGCAGAAGCTGTGTTGTCAGCGGCGTCGACTGGATTCCGACGTTGCGCTCATAGGGGTCATACCCTCCGTGCCAGTCACCGCGGAAGATGGTCATGACCTTCACGGGATCAACCCCGCGGGTCATGACTGCAACGGAGTCCCGGTACGTCGGGAACATCCAGTCGCCCTCTGCGAGACACAGTGCTGCCGCAACCTGGCAGGCCTCCTGGCCGTGGCTGGACGGGTACACAGCCATGCGTCCCTGACGAACCAGGGCTGAGTTCTGGTCGTTGACCCGCCGTCCGATGACCAGTTCCTCATAGGCTGCCAGCAAGGCTTCATCGCCCGGAAGCGGGTACTCATGTCCGGGCTGGGTTCCCTGTTCGCCGGCGGGCACCAGTTTGCCGTCAGGATTCACCATCTGGATCGGATGGCGTGCGGGGAGGAGGTAATCCTCGACCGTGATGCCGAACTTCCGCACTGATTCAGCGATGGGATCTGCGGTGGGCGCGTTGGCTTCCCCTTGGGGATGAGCGGAGATCGTCATTGTTCCGTCCTTGCTGGATCACTATTTCCAACAATTATCCGCCCGGGGCCACCTGTTGGACAGCTTTCCCGAGCAAGCGCGGAACTTTAGTTACACATCCAATGGTTCAGTGGACGAATTGTCAGTGTGACCCGCATTACTCCGCAACGAGTGGACGGATGGAAATTACTGAGCCGGCGCGGGCCTACCGATTATCCAGATCTTCGAAGATCAGGAAGGTCTGCGTGTCCAGGACACCTGACATCGACTGCAGCTGGTCGAAAATGATGCGGCGCAGGTCGGCGTTGTCCGTCCCGCGGACCAGCAGGATCACGTCGAAATCCCCGCCGACCAGCGCAATGTGCTCCACCTCGGGAAGCGCACGCAGAGCCTCCTTGAGCTCCCGCCAAGAGCGCTGTTCCACTTTCAGCGTCACGTAGGCCGAGGACTTGCGCCCTACCTTGATCGGGTCCACCAGTGCTGTGAACTTCCTGAGCACACCGTCATTCGTGAGGCGGCTGATCCTCGTGTAGGCGTGGGCGCGGGAGATGTGGACATTCTCAGCAACCTGGCTGACGGACATGCGGCCGTCCCGGGTTAGTTCAGCGAGGATCTCGCGATCGATGCGATCCAGTTCCGTGGAGACGGGCGCTCGCGTTTCCTTCTCGTCGGCCACGCCCGTGCTCCTTCGCTACGCGATCCGGATATCAACTATCAGTACTCGAGCCCCCACTATATGTGGCCTGCACGTCTCTGAAGTAGGCGAAGAGTCTCCGCCAAGCGCCTGCTCGAAGACCTTCTGCTTAACCCTCACGCATCTATGGAGAGCAGCAGTGTCACCCTGTCGCCGTCGTCAATTCCCTCGTCCCTACGGACGAAGTCCTTGATCGGCACGATGTAGCCGCCGTTCTTCGGGAACATGGCGGTGGTCCAGGTGGTGCCGCCGATGGTTACCGCCGCCGGGATCATTCCCCAGCCGTAGCTGACCACCTTGGACACCGCCCGGACCTCCACGCACTGCTCCTCCGGCACCGTTACAAAATGGAACGGTGCCGGGCCCCGCCAATACCAGATGTCACCCTCGAAGGTCAGCTGCACGGGGCCAGCATATTCCGGTGCGCCCTCGGGTGTTAGGTCAGCCGCCCATCCAGAGCGTGATGGGTCCACGGGCGAAATAAACAAGGAACCCCGCGGCCACCACCCACAGGAGCGGATGGATCTTGCGGGCCTTGCCCGAAGCCGCGCGGATGATGACCCAGCTGATGAAGCCCGCTCCGATGCCGTTCGCGATCGAGTAGGTCAACGGCATGGTCACGATGGTCAGGAATGCAGGCAGCGCGATCGAAAAGTTCCGGAAGTCGATCTCGCGGATCTGCGCCACCATCATCGCGCCGACGACGACGAGTGCCGCCGCCGCCACCTCCAGCGGAACCACCGCAGTCAGCGGAGTGAAAAACATGGCCGCCAGGAAGAGCCCGCCAGTCACCACGGATGCGAGGCCCGTGCGTGCACCCTCGCCGATGCCGGCGGCTGAATCGATGAACACCGTATTGGACGAGGCGGATGTTCCACCGCCGGCAACCGCGCCGACGCCTTCAATCACAAGTGCGGATTTCAGGCGGGGGAAGTTGCCCTGCTTGTTGGTCAGACCTGCCTGCTTCGCGAGCCCCGTCATGGTGCCCATGGCGTCGAAGAAATTCGTGAAGACGAGCGTAAACACCAGCATGGTGGCGGCGAGAGCGCCGATGCGGTCGAACGCCCCGAAGAGGTCGAATGCTCCCACCAGACTGAAGTCCGGCAGCGACACGATGTTCGAGGGGATCACCGGAGCGTTGAGGTGCCAGCCGGTGGGATTGTCGGGCCCGCCCGCGCCGAGGCGCATGGACATCTCGACAATGATCGCGATGACGGTGGTCACCACAATGCCGATCAGCAGTCCACCCTGAATCTTGCGAGCGATC
This sequence comes from Arthrobacter sp., assembly GCF_031179385.1. Classification (GTDB taxonomy): domain Bacteria; phylum Actinomycetota; class Actinomycetes; order Actinomycetales; family Micrococcaceae; genus Arthrobacter_D. The sequence continues at coordinate 9,604 of NZ_JAPSHV010000022.1, read as the reverse complement.
AGGATGCCCATGGTCACCAAGCCGATGATGAAAACGAGCGTCGGCACGGTGGTGATGGAGCCGCCGTCGCCCATTTGAACCGGCGGACCGCCGGCCGTGCGGGTGACGAAACCGGAATCCACGAAGCCGATGAAGGCAATGAACAGCCCGATTCCGACGGTGATCGCCGCCTTGAGCTGCCGTGGTACAGCGTTGAAGATCGCTGTCCGCGCGCCGGTCACGGCCAGCAGCACGATCAGCAGGCCGTTGATGACCACGAGGCCCATCGCTTCGGCCCAGGTGACGTCACCCACGACGGAAACGGCGAGGAAGGAGTTGATTCCCAAGCCCGCAGCGATGCCGAATGGGAGGTTGGCCACGATCCCGAAGATGATGGTCATGACTCCCGCGGTCAGCCCCGTCACGGCGGCGACCTGGCTGGCTTGAAGCCAGCCCCCCTCGACATCGAGTGCGGCGGCGTCGGGACTGAAGCCGCCCAGGATCAACGGATTCAGGATGACGATGTAAGCCATGGTGAAGAACGTGACGAAGCCGCCGCGGACTTCCCGGCCCTTGGTCGAACCGCGTTCGGTGATCTTGAAGAACTTGTCGACTGGGCTGAGGGGTGCGGGCTGTAGGGGTTGCGCCGGACGCGTGCCGGAGGGCTCAGGATGGCTGCCGGGTTCGATGAGGATGGCCATGGCCTGCTCCTAGTAGTCCACCCGCGCGGCGAGTGTGCTCCACGCTTCGAAGGGTGCGGTGGCGATGACCTGGGCCGATGACGTCAGGTCGTAGTGGCGGACCGGCATGGACCGGTTCTCCACAGGGGTGGCGAAGTAGTCGTAGAAGACTGCATCATCGAAGCCCGCTTTGGCGGCGTCGTTCCGGTCGGCAGCGAAGACGACGGCGTCCACGCGCGCCCAGAGGGCGGCCGACAGGCAGAGGGGGCACGGCTCGCAACTCGTGTAGAGGGTGCTGCCGGAGAGGTCGAAGGTTTCGAGGGATGCGCACGCATTGCGGATGGCCATGACCTCGGCGTGCGCAGTTGGGTCATTGTTGGCGGTGACCCTGTTGACGCCGTCGAACGTCTTGCCGTCCAGAGTCACGATGAGCGCACCGAACGGGCCGCCCGAGTTGTGTACGTTGTCTGTTGCCAGAGAGATGGCTCTGGAGAGGAACTGCTCTTCTTTGGTGGTGGTAGTCACGGAGATACTCCCGAACGTGGGGCAGCAATCGCTCGCGTCTACGGGCGCCAACAAAGGGAGCGGTGTCATGCGACCAGACTGCTGCGGTATGGGATTTGCAGGTCCACCTGGTAGATAGCTCCAAGAGAAGGAGCCCGCCGTTGGCTTCGTTATCCGACGTTAGCAGTGCGGTGTGACTTACACCATACCTTTCGTGAAATAACTTTCTCATTCAGCGGAAAACTTTTGCTCGACGCGAGGCTTCTCCAGTCACAATCCGACACGACATGCCCGGCGCTTCCCGGGCTCCCCGGCATTGGGAGAGTGCGCTGTCAAAATCGTGGGGGAAGCATAGCTATTTGGAGGTCCACACACATGAGTGCCCAAGACAACACCGCCGGTCGCCTGAAGGCCATTGTCCAGATCCTCGCCGAGCAGCCTGGAGCCGCAGTAAAGGGTGCAGATGTGCTGGCTACGGCTGTTGCGCGCGTGCCGCTCAGCGAGTGGGAGAGCGAAGTCCTCAGCGGCGGCGTCGCCCGCGGCGTGAAGCGGCTCTCGGCTGCGACGGCATCCCTCGTCAAGGAGGGATACATCGTCAAGGGCCGCACCGGCTGGACCATTACCGAGGAAGGCTCGCGCTACGCTACCGCGCCCGACGCCGTCGCACTGGCGGGCAACTTCGGCCACCGCCTGGGTGCCGAGGACTGGGCACCCGCCGAGGAGCAGGTGCAGATGGCCTACAGCCCCGTCTCACAGCGCTGGGAACTGACCGCACAGCTGCCTGCCGGCACCTACGAATACAAGGTCGCCATTGACCGTTCGTGGGAAGAGAACTACGGCGCGTTCGGCGTGCGTAACGGCGCAAACCACGTACTCCAGCACGACGGCGGTGTGGTCACCTTCCGCTATGACCACCGCTCGAAGGACGTCGAAGCAACGG
>NZ_JAPSHV010000022.1:0-7401 GCF_031179385.1 Arthrobacter sp. | reverse complement strand
GACCGTTCGTGGGAAGAGAACTACGGCGCGTTCGGCGTGCGTAACGGCGCAAACCACGTACTCCAGCACGACGGCGGTGTGGTCACCTTCCGCTATGACCACCGCTCGAAGGACGTCGAAGCAACGGTCCTCGTCGGCGCCCTGGTCTAGCCCTTCACGCTACTTTTCCTCACCCTGAGGTTCCCTCACCGGGTTCTCTCTGCCCAGTTCGTCCCAGTGCCCTGAGTCGTCGGCGGCGTCTTCCGGATTGTCCCCGGGACCGTCGCCTCCCACGTAGGCCGCCGGGACGGCGCCGGCAGCGTGCGTTCCCTGTTCTTCGCGAATGTTGGCTGCGCGCCCTGCCTCTGGCGTGGGTTCGATGACCGCCTCGCGGGGATCGTCGTCGTGCGTGTGGGTGCTCTCGGTGCTGTCGGTCATGCATGCGATCCTTTCATCATCGTTGCGACCGGCGCCAGCGTAGCGTTGTTCGTACCTGCGCATTTCACCCGCATCCGGAGGAGAGTTGTCATGTCTGTGTTGCCCACGGCTGAGCTGCATCTGCACATCGAGGGAACGCTGGAGCCGGAACTGATCTTCGCGCTCGCGGACCGTAACGGCATTGAGCTGCCCTACGCGGACGTGGAGGCGTTGCGACTGCAGTACCGGTTCACGGATCTGCAATCATTCCTGGACCTGTACTACAGCAACATGGCGGTACTTCGGACGGAGCGGGACTTCGCCGACATGACTCGGGCCTACCTGACTCGTGCCGCCGCGGCGGGCATCCGGCACGCTGAGATCATGATGGACCCGCAGGCGCACCTGTCCCGGGGGATATCGCTTGCCACCTGCGTGAACGGGGTTGCGTCGGCCCTGGCTCACAGCGAGGAAGAGTTCGGGATCAGCACCGAACTGATCTCTGCCTTCCTGCGTGATGAGCCCGCCGAGGAGGCGCTCGCAGTCCTTGAGGAGCTGCTGGCGATGAACGCGCCCATCATCGGTATTGGGCTCGATTCGGCGGAGGTGGGGCATCCGCCGAGCAAGTTCACCGGCGTCTTTGAACGAGCGCACGAAGCCGGGCTGAAGTGCATCGCCCACGCCGGAGAAGAAGGACCCCCGGAGTACATCTGGGAGGCGCTCGATGTGTTGAAGGTTTCCAGGATCGACCACGGTATTCGCTGCATGGAGGACGAGGAGTTGGTGGAGCGGCTTGCTGCCGAGCAGACACCGCTTACCGTCTGCCCGTTCTCAAACGTGCGGCTGCGGGCGGTCGACACCCTCGCCGACCACCCGTTGCCGCGCATGCTGGAACGTGGGCTGAATGTGTCGGTGAACTCCGACGACCCGGCGTACTTTGGCGGTTATGTGGATGACAACTTCGCCGAACTCCGCCCCCTTTTTGGGCTTACTGACAACCAGCTGAGGCAGCTCGCCGAGAATTCCGTGCGGTCCGCCTTCGTCACCGATGCACGCCGCAGGGAGCTCCTTGCCGAGATAGCGGCCTGGCACTCCGGCCGGTAACGGCCCGTTCCGAACCCCTCAGGCAAGCACGTCCTTGGTGCTGAACCGGCCGTACGCCAGGGCGCCGAACACCACAATATAGCCGGCTTGCAGCAGCGCGTTGGCGACGAAGGAGTCCCACACAATCGGATCACGCAGCAGGTCGGCGAACCCGAGCCAGTACTGGGTCAGCAGCCAGGGGTGAATCCATTCCAGCTGCGGGAGTTGCCCCATCACCTGGCTGACCACTGAGGCCACCACGGTTGCGGCCATGGCTCCCACCGGAACGTCGGTCAGGGTCGACATGAAGAGCCCGACGGCGCACAATCCCAGCAGGGACAGCGTCACGTAGAGGCATACCAGGGCGATCCGGAGCAGCGCCTCGGGCGGGTCTATGGTCGTTCCCGACAACAGGGTCACCGGTCCGATAGGAAACAGCAGCGCGCCCATGATGGTGCCCACCACCGCGACGGTGAATGTGGCTGCAAGACAGAAGACGACGGCGCCCACATACTTCACCACGAGAAACCGGCCTCGTGCCACGGGAGACATGAGCAGATAGCGCAGCGTACCCGTGCTTGCCTCCCCGGCGACGGTATCTCCGGCGACCACCCCGACGGTGAGCGGCAGGAACAGCGGAATGGCGACGATGGTCGCGACGACGGCGACGAACAGTCCGTTCTGGCTCACCTGGTCGAGGAACGCCGGACCCCGCCCGCGGGGCGGACCGGAGGACAGCTTCACCGCGACGGCAATGAGCACGGGAATGGCGGCAAGCGCGGCGAGCAAAGCCCAGGTGCGCCGGCGGCGGAAGAGGACGGAAAGTTCGGACCCGAGGAACCGCCACCCCGCCGACTTCCTGACGGGGGCAACCGTCTCCCTGGTGACGGTGACTTCACTGGACAACGTCGAACCCCTCCCCGGTGAGCGCAACAAACAGGTCTTCGAGACCCGCCTGGTCCACGGTGAAGCCGTTCACCCGGACACCCGCTTCGACGAGGCTCCGAACCACCCGGTCCGGAGTCAGTCCTGCCGGAAGCGGCGCGGTGACGCTGTGTGCTCCGGAGGGGGCGCCGTCGTCGTCGGGGGTGGTTCCCAACCGGCGGAGGACGGCGTGAGTCTCCGGCACATCCGGGGTGACCACGCGAAGGCGGGGCTCACCGGAGCGCCGTAACTCGTCGAGGCTGCCCTGCGCCACAAGGGAACCGGCGCTGAGCACTGCAGCGTGCGAGCAGATCTGCTCCACCTCCGTGAGCAGATGGCTGGAGACGAACACCGTAGTGCCCTCCTCCGTCAGCGAGCGGACGAGATGACGGACTTCGCGCGTGCCCTGGGGGTCGAGGCCGTTGGTGGGCTCGTCGAGCACGATGAGTTCGCGGTGGGTCAGAAGGGCGTTCGCAATCCCCAGGCGCTGCTTCATGCCCAGGGAATACCGGCCGACCTTCTTGTTCGCGGCCTGCGCGAGGCCGACGCGTTCCAGTGCTCGGTCAACCCGCTGGCGCCGTGTGGAGGGGGAGACGTAGCGGTCCGCGGCGTCGAGCCGGAGCAGGTTCGCGGTCCCGGAGAGGAACGGGTAGAAGCCCGGGCCCTCCACTAGCGCACCGATCCGGGGCAGCACGTTCTGAGTGGCACGGGGTATGGATTCACCCAGAACCTTGACGTCCCCGGAGGTCGCCGAAGCCAGGCCGAGGAGGATCCGGATGGTGGTGGTCTTCCCCGAACCGTTGGGGCCAAGAAATCCGAATACGGAACCGCGAGGCACAGCGAGGTCAATCCCGTTGACCACGTTTCGTCCGCCCAACCGCTTGGTCAGGCCCGCTGTCTCGATGACGAGGTCCCCGGCCCCGCTCACTGTCCGGCGGCTACTGCCTGCAGGCGTTCAGCCGTGACGGAGCCGGCGAGGATGTGGCCGTCGTCGGTGATCAGGACGTTCACCAGCGTCGTGGAGAGGAGCTGACCGCCCTCGACCGGCGTGCTGAGCTGCGTCAGTTCCGGTGGCAGCTCCTGCTGGCCGGCAGGAATAACGACGACGGCGTCCCAGCCTTCGCCGACCACGGTCGGTTTCTCTGCCGCATTCTTATCGACGTGGTCACGCTCGTGGTCGCGTTTGTGGTCGCCCTGGTGCTCACCGGGTTGGATCTCGGTGACGGTCGCTCCGGCCGGCGGAGTGAAGGCGAAGAGGTCGGCGGCCGGTTCCTCGTAACTGATCTCCGTGAATACGGAGCTGAATGCGGGATCGCTGCTGCCGGCGGCCGCGACAGTGACGCCCAGCGGGAGGCCGGTTTCGCCGTCGACCGCGATGGTTACGGACCCGAGCAGTGTCTCTGTGGAACGCGGCGTGAGGATCAGGTCATATACCGGGCGCCCTGCGACCATGCGGTCGGAGCCGACGGTGACTTCCGTGGATGCATCGATCTTCTCGAGGAAGTGGGTAGCGATGTCATCCGGGGCTTGCATTTCGCCGTCGGGCTTTTGATGGTCCTCGAGGGTGGCGTGGATGGCCTCGTTCTCGTCCGAGTTGTAGTACCAGAGGTCGGCACCGTTACGGATGACGTTGCGTTCCTCAAGTTGGTCGAGCACCTGCAGGCGGGCCTGGTCGGGTGCGTTGACGAACACCTGGGCCGTATGGGAGCCGGTGAGAAGTTCCAGGGCGGCGCTCTCCGGTGAGGGCTCGCCGTCGTCGTTGTTTTGACCACCGGGTGGACCACCGGGTGCGGTGAGTCCCGCGAGGTCGGGGAGGCCGAGGTTGGAGGCCTGTTCCACCGTGCCGGAAAATGCGTCGACGTCCTTTTCCTGCACCAGGGCGAGAACTTCGGCGGCCGTTTTGTCGGGGAGGTCAACGGCTGCGTTGGCGGTGAACGGGGCAACGAGGGCCGCTGCACCAACCGCCCCGGCTGCTACGGCTGCCGGAGTCCACTGACGCCATGATTTTCGGCCTGTACGAGTCATCACGAACTTCCTCGTTCTGGTGGTGTAGCTGAGAACGGATCCTGTGCGTCACGGTACACCTGCAACCTGAGAATTGAGTTGGAGTTTCAGGGTTGCGCCTAGTCCGGTGGTCACATGGATATGCACTCCTACCCATGGTCGCTGGAGTCCCTGCCCGGGTAAGGTGGCGGCCTTAAGAGCGGAGGAGTCTCGCTGCTGAGCGGGGCTCCTTTGTCATGTTCGCGGAAGCAGCGACCTTCGTTCCGAGTGGAACGCTCCTTCCGCTACCGTGAAATCCATGGAAACCGGTACGCAACGACGCGTGGAAACCCCTGACCGACCAAACCCGCATTCGGTGACGCTGCGGTTTCTCGCGGCTCCCACCGACCTGGGACATAGCGGGTCGGTCGACGCCGGTACGGTGCTCGAGTGGGTCGACAAGGCCGCGTATGCTGCAGCGGTCGGGTGGGCCAAGAGCTACTGCGTCACGGCGTACGTAGGAAACATCCACTTCGCGGACCCGGTGAACGTCGGCGACATGGTCGAGGTTGAAGCGACGCTCGTCTACACCGGAAAGTCTTCCCTCCACATCCGCACCGTTGTCTCTTCGGGGGACGTCAAGGGCGGAGAGGCGACCATGCGCAGCCAGTGTCTGGTGATCTTCGTGGCCGTGGGGCCGGACGGAAAACCCGTGCCGGTGCCGCAGTTCGAGCCCGTGACGCCCGAGGAGATCGAACTGCGGGATCACGCGGTCGCCCGAATTGAAGTGCGCGATGCCATCGTCGCCGCCATGAGCGGCCAGGAATACACCGACGCCGGTACGGCCGAGCGGGTGACCCTCCGCTTCCTTGCCGCACCCACTGATGTGAACTGGGGCGGCAAGGTTCACGGCGGAACGGTCATGGACTGGATCGATGAGGCTGCCTACATCTGCGCCACGCGCTACTGCGGCAAGGAAACGGTGGCGGTTTTCTCCGGGGGAGTCCGCTTCTACCGCCCGCTGCTGATCGGCGACCTCGTCGAGGTGGAAGCACGGCTGGTCTACACCGGCAACAAGGGCATGCACATTGCGGTGCACGTCCGGTCCGGCAGCCCGACGGGCCGCGACATGGAGCTCACCACTTACTGCCTCACCGTGATGGTGGCACGGGACGAAACGGGCACGGCCGTGCCGGTCCCGCCGTGGGTTCCGCGCTCGGACGAGGACAAGCGCCTCGCCGAGCACGCCCGCGAACTGCTCGAGATCCGCGGACGTGCGCCGGGAAGCAAGCTCCCGAGCCACCTCTCCGACTAACCCTTCAGGGCTCAGTTGGCGTAGGGGTCCGCGATGCCGATGTACTGGGTTGTGGTGTACTCCGCGATTCCCTCCGAACCGCCCTCACGGCCCAGCCCGGAGTGTTTCACTCCGCCGAAGGGTGCCGCGGCGTTCGAGATGACACCGGCATTAAAGCCGACCATGCCGAATTCGATCTGCTCCGCCACCCGCAACAGGCGGGTGAAGTCCCTGCTGTACACGTAGGAAGCGAGTCCGTATTCGCTCGCATTCGCAAGCCGGATCGCATCTTCCTCGGTGGCGAACGTGGTTACGGGAGCCACAGGGCCGAAGATTTCCTGACCCAGGATCTCGGCGCCGTTGGGCACATTGCCGAGCACCGTGGGCTGGTAGAAGTAGCCGGCACCCTTCACCGGTGCACCGCCCGTCACAGCCGTAGCACCGGCGTCGACGGCGGCACTGACCAAGGCATGGACGTCATCACGCGCGTCGCCGTCGATCAGGGGGCCCACCTGGGTCCCCGGCTCGGTGCCGCGTCCGGTGGTGAGTGCGCCCATGGCTTCGGCGAACCTCCGGGTGAATTCCGCAGCGACTGATTCCTGTACGAGGAACCGGTTTGCGGCAGTGCAAGCCTCGCCCATGTTCCGCATCTTCGCGGCCATGGCTCCCTCAACGGCCTTGTCCAGGTCGGCGTCGTCGAACACAATAAATGGCGCGTTTCCACCCAGTTCCATGGAGGTCCGCAGCACGTTCTGCGCGGCGTCCGCCATCAGGCGCTTTCCTACTGGCGTGGAACCCGTGAAGGAAATTTTGCGAAGCCGGGGATCAGCAAGCAGGGGACCGGAGATGCCGGAGGCGCTGGACGACGGGACGACATTCAGTACTCCGGCGGGGAGGCCGGCGTCGAGCATTGTCTGGGCGAACAGCTGGGCTGTCAGCGGAGTCAGCTTTGCCGGCTTGAGCACCATGGTGCACCCGGCAGCGACGGCAGGAGCAACCTTGCGTGTTGCCATGGCTAGCGGGAAGTTCCAGGGCGTGATGAGCAGGCACGGGCCCACCGGCTTGTGCTGGACCAGGATCTTGTTCTTGCCCTCGGGGGTGGTGAGGTAACGGCCGTGGTCGCGGACCGCTTCCTCCGAGAACCAGCGCAGGAATTCCGCGCCGTACGTTACTTCGCCGCGCGCTTCGGCCAGCGGTTTGCCCATCTCGAGGGTCATCAGCAGCGCGAAGTCCTCTGCACGCTCGGTCACCAGGTCGAAGGCGCGACGCAGGATCTCGGCGCGATCGCGGGGTGCGGTCCGCGCCCAAGAGGCCTGTACGGCGTCGGCAGCATCGAGCGCGGCGACAGCGTCGTCACTGGTCGCCGAGGCAAGAGTGGCGAGCACTTTTCCGGTGGCGGGATCATGCACGCCGAAAGTGCCGCCGTCGGACGCGTCCCGCCATTCGCCGTTGATTAGAAGACCGGTAGGCACAGTCGAGAGGAGCTGCGCTTCGCGCTCAGGCGAGACGGCAGGGGAGAGTGCTGGAGTAACTGTCAAGGGAAGTCCTTCGAGAGGTCAGTAACTGGCGCGGGAATCGCGATCGGATGCAGGTATGAACTGGGCGGCGAGGGCTTCGGAGCCCCTGGCCAGCAGTGCGACGTCGGCGCCCACCAGGATGAAGCCGGCGCCGATGTCCAGGTAGTGACGCGCGGTCTCGGGATTGAAGGCGTTCACACCGGC
>NZ_JAPSHV010000223.1 GCF_031179385.1 Arthrobacter sp. | reverse complement strand
CCGCATCCCGGCCGGCCGAGCGGAATCGCCGACGGCGTCGAGGAAGTCCGCAAGGTCACCCGGCAGCTGCTGCGCGCCGGCGCCGACCAGATCAAGATCTGTTCGACCGGCGGTGTGCTCTCCCCCACCACCGATCCGCGGCACTCGCAGTTCACCGCTGCCGAAATTGCGGTCATCGTTGAAGAAGCAGAGCTGCAGGGCAAGTACGTCATGTCCCACGCCCAGGGCACAGCGGGTGTCATCAATGCTTTGCGTGCCGGAGTGCGAACCATCGAGCACGGCATCTACCTCGACGACGACGCAATTCAGCTGTTCCTCGACACCAACGCCTACCTGGTGCCGACGCTGTCCGCGCCACAGGCGGTCATCCGCAAGGGCGAAACCGGGACCAGCGGCCTGCCGCCGCAGGTGATCGACAAGGCTCGCCGTGTTGCCGAGGACCATCACCGATCCGTGGCACGGGCCGTCGAAGCCGGCGTCCGGATTGCGATGGGCACCGATTCCGGAGTGGGCGCGCATGGCGAGAACCTCGGCGAACTCTCCCTGATGGCGGACGCGGGCATGAGTCTGGACCAGGTACTGGCTGCCACCACCTCCGTTGCCGGCGAACTCATCACCCCCGAGCACTCGGTGGGCAGGCTTGCACCGGACTACCTCGCCGACGCCGTGGTCCTGAACGGCACGCTGGAATCAGCTGAGCAACTTCCGCGGCTTCGGTCGATGATCGGGGAGGTCTACAAGGACGGCGAGCTGCAGTTCCCGAGCTGAGTCCGGCCCCACCAGCGACGCTTCCCCGGTAGAATATTCATGGCCCCGTAGCACCGCGCACCCCATCCGTCGGTCAGTCAGGAGGCCTCCAGGAAGGGAAGATTATGGTCGAGGTGGGCGCGAACAGCACACCCGAGGTTCTCTTCGGCGGACGCTACCGGCTGCTCGAACGAATCGGGTCCGGAGCGAAAGGCACTGTTCACCGTGCCCGGGATGAGTTTCTCGGCCGCGACGTGGCGATCAAGATCCTCCCTACCGACGTGCTCAACGAGGATCAACAGAAGCGCAACGATGACGAGGTCAAGGTACTGGCGCGGCTGAACCATCACAGCCTGGTAGGACTGCTCGACGCCGGCTCTGATCTGAGCGACCCGAAAGCACCCCGCGTGTACCTGGTCATGGAACTCGTGCGTGGCTTCGATCTACGGCACCGCCTGTCCAAGGGCACCCTGCAGTTGCGCCATACGGCGCAGATCGGCTGCGACCTTGCCGAGGGGCTGGACTACATCCACAGCCAGTCAGTGGTGCACCGGGATATCAAGCCGGCCAACGTGATGCTCTTCGACTATGGCACCAAGGACGCCCGCCTGCGTGCCAAGCTGGCCGACTTCGGGATTGCCGCCCTGGCAGGTACCAAGGGCGACGACGCCAGCGCCCTGACGGGGACCGTCGCATACATGAGTCCCGAGCAGGTCAAGGGTGAGCCGCTCCAACCCGCGAGCGACATCTATTCACTGGGTCTCGTGCTGCTTCAGTGCATCACGGGCAAACTGGAATTTCCCGGTCCGGCGGTGGAGAGCGCCGTCGTCAGGCTTTTCCGGAATCCTGAGATTCCGGCGGGCCTGGATCCGCAATGGTCGGCCCTGTTGACCGCCATGACCTCCACGGATCCGGCCGAGAGGCCCTCCGCCCGTGAGGTCTCAAAGGCGTTGTACGAGCAGACCTTCGCGGGCCGTTCACGGCGCAAGCTAGGCGGCTCCTTGCTTCCTGAGAACGAGGAGCAGCGGCTGGCGGCGGTCCGCCGCTACAACATTCTCGACACGCCACCGGATGGCGCGTTCGACCGTGTCACTTCCCTTGCCGCGCGGATCTTCTCCGTACCGACGGCGATCGTCAGCGTGGTGGACCATGACCGGATCTGGTTCAAGTCCCACTATGGGACCGACGTGGAGCAGCTCGACCGGGACCCGGGACTGTGCGCGTCGGCCATCCTTCAAAACGACCCGTGGGTCATCGAGGACACCGAGACCGACCCGCGGGCGTTGAGCAATCCACTGGTTGCCGGCGAGTTCGGCCTGAAGTTCTATGCCGGCGTTCCGCTGCGGACCCGCGACGGCTTCAACTTGGGCACCCTTTGCATTCTCGATACGGAGTCCCGGGAGTTCACCCCTGA
>NZ_JAPSHV010000222.1 GCF_031179385.1 Arthrobacter sp. | reverse complement strand
TCGGAGCCCGCGAGGAACGGATTCAGCAGCGGGTGCAGTGCGTCGATCACCGGTGTCAGGTCCGGGCGGCGCACCTTGGCGTTGAGCACAGCTTCGGCCAGGTGGCCGGCGCCGTCGGGCAGGTAGCTCCGGTACACCGGGAAGCACGTCAGCAGCTCAGCGATGGCATCGGCGCTCTGCTCCGGTTCGAGGTTCGCGGACGCCGGGACGAGGCGGGCCAGGCGCAGCACCTCCGAGCGGAGGATTCCGTCGGTGATGCCGCGCTTGGTGCCGTGGATCATGTGCACGAACCGCACGGTGGGAACTGCCGCGTCCAGCGCGGGCTCGCCGGCAGGATCCACGAAGAGTCGGTCCACCACGGCAAGACCGTCGTAGCCGGTCGTTCCCTCGCAGGCCCACTGCCCGGGGAGCGCCTCTCCGGGTTCGAGGATCTTCTCGACCAGCGTGTAGGCGCCGCCCGTCAGCTCCCGCAGCCTTTCGAGGTAACCCGCAGGGTCAGCAAGACCGTCCGGATGGTCGATCCGGACACCGTCCACAAGTGACTCTTCGAACCAGCGGCGTACCTCAGAGTGCGCCTCGTCGAAGACCCACGGCACCTCCACGCGCACACCGGCCAGCGTGTTGACGCCGAAGAAGCGCCGGTAGTTGAGCTCGCTGTCCGCACGCCGCCAGTTCACCAATTCATAGTGCTGCCGCGCATGGACCTGCGCTCCGGTGTCTCCGGGCTGAGCGGTGCCTTCGGCGATCGGGTACCGGTTCTCGTAGTAGTGCAGTTCCCCGTCAACTACCTTGAGCTGCTCTTCCTCATTCTCACCGTCACCCAGTACGGGCACCCGGATACGGCCGTTGCCTGCGTCCCAGTCCACGTCGAAGGCTTCGGCGTAACGGGACTCGCGGCCCTTGCTCAGCAGGTCCCACCACCAGGCGTTCTGTGCCGGGGTGGCGACGCCCACATGATTGGGGACGATGTCCACCAGGACACCGAGCCCAGCCTCATGGGCGGCCCGGCACAGGGTATCGAACGCGTCGGGACCGCCCCGTTCAGGGTCGATCGACGTTGGATCGGTGACGTCGTATCCGTGATCGGATCCCTGCTCCGCGGTGAGGACTGGCGAGAGATACACCCAGTCCACACCGAGGTCCACGAGGTACGGCACGGTCTCAGCCGCAGCGGTCAGGTCAAAGCTCGAGCGGATCTGCAACCGGTAGGTCGAGCGGGGGGTTTGCACGTTATTCCTCCTGTAGTGGGTGGTTTTGCCTGCCGGTGAAGGGATCAGGCCGAACCCGCCCGCGACGTGTGCTCGTTGGCGAGGATGGCCAACGATGCTGCGACGGAGTGATCCGGTTCCTCGACCTCCTCGTGTGCACGCAGCACGACCATGGACTTTGCCTCGACAGTTACCTGGTTCCCGGCAGCAATGGGATCGGAGTCCGCGTACACACCGGCGGTGTCGATGACCTCGTCCCACATGGGCCCGTACTCTTCGGACGGGACGGTAAAGGTCACGGGCTCGTCATTGGCGTTGAAGTACAGCAGGAAGTTCAGGTCGGTGATGCGCTGGCCGCGCTGATCGCGGCCGCGGATGCCCTGCCCGTTCAGGAAGACTCCGATGGACCGGCCGAATCCGGCGTTCCAGTCCTCGGGCGCCATGAGCTCCCCGGCGGTGTCCAGCCAGACGATGTCCGGCAGTGCCTCGCCCTCACCGCGGCGGACCGGCCGCCCGTCGAAGAAGCGACGACGGCGGAAGGTCGGGTGCTCGGAGCGCAGCCTGTTCACGGCGGCAGTAAATTCCAGCAGTGGCTGGTCCAGCTTGTCCCAGTGCACCCATGACAGCTCGGAGTCCTGGCAGTAGGTGTTGTTGTTGCCGTCCTGGGTACGGCCCAGCTCATCGCCGTGGGCGATCATCGGCACACCCTGTGAGAGCAGGAGCGTGGCGATGAAGTTGCGCTGCTGGCGCGCCCTGAGGGACTGGACCTCGGGGTCGTCGGTAGGCCCCTCCACGCCGCAGTTCCAGGAGCGGTTGTGGGTTTCGCCGTCGTTGTTGTCTTCGCCGTTGGCCTCGTTGTGCTTCTCGTTGTAGGAGACGAGGTCCCGCAACGTGAAGCCGTCGTGTGCCGTGACAAAGTTGATGGAGGCCACCGGGCGGCGTGCCGAATGCTC
>NZ_JAPSHV010000221.1 GCF_031179385.1 Arthrobacter sp. | reverse complement strand
ATGCCAGGGACTGGGAGCTCTGGCAGAGCACGATCAAACCGGCGATAAAACCGCGGGAACTTCTCATCGGACCAGTCTTGCAGGTCGACTATGTGGTGGAACATCTTGCAGGTAATGCAGGGTCGTGCGTGCGCACGATCCATCGATCAGGGGACGGATCGGCGGATGGCGGCAGCGACCGCGAAGGCCCAGCCGAGGATGCCCACCAAACAGATCCGCTCCGCCAAGCCGAGCAGTTCCGGTGCGAAGCCGATGGTTATGCCAAGGGAGGCGAGTCCTGCCCCGGCCAGCAGGGCGAAGGCGCATGCTGTGGGATACGCGGTGCGCAGTTGCGGGCTCGTCCGGATCCACAGCGTCAGCAGGACGAAGGCCGCCAGCGCGGCGAGGAACCCGCATGCTGCGACATAAAGATGGATGGTGCCCTCGGCTGTCGAAACCCTCAGGCCGGATGCGCCGGCAGCATGGATATCGGCCGAAAAGAACGCCAGAACACCCGAGCACACGCCTCCGACGGCCAGGAGCCAAGAGCCTGTACGCCGCAGACCCGTCGCCAGCCCCGCCCGGCTGACGGCCGCCATCAGGCAGAACGTCATGGCGGCGCGGCCGAGGAAATTGAGATTCATGATCCAGCCGAACGGCCCCACCGCGAGGTTGCTTTCGGCGTCGCTGATCGGGTTGTAGTGTGGCGGCAGCAGGTGGAGGACAACATCTACCACGGCATAAATCACGACGCCGGCCATGGCAGCAGCCGCATATCGGCGTCGGCCTGCCGCGAGTGGCTGCGTTGTCATAGGCCCCAGCATGCCACTAGAGCAGGAGCTTCATCTTGTAGTTGGTCATCTCTACGCCGAGTGTGACGGGGTGCTGCTCGGCGACCACGGCGAACCCGTGCTGCTCGAAGAATGTCCGCGCTGTGATGCTCGCGTTGGTGTGCAGTTCGGATGCGCCGGCCCCTGCTGCTATGTCGTGGAGATGCGCCAGGAGGGCGGCTGCGACACCGCGTCGGCCGAACTTGGGAGCGACAAACATCATGTCGATGTAGCCGTCGTCTCCGACGTCAGCGAAGCCGGCGACCTCGACCCCGATGGTGGCCACGTACGTGTTGTGCGACTTCCTCGCTAAGTTCCATTGGTTGAGATCTCGTTCAGCCGGTCGCGCCCATGCGTCGATCTGCTCCGCTGAGTAGTGCGCCGAAGCAGTCTCCGTTACCGCCGCCAGGAACACGCTCAGAGTCGCTGGGGCATCGGTTGCGGCATACGGACGGATCTCCATCCCCTGATTCCATCACGCGATGCCGCCGCCGGTCGTCGCCGCAGGTGGAACGAGTTCATCGGCCGTTCACCCGGCGTTGTTAGAGTGCCGTGAATTTGCGAGCCGGAAGGGGTGGCGGGATGACTCAGGACGGCACACATTGGTCGATCGAGGACCAAGGCTGGGTAAGGGAGAACCTGCGCGAGGCCATCGACCAGCTGGTGGAGCTGGGTTACTCGGTGCGGGGCGGGCAGGGCGAAGACCCGGAGCTTATCGATCCCGGTGGTTCGGCAGTGGAGACGTGGCGGGAGGACTACCCGTACGACGAACGGATGTCCCGGGAAGAATACGAACTGGAGAAATACCGGTTGCAGGTGGAACTGCTGAAGTTCCAGTACTGGAGCCAGGACCATGACCTCAAACACGTCATCGTTTTCGAAGGCCGCGACGCGGCAGGCAAGGGCGGAACGATCAAACGCTTTGCCGAGCACCTCAACCCCCGGGCAGCGCGAACGGTGGCGCTGGGAAAACCCTCCGACCGTGAACAGGGCCAGTGGTATTTCCAGCGCTACATCCACCACCTGCCCACGGCCGGAGAGATCGTCATGTTCGACCGCTCCTGGTACAACCGGGCCAACGTTGAGCGCGTGATGGATTTCTGCAGCGCCGGGGAGTACGAGACCTTCATGGCACAAGCCCCTGTCTTTGAACAGATGCTGGTGGATTCCGGAATCCACCTCACCAAGTTCTGGTTCTCCGTGACGCGGCACGAACAACGCACCCGCTTCGCAATCCGCCAGATCGATCCGGTGCGTCGCTGGAAGCTTTCGCCGATGGATCTGGCCTCGCTGGACCGTTGGGAGGACTACACCCAGGCGAAGGAAGACACGTTCCTGCGGACCGACTCGGACC
>NZ_JAPSHV010000105.1 GCF_031179385.1 Arthrobacter sp. | reverse complement strand
CCATCGCATGGTCCACCGCCGATTCCCTGACCGGCGGCGAGATGTGGGTGCGCATCTTCCAGTCCGCCGCGCTGTGGGTCGTCATCTACGGAACGTTCGTGCTGAACTTCTGCGACTTCACCCGCGGTGCCCCCTCCGAGCGGTCGGTCGTCCGCGGCAACTTCTTCGGCATCCCCATCAACATGCTCTTCTTCGCAGCCATCGTCATCGTCCTTTCCGGCGCCCAGTACAGGATCGACGGGACAGTCATCGAATCACCCACCGACGTCGTCAACGCCATCCCCAACACGTTCCTGCTGGTCCTCGCGTGCCTGGCCCTGATCATCCTCACTGTGGCCGTGAACCTGATGGCCAACTTTGTGGCACCCATCTACACACTTGCCCACCTGTTCCCCCGCACCCTGAACTTCCGGCGGGCAGCCATCATCTCCGCCGTCATCGGCCTGATCATCCTGCCATGGAACCTGTACAACACGCCGCTGGTCATCGTGTACTTCCTCGGCGGACTCGGCGCCCTCCTGGGCCCGCTTTTCGGAGTCATCATGGCCGACTACTGGCTGCTGCGCAAAGGCAAAATCAACGTCCCCGACCTGTACTCCGAGTCCCCCGACGGTGAATACGCCTACACCCGCGGCGTAAACAGGAAGGCCGTCCTCGCGGGCACACCGGCGGCCATCGTCGCACTTGTGCTGGCGCTCGTGCCCGCCTTCACTTACATCTCCGGCTTCTCCTGGTTCGTCGGCGCCATCCTGGCCGCCGGAACTTACCTGCTGGTCGCGGACCGGCACGCGACGTTCCGCCAGGTCGACGGCGAACCGATCGCCGTCGCCCCAAAGCACTGAACGGTTTAGCAAAACGATGCCCGTAAGGAAAGGCAACCCGTCATGCGCATCCTCGTAATGAACGTGAACACCACCGAGTCCATGACCGCGTCCATCGGGCGCGAGGCGGCAGCCGCGGCCTCCCCGGGGACGGAAATTGTGCCCCTGACGCCGCTGTTCGGAGCGGAATCAGTCGAGGGCAACTACGAAAGCTACTTGGCAGCCATCGCTGTGATGGAAACCGTGAAAGCCTACGCAGAGCCCTTCGATGCGGTCATCCAGGCGGGATATGGCGAGCACGGCAGGGAAGGCCTTCAGGAGCTTCTGGACGTACCGGTGGTGGACATCACCGAGGCCGCGGCGAGCACCGCCATGTATCTCGGGCACCGCTATTCGGTAGTGACCACTCTGGACCGCACTGTCCCGCTCATCGAGGACCGCCTGAAGCTGGCAGGGCTCACCGACCGCTGCGCATCCGTACGGGCCAGCGGCATGTCCGTCCTGGAACTTGAGTCCGACCCCGACGCTGCGGTGCAGGCCATAATCGACCAGTCTCTGCGGGCCGTGCGGGATGACCACGCTGAAGTCATCTGCCTGGGCTGCGGAGGCATGGCAGGGCTTAAGATGAAGGTCGCGGAGCGCACCGGGGCGCCAGTGGTCGACGGGGTCGCCGCGGCCGTCACGATCGCCGAATCCCTCGTCCGACAGGGACTGACTACGTCGAAGGTCCGCACCTACGCCGCGCCCCGGCAAAAGGCAATCAAGAACTGGCCTCCCGCTCCGGCTCGGGCCGATGCCCTATCGAAGGCGACGCTCCGGCACGGCTGATAACGGCTTCGCTGACCTCAAGCACCGGCAGGCGGCTGGCTGCGAGGCCGTCGGCGAGCGCATCGGCGGCCGAATCGTCGTTGACGCCCGCGAGCGGGACAACGCCGCTTGGCTCGAACGTTATCGCGCCATCCATCCGCCGTCGACCGGCAGCGTGACGCCGGTGACGTAGGCGGACGACGGGCTGGCGAGGAACACCGTCGCGCCCTGCAGATCCTCGGCGCTGCCCCAGCGTCCGGCTGGGATGCGATCGAGGATAGCCTGCGAGCGATCCTCGTCGGCGCGCAGTGCCGCAGTGTTGTCGGTGGCGATGTAGCCAGGTGCGATCGCGTTCACCGTGACGCCGCGCGCGGACCACTCATTGCTGAGCGCCTTCACGAGGCCGGCAATGCCCGACTTCGCTGCTGTGTACCCCGGCACAGTGATGCCGCCCTGGAAGCTTAACAGGCTCGCTGTGAAGACGATGCGACCGTAGCCGCGCTCGAGCATTCCGGCCGCAACAGCTTGCGTGAGTACGAACTGGTTGCGCAGGTTCACGTCGAGCACCTCGTCCCACCATTCGAGCGGATGCTCGGCCGCGGGCGATCGGCGGATGGTGCCGGCGTTGTTCACCAGGATGTCAGCGCGTTCCCGCACAGCCGCCCCGAAGGCGGCGACGGCATCGCGGTCCCGGAAGTCGACGGCATATCCCTCGAAAGTGCGTCCGAGCTCGCGTACCCGCGCACCGATCGCACCGCCGTCGGCCTCCTGGCTGGCGGATGCCGCGATGATGTCGGCGCCGGCCATGGCAAGCCCCTCAGCCATCGCGAAGCCGATGCCGCGACGGGCGCCGGTGACAACGGCGGTGGTACCGGTCAGGTCGAATGAGATACTCATGCGCGCACCCCCACACTGATGGTGACCTGGCCGGATGCGGGTGGATTCACTTCGGCGCCGCCCACCTCGACACTTCGATCGCCGATGTATCCCGCTGCTCGCACTGCCATCTCCTTCGTAGGTCCGTTATCTAATGGAACCATGTTCCGCGAAAAGTTCCATGTGGCGCAACTGAGTTCTATTTGGTTATAGTAGTCTTCGATCGCGCCGGTGGCGCACATCACACCGTTCAAATCTCGACGAGGAGAAAATTATGCAAGGGAAAAGGATTCTGGGCGTACTGAGCGCCGCTGTAATCACCACAATGGCACTTGCCTCGTGCTCCGCTTCCGCGGAAGAGGTCGGCGGTGAGACTGCCCTCCGCGTTGCATTCAACCAGGACATCAACCACCCGCAGGCTCAGGCGCTGCTGCAGCTCTCGGATGAGCTCAAGGCCCAGACAGACGGCCGGTATTCGCTTGAGCTCTATACCGATGAGACGCTCGGCGACCAGGCGGCCACCATTGAACAGGTGCAGTCGGGCACTATCGACTTCGCCGTCGTCGCCGGCAGTTTGCTTGAGAACTTCGAATCGGACTTCTCGGTCGTGAACCTGCCCTATCTCTACGAGTCGCCTGAGCACCAGATGAGCGTGCTCAACGACCGTGAGGTTGCAGGCGAGCTGTACGACACACTGCTGGACGACAACATCCAGGTGGTCTCCGCGTATCACGGTGGTACCCGCAACGTGTACTCGAGCGTTGGCCCGGTTGAGACGCCCGCCGACCTCTCGGGTCAGAAAATCCGGGTTATCGGTTCGGATACCAACGTACGCATGATGGAACTCATGGGCGGCGTCGGTTCGCCAATGGCGCAGGGCGAGGTTTACACCGCAATCCAGTCAGGCGTGCTTGACGGAGCAGAGAACAACGAGCTTATCTACTCGTCGCTTTCCCATGATGAGATTGCGCCCTACTACTCGCGCACTGAGCATTTGATGATGCCCGACTACCTGGTCACGAGCCCGACCGTCTGGGATGGCATCCCCGAGGAGGACCGCGCGATCTTCGAGGAGCTGCTCACGGCGTCGGTCGACACCGAGCTCAAGCTGTTCGGTGCCGCCGTCGAGGAGGCAGCCGCCGCGGCTGAGGAGGCCGGTGCGGAGATCAGCGAGGTCGACACCGAGGTGTTCCGCGAGGCAACGCGCCCGTTGCATGAGGAGCTCGTCACGTCCGACGTCGCGCAGGCCGTTTACGACGCCATCGAGGCGGCGCGCAGCTAATGGCAACCGGGAAGCTTATGAAGACCGCGCGGGCGTGGCTCGATGGCACGCTCCGAGCAACCTGCGTCACCCTCTTTGCGCTGCTGGTGCTGCTCGTGGCCTGGCAGGTCTTCACTCGCCTTGTGCTGGGGCAGCCGAGCGCGTGGTCCGAGGAAGCGGCGCGACACACATTCGTGTGGGTGAGCCTGATCGGAATCGCCATCGCCGTCGGCGAGAAGGCTGACGTCATCATGGACTTCCTGGTCGCACGACTGCCCGTGTCGCTCCAACGAGTCGCCGACATCATCGCCTACCTCACAACGCTCGCGTTCGTGCTGTACGTGATGGTATTTGGCGGTCTCCAGCAGTCCGCCCTCGCGTGGGGGCAGCAGAATCCGCTGCTGCCCCTCACGCAGGGCCAGCTCTACCTGGCTCTGCCGATCTCCGGCGTGCTGCTGAGCATTTACCTGACCATCCACATCGTCGGAACCTTCTCAAGCCGTTATGCCGGCCACATGGATCACGACGAGGACCTTGAGGCGGCATCGCTGTGATTGAGCCCGGTACCATCAGCGCCATCCTCATCGGCGGCCTAGCTTTGCTGCTCACGATTGGCGCCCCTGTCTCCATCGCGATCGCGCTGCCGTCCGCCCTGTGCATGCTGCTGATCGTGGATTTCGAGCGAGGCGCCATCACCTCCGCCCAACAAATGATCGGCGGTGCTGACTCGTTCGCGCTCCTCGCCATCCCGTTCTTCATCCTGGCCGGCGTCATCATGAACAACGGCGGCATTGCCGAGCGGCTCATCAATCTCGCACGGGTGCTCGTGGGCCGAACGCCGGCACCGCTCGTGCAGACGAACGTCATCGCAAACGCAATCTTCGGGTCCGTTTCCGGTTCCGCCGTCGCCAGCGCCGCCGCCATCGGCTCCACCATGTCTCCAATGCAGCGGAAGGCGGGCTATGACCGCGCCTTCAGCGCGGCGGCGAATATCGCTTCGGCACCGGCTGGAATGCTGATCCCGCCGAGCAACACGCTTATCGTCTACTCACTCGCTGCTGGCGGCACCTCACTTGGTGCCCTGTTCGTCGCGGGCTACATCCCCGGCATCCTGTGGGCGCTAGCGTGCACGGCCGTCGGGTTGGTCTACGCGCGTCGGCACCCCGAGCTACGGGGCGAGTCATGGCCCAAATTCTCGGTCTTCCTGGTTACGTTCGGGCGCGCTGTTCCGTCGCTCGGCCTGATCGTGGTGGCGATCGGCGGCATCGTCGCTGGCTTCTTCACCCCGACCGAGGGCTCGGCGGTGGCCGTGATCTACTCGCTGCTTCTGTCGTTCTTCTACCGCACCATCTCGGTCAAGGACCTGCCGCGCGTCCTGTTCGACGCCTGCCGCACCAGCGCGATCGTCATCTTCCTGATCGCGGTGTCGACGATCATGTCCTACGTCATGACCTACGCCCGGCTGCCGCAGCTCATCGCCGATTCGCTGTTCGGGTGGACCGACTCGAAGGTCGTGGTGCTGCTGATCATGATGCTTGTGCTGCTGTTGATCGGCATCCCGCTTGACCCGACGCCGGCGATTCTGATTTTCACTCCGATCTTCCTGCCGATTGCGGTTTCCTACGGCATTGACCCGGTGCACTTCGGAATCGTGATGGTCTTCAATCTCTCGATCGCGGTGATCTCGCCGCCGTCGGCGCCCGTGCTGTTCGTTGGTACTCAGGTGGCGAAAGTCAAGCTCGAGCCGGTTATCGCCAAGCTGATGCCGTTCCTGCTCGTACTCATCGCGCTGCTGTTCGTCATCGTCTTCGTCCCCCAGCTTTCCCTGTGGCTCCCTGGCCTCATGGGCCTGCTCTGACTCTCCATTGGAAGGAAATATCATGACCGCCGTTTACGGCCCCACTTCTCCCGAGCAGATTCCCGGAGCCACCCAGCAGCAGCTGCGTGACCGCTATCTCGTCGAGGACCTCTTCATCCCCGGAAGCGTGCGCACCGTCGTCACCCACTACGATCGCGTGGTCGCGGTCGGCGCTGTGCCGACTGACGCACCGCTCGCGCTCGAGGCCGTGCCGGAGATCCGTAGCGAACAGTTCCTCGACCATCGCGAGATCGGCATCGTCAACATCGGAGAGGCGGGTGTCGTCCATGCCGACGGTGAGCGCCATGTAATGACCACCGGCGCGTGCCTGTACTTGGGCCGCGGAGTGAAGGACGTTTCCTTCGAGTCCGACGACGCCGCGACGCCGGCCCGTTTCTATGGCTTCTCGGCGCCCGCCCATGCCACCTGCCCGACAGCGCTCGTCGAACCCGGCCAGGGCACCGTCCGAGAGCTCGGTGATCCGCTGACCTCGAACCGCCGGACCATCAACCAGTACATTCATGAAGACGGCGTGCGCAGCTGCCAGGTGGTCATGGGCGTCACGCAGCTGCACCCCGGCAGCATGTGGAATACGATGCCGGCGCATACGCACGACCGCCGCACCGAGTTCTACGTTTACTTCGATGTGCCGGAGGAGGCCCGCGTTGTTCACCTCATGGGCGAACCGTCCGAGACCCGTCACATGCTTGTCGGTGACGGGGGCTTGGTGCTTTCGCCGTCGTGGTCAATCCATTCGGGCGTAGGAACGTCCAATTACTCGTTCGTGTGGGCGATGGCCGGCGAGAACCAGGCCTTCGACGACATGGATGGCGTCGCGATTGTTGACGTGAGATGATGCGGCCATGACCGGGGAACCCAGAGAGCTAGACACAAGCCCGGCGCCGTCCATGGGCGCAAGTGAGAAAACGTTGCGGGTGCTCGAGGCCGCGATCCTCTACGACCGCTTCACCGATATTGTCGAGGAAACCAGGCTGCCCAAGGCGACCGTGCACCGTATCCTCGCTACGTTGGCCGAGCTGAAGTTCATCACTGGCGACAGCGATCGTGGTTACCATCCCGGCTCCCGTCTCCTCGGCATTGCCGGCAGGGCCATCTCACGACTCGACATATCCTTCATCGCGGAGCCGATCGTCGACCAACTCGTCCGCGAAGTCGACTGCACTGTCCACGTCGGTGTCGTGAACGGTTTCGAGATGGTGTACGTCATCCGCAAGGACTCGTCGAAGCCCTATCGGATGGCTTCGCGTGTGGGATTGCCGATGCCGATGCACTGCTCGGGCATGGGAAAGGTGGTGCTCGCGAGCTGGTCACCTGAGCAGGTGGCCCGGTTAGTGGCCGAGGTCGGTCTGCCGGCCCGCACCGACGCGACCATCACCGATCCCGGGCAGCTTCGTACAGAGCTCGCGAACGTGCGCCAACGGGGTTACGCCCTCGATCTAGGCGAGAACGAGCGCGGCACGGTGTGCGTCTCAGCTCCGATCCGGGATCACCTCGGCCGGGTGACATATGGCCTGTCTATCTCATCGCTTGAGCTTGAGTATCCCGGCTCCACGATCGAGCAGTTTGCGCCGCAGGCAGTCGCCGCCGCGGACGCGATCTCCCGAGCGCTGGGCTCCTCGGTCGACCGCGCGAGCGCATAGTGCCGTAGGTTCCCTACGCGTGAGCCGGTCTGTCCGCAGTTTCGGCTGCTGATGCCTTGACAAGGGTCTACCGCGAATTGGCAGGTGCTCCCCCTGGCTGTCTCCGTGCCGGAGCGGCGCTTATAGCTCGTGGCGAATTCTCGATCGTCATCGCCGGACTGGCTGTGGCATCCGGTGCCGTTACCGAAGAACTGGCGGCCATGGCTGGCTACTGCCTATGTGCTGGTCATGGCCGCTGTGGGTCCGTTGTCCGCGCGCTATGTCGAACCCGCTGCTGAAGACCGTGCCGCCGCCAGAAGGGGTCGTTACGAAAGCCTGGAGGGGAGGGGCCCGTTGTTCGACTGGGGGGAGCTTGTCGTATGTATTAGGCTGCGACCGCCTAGGCGAGGTAGAGCGGCCGAGGCTGTACCGGGCACTCGGGTCGTTCCTGGTGGCGCAGATCAGGATGCCGACGGTTTCGTTTGTGTTGCTCGTGGCTCAACACGCGACCGAGGGTAGGCTGCAAAAAAAGGAGAGTTCAATGAGCGAGAAATTGCGTTGGGGCGTCCTGGGCAGCGCCCGCATCGTCCGCAAGACAATTCCGGCATTGCAGGAAACGAAAAACGGTGAGGTCGTAGGTATCGCTTCCCGCACCGAGGAAAGGGCCAGGGAGTACGCCGACAAGCACGGCGTACCACAGGCGTTTAGCTCTTATGAGGCGCTGCTCGCTTCCCCGGACATCGACGCTATCTACATTCCGCTGCCGAACGCACTGCACCTCGAGTGGATTCTAAAGTCCTTGGACGCCGGCAAGCACGTCCTCTGTGAAAAACCTTTGGCGATGAGCGCCGCCGAGTGCGAAGAGATTGCGCGCAAGGCCGACCAGACTGGACTCAAAGTCTTAGAAGGCTTCATGTACCGTTTTCACCCGCGTTTCGAGAAACTGCAAGAGCTGCTCGCGGCCGGTGCGGTAGGCAAACTGACATTTGTCCACGTCGGTCACTCCTTCGATGCGGGCGGGGACGACAACATCCGCTGGTATACCGGGCTCGGCGGCGGCGCACTTTTCGACACGGGGTGCTACTGCGTCAACGTCAGCCGGATGGTCACGGCGCAGGAGCCGGCCCGAGTCGCCGCCTTTGGCAACTACCGCGACGCCAACGATCGAGGCCGAATTGACACCAGTATTGCGGGCATGTTGCGCTTCCCCGGCAGCGCAACCGCGCTTTTTGATACCGGAGTGAACCTCGAGCGCCGCAACTTTTTAGAACTCACGGGCACCGAGGGTCGGCTCTACCTCGACAATCCTTTTGGGCTGCTGGAGGAGGATTCGGTCCTGGA
Source organism: Arthrobacter sp. (assembly GCF_031179385.1). GTDB lineage: Bacteria > Actinomycetota > Actinomycetes > Actinomycetales > Micrococcaceae > Arthrobacter_D. Next base: position 734 of record NZ_JAPSHV010000105.1, on the reverse strand, counting down.
GGAGCATCACTTCGGGCAGGACTCCATCTATCACCAGGTCAAGGGCGAAAACCACTTCGTACGGATGGGCGAACACTTCGCCGACAGCGTCCTAAACGGTACACCGCTCCGCTACGATCTCACGGACGCGGCAAACAACGCGCGGGTGCTGGAAGCTCTCGACAAGGCAGCCCGAAAACAATAGGGGTGCCTGAACCGAGACCCCATGCTGGCGCAGGCGTTAACTGAAGATTTCGCCGCTTGAGTCGGAGACGCCTACCGCAAAGACGAATTGTCCGAGGCCGTTATCGGCGGCTCAAAGCGTCGGGGCTCGCGGACCTCGCTGTGCCGGAAGCCGTGGCTGCGGGGGTGCGGGACCTCGGCCTGACGCCGTAACCAAGGTCCTCGGTCATCTCTCCATCAGGGGCGGTCTCGATCACGCTTTTCATCAACTACTTCAGCAGCCCGCCGGGATCCGTCAATGACAGGCCCTGCTCCCTGGCCCTCCGGACCAACTCGCGGACGTATCCTTCGGATTCTCGCTGTTCGTCACAGCCTCTGATGTGGCCACTTCCGGCTCTCCTCCCGCCGGGCAATCGCCCGGCGGGAGGAGCCGATTACACCGTCGTTTGCGCCGCTGTGGTGGGTTTGGTTTGGGGTTGGGCGGGTGGTGTTTGTGGTTTGTTGTTGTGGTGGCGGTGCCGGGGTGTGATCTGGATCTCGTGATGAGCGGCGCGTTGGGGCGGGTGAGCGGT
>NZ_JAPSHV010000104.1 GCF_031179385.1 Arthrobacter sp. | reverse complement strand
CCCTGGCAGCACAAGTACAGGTGCCTGCACGGCAGGCGCCTCGACCATAACGATGAACCGTTCTTCTGGCAGCACAGGTTCAACGCGTTCCTCGGCGTCCATTTTCCGGTACCCGGTGACGTCTTCGTGAACTCGCCGGTCTTTCGAACCAATGTCGCCTGCTTCGAGGGCGTATTGCTGCATTCCGACGTCGTCCGCGCGGTGGGGCTGCCCGACCCGCGCTTCTTCATCAACGGGGATGACACCACGTACGGCTGGTTGATTTCCCAGCGCGAGCCGGTTGTCTACCTCGACGAGTTCGTCCTGCGGAAGGCCCGTCCGCAGAAGCAGATCGACCTGGGCGTGCGGCACCTGAACGACTCGAGCAACCTTGGCCGGTACTGCGGCATGCGCAACCGCGGCCACCTGGCGAGGTACCTGATGGTGCACGGGCGTTATAACAGGTTCGGATTCGGCATCGGCACCGCGCTGACTGCCGCGAAGGAACTGCTGCGGCTCGTAGCTGTCGAGCGCACCCTGTCGGGGGTGGGGTCGCTCTGGAACGGATGGCGGCAGTCCCGGTTCCTCCTGCATGACCCCGATTGGCAACCTATGCCGGCGCTTGACCGTGGAACGGAGCGCACCGCATGACGTGGTCTGTTGTGGGTGGCAGCGGGTTCATCGGCGGCGCCGTCCTGACGTCGCTTCGTGCGGCCGGCGAGGCGGCGCGCCCTGTCGCCGCCCCGCGGGTCGCGTCGTCGGCGCGCACGCCGGGAGAGATTGCCGCTGAAGCGGACCGCCACTCCGACGTCGTGGAAGCACTCGCGCGGGAACTGGCCGGATCCACCGTGGTCGTGAACGCTGCCGGAGCCGCATCCCCCAAGAGCCCGGCGTCACCGGAGCTGACCGGGGCCAATGCGCTTCTGCCCGTCCTGGTCGCGCGCGCCTGCGCTGCCGCCGGGGTGAGACGGCTTGTGCACCTGAGCAGCGCCGCCGTACAGGGCCACCGACCGGTACTGGACGAGTCACCGGAAACAGAACCGTTCTCCCCCTACTCCCGCAGCAAGGCGCTCGGAGAGGAATCGCTCGCCCTGCTCAGCTCCGGTGCTCTGGAGGTTGTTTCAGTTCGCGCCACCTCCGTCCAGGGCGCCGCGCGCCCGACGACGGCGGCCCTGGCTCGGCTGGCAGCGTCGCCGCTCGCGTCGGTCGCCTCTCCCGGCACAGCGCCGAGCCCCCTCACCTCGGTTGATGCGCTGGCGGAACTGGTGCGGCAGGTGGGGCTTCATGACGGTCCAATGCCTGCCATCGTGCTGCAGCCCTGGGAAGGGATGACGGTACGAAGCGTGCTGGAAGCCACCGGGGGCACTCCCCTGGTGCTGCCGGCGCCGCTCTGCCGCCTGATCCTGCGCGCCGGGTACGGTGTCTCAGCACTGCTGCGGGAACGCCTGCACGGATCGATCCGTCGGGTCGAACTGATGTGGTTCGGCCAGGATCAGATTGCCGGATGGACCGCTGAGCAGCGCATCACGCTTCCTGCCAGGGTCAGTTCAATCCTTGAGGAGGCCGGGGCGCGTCGACGCGGTCCTCGCCGGGCTCCGTGATCCGGTCCGCGGCGGGGTCGTCGTCGTCGGTGGATGCGTCGTCGTCGGTGGATGCGCCCGGCTCAGCAGGCGCGCCGTCGTCGGTGGATGCGTCGTCGTCGCTGGTTCCAAGAACAATTCCCGGAACTACCGCGCGCATCTCCTCGAAGGAAATGGCCCCCTCGCGGACTATCACGGGCAGATCACCGGTGGTGTCCACAATGGTCGATGCGCCGGCATCGGCGGAGCGGGGACCGTCCTCGAGGTACACCTCCACGGCGTCGCCGAGTTGCTCATAGGCTTCGGCGGCAGTGGATGCAGCGGGGCGCCCGGTGCGATTCGCCGAGGAGACCGCGAGCGGGCCCGTCAGGATGAGCAGATCCAGCGCAACGCGGTCATTGGGCATGCGCAGGGCGACGGTTCCATAGGTGTCACCGAGATCCCAGGTCAAAGACGGCTGGGCGTGGCAGATGAGCGTCAGTCCTCCGGGCCAGAACTCCTCCGCGAGCGTGCGCGCCTCGAGGCTGATGTCAATGGCCAGCCCGTCCATTGTCTGCCTGCGCGGAATAAGGACCGGCGGCGGCATGCTGCGGCCCCTCCCCTTGGCTTCAAGCAGGGCAGCGACTGCCTGTGGGGAGAACGCGTCCGCGGCAATCCCGTACACAGTGTCGGTGGGAATCACCACGCACTGCTTTGCGGCAAGTGCCCGCTGCGCACGCGCAATTCCCTCGCTGCGCTCGGTGGGGTCTGAACACTCAAAAGTGGCACTCACGGCTGCCATCCTTTCATTTACTGCCTGCCCATGGCACATCGGTGCGAACTGCGGAGGTGGCCCGGTCCCGTCCGGTGAGGTCCTGATGCGTACGCACCGACGTCCAGGAAGGGTTTGCGCCCAAAATCCGGGACAGTGCCGCGGCTTGCACCTCGGCGTGTTCCATGACGAAGTAGCCGCGCGGCTTCAATAGACGTGCCGCTGCGTCGGCTGCGGCGAGGGGCAGCCGCAGTCCGTCGGCACTCCCACCGTACAGCGCGATCTCGGGATCATGCTCGGCCACCTCCGGATCACGCGGAACAGCCTCGGTGGGAATGTACGGAGGGTTGGATACCACGACGTCGAACGTCCCGTCGTGCTCACCCAGCGCCTTTGCGTAATCCCCTTTCACCAGCGTGACCGGCAGCGCAGCGAGATTGCGTTCTGCCCAGGCATACGCCAGATCGCTCAGTTCGACGGCGAACACCGTTGCGTCGGGCACCTCCTGCGCGATCGAACCGGCAATCGCGCCGGAGCCGGTACCGAGGTCCGCAACCCGCGCGCCGGGTACCACCCGGGCTGCATCGATGGCGAGCTGAGCCACCGATTCAGTTTCCGGACGAGGGATGAAGACGCCCGGTCCTACCGCGAGGTCGAGAGCCCGGAAGTGGGCAACACCGGTGATGTGCTGCAGCGGTACGCGCCTTGATCGCTCAGCCACCAGTTCGTCGTACCGTGCCGGCGCGTCGGCTCCGATCAGCGCGAGCGCCCGGACCCGGCCTACGCTCTCCCCCAGCAGATGGGCAGCGAGCAGCTCCGCGTCTGTCCGGGGACTGGGCACACCTGCGTCCGCCAGTGTCGAAGCAGCGTTTCGCAGGGCATCGGCGAGCGACTCCATGATGTTTAGCGTTGAAACTATGCGTCGTCGCCGATGGCGGCCAGGCGGGTCTGCTCGTCAAGCTCGATGGCGGACTGGACCACCGGTTCGAGTTCACCGTTCATGACGGCGTCAAGGTTGTACGCCTTGTAACCGGTGCGGTGGTCGGCGATGCGGTTTTCCGGGAAGTTGTACGTACGGATACGCTCCGAGCGGTCCATGGTGCGCACCTGGGACTTGCGGATGTCGGAGTTCGCGGCGTCGATCTCTTCCTGCTTGGCAGCCAGGATGCGCGAACGCAGCACGCGCATCGCCGCTTCACGGTTCTGGAGCTGGGACTTCTCGTTCTGCATGGCGACGACGATGCCCGTGGGAAGGTGGGTGATGCGCACGGCGGAGTCGGTGGTGTTCACGGACTGGCCGCCGGGACCCGAGGACCGGTAGACGTCGATCTTGAGGTCGTTCTGGCTGATTTCGACCTCTTCCGGCTCATCAACCTCGGGAAGTACCAGCACGCCGGCAGCCGAGGTGTGGATACGGCCCTGCGACTCCGTAACCGGCACGCGCTGCACCCGGTGCACGCCGCCCTCGAACTTCAGGCGCGCGTACACGCCCTCAGCGGGATCGTTGGATGAACCCTTGATGGCCATCTGGACATCCTTGTAGCCGCCGAGATCGGACTCGGTTGCGGAGATGATCTCTGTCTTCCAGCCGCGCGACTCGGCGTACCGGGTGTACATACGGAGGAGGTCGCCGGCAAACAGTGCAGCTTCGTCGCCGCCTTCACCGCCCTTGACCTCGATGATGACGTTGCGGGCGTCATTGGGGTCCCGTGGGATCAGCAACCGGCGGAGGCGCTCCTGGGCGGTGGCAAGCTGCTCTTCCAGTTCAGGGATTTCCGCAGCGAATTCCGGGTCATCGGCCATTTCGCGTGCGGCTTCGAGGTCGTCCTGCAGTGCGTTCCACCGGGTATGGGCTTCGACGATCCCACTCAGTTCGGCGTAGCGTCGGCCAAGCTTCCGTGCCAGTGACTGATCGGCATGTACGGCCGGATCGGACAGCCGGACCTGCAGGTCAGCATGCTCGTCGAGCAGGCCCTGAATGGACTCAAACATGGCAGACACAACCTCTTTCGGCTCCTTCGAGCCAGTCTAGATTAGGACGGTTTCGTCGTCCCGTTTCGGAGCGACGGTGGCTTAACGCGGGAAGCCGCTCGAGACATGCCGGCCAGGGAGTGGCTTCGGGCCTGTCGGAGCGCGGAGCGCGAGTCCGACAGGACGAAGCCTCCGCGCGCAGGGGCGGGGCCGGCATGTCTCGAACGGCTACTTAGCTAATCGTTGTCGCTCTTCGATCCCAGTGTGGTCTTCTGGACCTGCATGAGGAACTCGACGTTTGACTGCGTCTCCCGGATCTTGTTGGTGAGCAGCTCAAGTGCCTGCTGCTGCTCCAGCCCGGAGAGGACGCGGCGCAACTTCCACATGATCTTGACCTCGTCCGGAGAGAGGAGGTTCTCTTCGCGGCGGGTACCGGATGCGTTGACATCGACAGCCGGGAAGATGCGCTTGTCCGCGAGATTGCGGGACAGGCGCAGTTCCATGTTGCCGGTTCCCTTGAACTCTTCGAAGATCACTTCGTCCATCTTCGAACCCGTCTCAACCAGCGCGGTGGCGAGAATGGTCAGCGAACCGCCGTTCTCGATGTTGCGGGCTGCACCGAAGAAGCGCTTCGGTGGGTACAGGGCAGCGGAGTCGACGCCGCCGGACAGGATACGGCCCGACGCCGGAGCGGCCAGGTTGTAGGCACGTCCGAGGCGGGTCATGGAGTCCAGAAGGACGACGACGTCCATGCCCATCTCGACCAGGCGCTTGGCACGCTCGATCGAGAGTTCGGCCACGGTGGTGTGGTCATCGGCGGGGCGGTCGAAGGTGGAGGCGATGACCTCACCCTTGACGGTGCGCTGCATGTCGGTGACTTCCTCGGGACGTTCGTCGACGAGGACCATCATGAGGTGTACTTCGGGGTTGTTCACCGTGATCGCGTTGGCGATTGCCTGCAGGATCAGGGTCTTGCCGGCTTTCGGCGGCGAGACGATGAGTCCGCGCTGGCCCTTGCCGATCGGCGCCACGAGGTCGATGACACGCGGGCCGATCTTCTTGGGCTCCGTCTCGAGGCGCAGGCGCTCGGAGGGGTACAGCGGTACGAGCTTCGCGAAGTCGACGCGGTCTTTCAGCTCTTCGGGGTTCTTCCCGTTGACTGAGGTCAGGCGCACCAGCGCGTTGAACTTCTGTCGCGTGCTGTTCTGGTTCTCACCTTCGCGCGGCGCACGGATGGCACCGACGACGGCGTCGCCCTTGCGAAGTCCGTACTTCTTGACCTGAGCCAGGGAGACGTAGACGTCGTTAGCGCCCGGGAGGTACCCGGACGTCCGAACGAACGCGTAGTTCTCGAGGACGTCAAGGATGCCTGCAACGGGCAGCAGAACGTCGTCGTCGGTAACCTCGACGTCGTCGACATCGGGGTTCTGACTGCGGCCCCTCCGACGCTCGTTGCGGTCCCGGAACCGGGTGTTGCGATCTTCTTCGCGGTTGTTCCGGTTGCGGTTGCGGCGGTTGCGGCTGTTGCCCTCGTCGCGGCTCTCGTCGTTCGAGCGGCGCTCGTTGCGGTTGTCGCGGCCGTCCTCGCTAGAGCGGCGCTCGTTGCGGTTGTCGCGGCCGTCCTCGTTGGAACGGCGCTCATTGCGTCGCTCATTGCGGTCGCGGCGGTCGTTGCGGCGGTCTCCCTGGCCTTCGCCCTGTCCGTCCGCGGCTTCCGCGCTGTCGCCGCCATGTTCGGTGCTTTCAGCCTCGGGAGCTGGAGCAGCCTGGGTCTCTGCCTCTGCGCGTCGTCCACCACGGCGGCCGTCGCGGCTGCGGCGTCCGCGTTCAACGGTTTCGCCGTCAGTTGCTGCATTCTCCTGCGCCTGGCCGGCTTCAGCATCAACGGGCGCGGCATCAGCAGGCGCAGCCGTTGCCGGCTCGGCGGACACGGCGTCCTGCGTGGTCTGCTCGGTCTTGACGACCCCGTCGCTGCCGGCGCGCCGGTTGCGGTTGCGGGTGCGCGAAGGCCTCTCGGCAGGCTCCGATGCCTGTTCCTGCTCGGGCGCAGCGGCACCGTTCTGGACGGCGCCGTTGCGGGTGGCAGGCGCCGCGTCTTCCTGGACGGGAGCTGCTGCTGTTGTTGCCTTGGGTCGGTCCGCTACTGCCGAACCGCGCTGGTGGTCGGAGATTGCAGCCACCAGGTCGCCCTTGCGCATGCGGGAGCCCACGGAAATGCCTAGCTGGCCGGCAAGGGCCTGCAGTTGAGCGAGCTTCAGTCCGGCAAGCCCGGAACTCTTGGAAGCTGGTGCGCCGTTCGTCTCGGCGGCTTGAGTATCCACGCCTGTCGGCAGGTCAGTGGTTTGAGTCACGAAGGATTCCTTCCCCCTCGTCGGGCGATCCATCTCTGATGTGGATCGCGGTTTTGGTTTGCCCGCCGCCAAGTCAGAAGAGTTGGTAGCTAAGGTTTTCGGTGCTGACCGGATGCTCTCCGGTGGGGCCGAGCTGAAACCTCTAACCCCAGTGCGGAGCAGTCACCACGTGACGAGCTGCCGCATCAGGTTCTGGGAGGTACACCTGAGATTGAGCCACTGCTGACACACAGGCAGTTTCACGACGGTCACAGAATGTGACGGCCAGATCAACAGAAGCACATCTGAGTACGGAATTGCCTTCGTGATATCAATGCGTGATTAGCGTCAGCGATACAAGCTGGCTATTACCGTTGGTGCACCTTCACTTTAGCACCTTCTGTGTCAACGTTCAGCCGAAGAACACGCCATTCAACGCTGTCCTCTTCGGCGGCAACAATGCGCTCGACGGCCTCAATGACCGCCGATGCCTGTCCCTCGCCGACAGCGAGGGTCATGACGGTGGGACCGGCGCCCGAGATGACGGCAGCGAACCCTTCCGCACGCAGCGCCCGCATCAACGTTGCACTCTGCAGCATGGCCTGGGCGCGGTAGTCCTGATGCAGCAGGTCCCGGGTCCCTTCGAGAAGGAACTCCGGCGCTGTTGTCATCGCGTGCACCAGGAGTGCGGCCCGCCCTGCATTCGAGGAAGCGCTGTTGTGCGGAACAGAGGCGGGGAGCAATGCGCGGGCCGCCTCCGTGGACAATTCGCTGGCAGGAATGGCCACGACGGGCACCAGATCAGGGTGTACCGGAATGATGGTGCTCTTGTAGGCCCGGCCGGTTTCCCAGGACACCGCCAGCGATCCCAGCAGTGCCGGCGCAACGTTGTCAGGGTGCCCCTCAAGCGTGGAACACAGCTGCAGTACCGCTGGACCGTCCATCTGAGCGGACTCCGGCAGCAGTGCGTTGGCCGCCAGAACCGAGGAGACGATCGCAGCAGCCGAGGATCCAAGACCACGGCCGTGCGGAATGACGTTGCGGGTTTCGATCTCCAGGCCCGGACTTGAGAAACCCGCACGCTCAAGGGTGCCCAGTATGGTGGCGGCGACAAGGTGTGTCTCATCTCTGGGAAGGGTTTCCTCACCCTCCCCCGTGACCGTCACCGTCGTCGTGCCGGACTCAGTGGTCCGGACGAGGATTGAGTCGTACAGGGTAACCGCCAGGCCCAGGCTGTCGAAACCCGGACCCAGGTTGGCGCTGGTCGCCGGCACTTCGACCGACACCTCCTGCCCGGAAGCGACTACAGCTGCCGAGGTCACCGCCTGTGCTCCACTAAGCATCTGCCGGCTGGCCCACGTGCGCATCGGCGAGACCCAGCGCGCCGGCAACACTGACGACGTCGAACTCCACCTTGGTGGGCTCGACATCGGAGCCGTCCGCTGCCTTCAACGCCCACTGCGGGTCCTTGAGGCCATGGCCCGTCACAGTGATCACGATGGTCTTGCCCTGGGGCACCTCGCCGGCGGCGTGCTTCTTGAGCAGCCCGGCCACTCCTGCAGCCGAGGCGGGCTCAACGAAGACACCCTCACGGGATGACAGCCAGCGGTGCGCGTCAAGGATTTCCGTGTCCGTCACTGCCTCGATGAGTCCTCCCGACTCATCCCGCGCTGCAATGGCTTGCTCCCAGGACGCCGGGTTACCGATGCGGATGGCCGTGGCGATGGTGTCAGGTTCGGTTACGGGATAGCCCTTCACGAGCGGAGACGCGCCCTCGGCCTGGAATCCCCACATCACCGGAGTCTTGGTGGACACGGCGGGAAGCTCTCCGGCCGTCTGCGAGGTGTAAGGCTGTGAATACTCCTTATAGCCCTTCCAGTAAGCCGTGATGTTGCCGGCGTTGCCGACCGGGAGCAGGTGGTAGTCCGGAGCGTCACCGAGGAAGTCGACAACCTCGAACGCGGCGGTCTTCTGTCCCTCAATGCGGGCCGGGTTCACCGAGTTGACGAGGAACACCGGGTAGGACTCAGCGAGCTTCCGGGCGACCTCCAGGCAGTTATCGAAGTTGCCGTGGACCTGAAGCAACTCGGCTCCGTGCGCGATGGCCTGGCTCAGCTTGCCCATGGCGATCTTGCCGTCCGGGACGAGCACCGCGCAGGTCAATCCAGCCTGTGTGGCGTAAGCCGCGGCAGACGCGGAGGTGTTGCCGGTGGACGCGCACACGACTGCCTTGGCACCGGCCTCCACAGCGGCGGTGATGGCCATCGTCATACCGCGGTCCTTGAAGGATCCCGTGGGGTTCATCCCCTCAACCTTCAGGTACACACTGCACCCGGTCAGCTCCGACAGCGCCGGTGCGTGCACCAGGGGCGTTCCACCCTCACCGAGGGTGATCACCCGCGTCGATTCCGTGACGGGCAACCGGTCAGCGTATTCGCGGATTACTCCGCGCCATTGGTGAGCCATCAGACTCCCTCTACTCGGAGGACGGAGGTCACCGCGTTGATGACGTCAAGGTCCTGGATGTGTTTCACAGTCGCCGCCAGAGCGGATTCCGGCGCGCGGTGCGTCACGATCCGGAGTTCCGCACTGGCTGCACCGCCGTCGGCTGCTGGATGGATGGTCTGCCGCATGGTCTCGATCGACACGCCATGCTCGGCGAACAGGTGGGCGATCTTGGCGAGCACGCCCGGCTGGTCAGCGACGTCGAGCCCGATGTAGTAGCTCGTGTTGACCATGTCGATGCTCAGGGCGGGAACATGGCCGGTAGTGGTCTCGGTGCGTCCGGGACCACCGAGGACCATGCGCCTGGCCGAGCTGATCACGTCACCGAGGACGGCAGAGGCGGTGGGGGTTCCTCCTGCGCCCTG
>NZ_JAPSHV010000220.1 GCF_031179385.1 Arthrobacter sp. | reverse complement strand
GCACCTCGCGCATTGAGATCGGCACCGGCGTCGTTGACATGCGGTACGAAAACCCGTTGTACATGGCGGAGGAAGCAGCAGAGACCGACCTGATCAGCGGCGGCCGGCTGCAACTCGGCATCAGCCGCGGGTCCCCGGAGCCCGCCCTCAACGGTGCAGCGAACTTCGGCTATGTCCCGGCCGATGGTGAAGACCCCGGCGACATGGCACGCCGTCACACCGAGGTGTTCCGCTACGCGATCAGCGGCGCGGGCATCGCTCAGGCTGATCCACGGCAGGGCGCCGGTCTCCTGCCCGTCCAGCCGCACTCCCCTGGCCTGAGCGAGCGCATCTGGTGGGGCGCCGGCACACGGAAAACCGCGGTATGGGCCGCCGAACAGGGAATGAACCTGATGAGCTCCACGCTGCTCACCGAAGACACCGGCGTTCCATTCGACCAGCTGCAGTCCGAGCAGATCCAGCTGTTCCGCGACGCGTGGACTGCAGCGGGACACAGCTTCACGCCTCGGGTGTCAGTAAGCCGGAGCGTCATCCCGATCGTCGACGACGAAGACCGTCACTACTTCGCGCTCAGCGCTCTCCGGGAGACCCGCGATCAGGTGGGCGTGCTCGACGGCGCGATGTCCCGGTTCGGCAAGAGTTACATCGGCGAACCCGACCAGATCGCAGCCGAACTAGTCAAGGACGACGCTGTTCGCGCCGCCGATACGCTGATGCTTACCGTGCCGAACCAGCTTGGCGTCGATTACAACGCAAAGCTGCTGCGCACCATCGCCGAGCACGTGGCGCCGGCGATCGGCTGGGAACCGAAAGCCGCTTCGGGCTCCTAGAGAGCGCCCTGGTCCGCGGTTCCGGCGGGAATCGCGGTCAACCGGGTGACCTCGACCGGCTTCTTCAGCAATCCCTCGAGCGAGCTATTGAGACCCTTGACTGCGTCACCGGCACCATGTGCATCCAGCAGTTCCACGGATTCCCACTTCTCGATCATCACAATGTCACCGTTCGGCGCCTCGTGGATGGCGTAGAGCAGGCAACCCGGTTCCTGGTGAACCTCTGCGATAACCGGACGCAACGCTTCAACTACCTGCTCGAAGGCTCCTTCCGCAGGGGTGAAAACTGCGGTGACAACAATGGACATGAGTAACTCACTTTCGATTCCGGGAGGAAGCTGGCAATGGTTCCGTCAGCCATACTAGGGTCTGCCACATGGACCAACGGCTGCATTTCATCACGCTTGCCACCCGGAACCTCGACGCCGCCCGCGCCTTCTACCAGGACGGGCTCGGGTGGGAAGCAAAGCTCGACGTTCCGGGCGAGATACTCTTCTACCAGGTGGCGCCCGGACTTTTACTGGGCCTGTTCGATGCCGACAAGTTCGCTGAGGACCTCGGCCGATCTGCTGCGCCGGACGTATCCGGTGTGACTCTCTCGCACAATGTCGGCAGTCCCGAAGCCGTTCGGCGAACCGTCGAGTCCATGGCCTCTGCTGGCGGCACCGTGCTCAAAGAACCGGCGCAGGGCAAGTTCGGCGGTATCTTCCACGCGCATGTGGAGGACCCGAATGGTGTCGTTTGGGAAATAGCCCACAATCCGGGTTGGCGCATCAACGACGACGGCGGCGTGGAACTGAGTTAGTCGGGACCCTATAGTGGCCGAATGAACGCTGACCAGGTCAAGAACGCCGACGTCCATTTCTACTTCGACCCAGTCTGCCCCTTCGCGTGGATGACCAGTAAATGGGTTCGGTTGGTCATGGCGGAACGAGACTACTCCGTCGAGTGGCGCTTCATTTCGCTGCGCCTTCTCAATGCCTCTGTCGACTACGACTCGCACTTCCCTGAAGGCTACGAAGCCGGGCACACTGCCGGATTGCGCCTCCTTCGCGTCGCCGCCCAGACACGGAAGGAGCACGGGGCTGACGCCGTTGCAACCCTGTACTCCCGACTCGGTGCCCATATCTTCGACACGGAACGTGACGACCCGTCCCAATCCGGAGCCGCCGAGCACCACGGGACCCGGGCTTTCCTGGAGCCGATCCTGGCGGAAGCCAACCTCCCGTCGACGTTGGCGAAAGCCCTCGACGACGACTCCCTCGACCAGATCATCCAGGCCGAAACCGACGAAGCGCTTGCCCATACCGGAAAGGACGTCGGCACACCGATCATCCATTTCGAGCCTCCTCAGGGCGTAGCCTTCTTCGGACCAGTGATCAGCAGAC
>NZ_JAPSHV010000219.1 GCF_031179385.1 Arthrobacter sp. | reverse complement strand
GCCTGCCCGCCGCAGTCCGCTCCGGACTGGATCCGCTCCACCGGTCTGGCCGACGACGACGGTTTTGTCGCCGTCGACAAGAAGACCCTCCGACACATCACCCACCCGGAGGTATGGTCGCTCGGTGACGCCGCCGGGACGCCGAACTCGAAGTCGGGCGCGGCGCTGCGCCAGCAGACCAAGGTCCTGGCGAAGAACCTGAAATCTGTGCTCAAGGGCAGCGAGCCAAGCCAGAAGTACAACGGTTACGGCGCCTGTCCTTTCACCGTCACCCGCTCTACAGTGGTGCTTGCCGAATTCGATGACACCCTGGCGCCCAAGCCATCTGTTCCCGGCTGGAAAGGCCTCGCCAAAGAGAAGCGCCTGACCTGGCTCGTGGAACGGTACGGGTTCATGCGGCTGTACTGGTACGCCATTTTGAAGGGCCGCGCGTAGGATATCCAGCGCAACCAGCTGCGTAACCCTGGCTCCACCACCGCACTCAGGAGAGGACCCGCATGTCTCACCAGATCACCGTCACCCGCACCTTCGCTGCACCGAGGGAACGCGTCTTCGCGGCATGGACCGACCCCGCAGACTTTGCTGTCTGGTTCGGCAGCTCGCAGGTGAACGTGCCGCTTGACTCCCTGGTGCTCGACGTCCGGCCCGGTGGCAGCTGGCGTGCAGTGATGGAGCTTCCCGACGGCAACACAATCAACTGGGAAGGCGAGTACACCGAGGTGACTCCGCCCGAGCGGCTCGCCCTGACCATGACGGACCGGCCCGGTACCGACCCCGGAGCTCCGATCCATGTCACCTTCGCCGATGTGGACGGCCGAACCCAGATGACGCTCGTGCAGGAAGCCCCCGAGTTTTCCGAGGAACAGCGCGAGCAGACGGCAGCGGGCTACCAGGCATTCTTCGACGACCTGGAAGCGCTCGTCGTCTCCTGACGGAAGCTCCTCAGCTGCGGCGGCGGCCCCGGTAAATGGCATCAGCCACGGCGAGTGTCGCGCCATCGGGGCCGCTGGTTTCCCGCGGGCGTGACTCGATCACCGCGTGCTCCCAACCCTCGCCGAGCATGTCCGCGATGTCCTTCCCTGTGAAGTAAAGGTCGGGGAGGTTGGGACGGGCTGCCTCGCTCTGCATATCCGACGGGTCATGCCCCACAATCAGCAGGGTGCCTCCGGGTGCGACGGCTTCTGCCAGGTTCCGGAACAGCGGCTCGCGCTGCACGGTCGGCAGGTGCATGTATTGTGCGGTGACCAGGTCGAACGCCTGTGCCGGCGGTTGCCACTGCGTGAAGTCGTGGTGTTCCCAGCGGACCGGCCGGGTGCCGGGTTTGCGCTGCTGCTGCTCGTGCTCCGCAGCGCGGGCCAGCGCAACGGTGGAGATGTCGACGCCGGTCACGTCCCAACCGCGTTCGGCAAGCCATAGCGCGTCCGCACCCTCCCCGCAGCCGACGTCGAGCGCGGTACCGGGAGTCAGGCCCCCGGTCTCCGCCACGAGCTGGGGATTGGGCCGACCGCTCCAGATGCGGGTCTTCTCGCCGTACCGGGCGTTCCAGAACGCTTCGTCGAACGCGCGTGGTTCGTGCTCATGGTGATGGTGGTGTGCATGCATCAGGAAACCTCCGCTCCTATCCTGCTCTCTCCGCGGGCGGGCACGGAAGAGAGAGAATCGGGAGAGGGCCGGTTCGATGAAGCACGATAGTCAGCGAGGTCCTGCTGCAGTTCCTCGGCCATGAGGTGATTGTTGATGGCAACCGCACTCATCGATCCCGAAGCAGCGGCCGGCAAGACCTGCAGCATCAGGTTTGCCACATTTCCCGCTGCCCAGACACCGTCGACCTCGGTGGCACCCATCTCGTCCACGGCGAGGTGTTCGCCGACGCCCATGGGGTGCTGAACCGGGGTCAGCCCGAGGCTGGAGAAGATGCCGGTGTTGGCCACGAACCGCGGCCCGACGGCAAGAGCCTCTAAAGACACCACGTGCCCGTCGGCGAGTTTGACGCCGCTCAGCCGCCCGCCGTCGTTATCGTTCAGGACGCGCGCTACTGCACCGTCCACCACCGTCACGCCGCGGGCAGCCAACTGCTCCCACTCTTCCTCGGTGGGCTCTACGGTGTCATTGAGGAAGAGGGTGATGTTGCTGCTCCACTGGCGGAACAGCAAGGCCTGGTGGCCCGACATGGGGCTGGTGCCGAGAATACCGATGTGTTGGTCGCGGACCTCCCAGCCGTGGCAGAAGGGGCAATGCAGCACTTCCTGACCCCATCGTTC
>NZ_JAPSHV010000103.1 GCF_031179385.1 Arthrobacter sp. | reverse complement strand
GATCAAAACGTCACCGTGAAAGCGTCGCACCCAAGCATCGCCACACGTCCACGAGTGGCCCAGGTTGCTGATGCTCCGCCACTCCCAGCAGCCCATTCTATTTCGCCGATAATCTACATTATGTCAATCTAGGACTCGGGAAGCGGATTGGGGGCGACTTCGACCAAACTCGATTGGCAACGTTGCCTGCTCCCCTAAATGCCCGCCCCACTGTCCGAGCGCCAGTAAATCGCTAGCGCCGGCACACGAGGAACACGGTCGGACGGCGAAGTCCCGACTGAGAAAGTCGCCGGTTGCAACGGCTGGCAGCCGACCTATCGAAAACGGCATCTCACTGTGCGCGGAGCCTGTGCCAACCACAAGGTTAATCGGATATCTGCGCACAGTGGATCTATCCGGACTTCTACACCGGCGAGTTCGATGAACACACAAGCCTGGTCGCCAGACCGCCCTGCACCCCCGCTTCCGCCGCTTCCGCCGCTACCCGGATGATCACACCTCTCCCCCGGGTCCACCACGCCTGCCCGGCTTGCGGGCCTACGCTCCGCACCAAGGCAAAGCGGCGCCGGGATAAAGCCGGCAGGATCTGCGCGGCGCTCTGCGGACTTTGACTCACGCCGTATCAACCCATCCATCCCGCAGAGGGCTGAGTAGCCCCACGCTCGGAACTCCTGACCGCGATTTACGCCATAGGTACATCTATTCCACATAACAAAACCATAATTCCGCTACAGGAACTAGCCCAAGAGCGCCCAAACAGGACGGCGCCCAGGAGCTTGGCAGCTAGCCTGGCGGAGTACGTTCTGCATAGTCCTTGAGGGTTTGGAGGTGGTAAATCCAGCCCGCGCTGTGGTCGGCCGCGAGCGATTCACCGTCGGACAGGCCCGCAAAGCCGGATTCGCTCAGACGGACCAGTGCTCCGTTTCCGGCAGATTCAAAGGCGATCTCGACGAGAGTCGGGCGTTCCCAATCGTCTTCGCGCCAGGAGAATACAAGCCTGCGCCCGTCCACAACGTCTTCAACGACGCCCCTGGCCTGGAACATAACACCGTCCAGTTCCCAATGTTCGGTCAACAGCGAGCCTGCCACCGGCCAGAAGTCCATCTCCGGCCACCACTGGCCTTTTTCATGCACGAACACCGACCAGGCATGATCCGCAGAACATTCCAGCAACACTTCGGTCCGGATAACGTCGACTGACGGCATGTTGCTTGTTATGCCATACGTAAAGTCGATCTGCAATAGCCGCTGATCCGAAAAGTGCCCGCGGGACGTCCCGCTGCGCCCCGGACGAAGTCAGGCGGGCGGGGCCAGTTAGCGGAGAAGTACTGCGATTCCACTTGCGGCCGCGGCCCACAGCACGCTGGCAAAGGTTCCCAGAATGAACCGTTCTGCAGCGCCGGACTGGCCCAGTTCGGAGTAACGGCCCAAGCCTTTCACTGCCAGCACTACGGCCAGCCCTTCCGGCCAACCTGCCAAGAGGGTAGCTGAGATGGCGGTGCGCTCCAGAACGCCGATCCAGGCACCTCCCCGCAAGACCGGCTCCTTCTCCGCCTTCCCCCTGTTCTCCGGGTGTAAGGCGTTGAAGGACAACGAGAGGATGCTGACAGTCAAAGGCCCACCGCCGAAGGCGGCCGCGGCAACGGCGAATGCATAGACACCGGCTCCGAGGCCACCATCGCTGATGCTGGCCAGCAATGCCGCAACCCCTAGCCACAGAAGCGAAATGGCGCTAAGCGAATACAAACGGACGTTCCCGTTGCCTCGGAACCGATCCCCATACATAGGTACTGCAATGAGGGCAGCCAAGCACAGCAGAATCAGACTGGCGAGACTCACAGATCTGCACCTTCCAGGAGTGATTCTGCGACAGCATGAACCCTCCTCGATTCCTGCCACAACCCGCTCTGGAGCCTACTGGAGACGGCCTGCTGGCTGATCCCCAATTGACGGGCAATCTGCTGCTGCGTAAGCCCTTGGTCGCTGAGAATACCCGCCTCGACAGACATGGCACTGCGCTTCCGCGCAACGCAGACCAGCAACTGCAATAAAGCCTCTGCCTGTGCAGCCATCGCGCTCTGACCCGACACGGCGATATTTCCGGAAGCGTTCTTGGCAGCCGTCACTGCCGCGCGCGCCCGCTCGAATGCCTCTCCTGAGGCGGCACGGGTATTGGCTGGCAGAGGCTTTCGCACTTCGCCAATACCGATGCCAACACTCCACTGCCCGCTCACGGCCAATTCCATAGCGATGCTCAAGGTGACGGAGGCATCATCAATGAGACTTTGCATCTCATCCCCTGCCGTCCGGTCAAACGGGAGAACCAGCGGGCGCAGAGCATCTTTGTTAATCTCGTCCATGACCGGGCCCACCAGATCCTCCCGTGTCCTGGACTTTCGCTGATCAACCGTTAGTACATACATAACAAAGCCGAGTCCTTGTGAGCATATCAACAATGCTACAGCATTGTTAGTATGCCTACAAGGAAGGATCTGCCGAATGACTCACCAGCCCGATCGTGTTGCCTTCAGAGTCCTTAATGAACGCCATCCATTCGTCGCTGCCGGCGGGACCAAGCGACGGATCCTCGTGGCGGAAGATCAACCGCGGTTCCGCCACGACTTCGACACCGTCGTCCATCAGCCGGGCGACCGCGGCCTGCACATCCGGTACCAGCAGGTAGATGAGTGCAGAAGGCGCGCCCTTTTCCAAAAGCAATCTGACGCCGTCGAGCATGAAAAAGACCAGCCCCGGTGGGTCAAAAACGGCTGCTGCATCCTGCCGGAGCAAGTCGGCATAGAACCTCCGGGCCCGGTCGAGGTCCTCCGCATACTGTGCGACCTGTGTGATTTTCATCGTTCCTCCGGCTCCGCCCTGCCCCAGCCGCCGCCCGGAAAATGGCTTGGAGGGACGTAGGCTTGATTCGTGAAGACTTCTGCAATCGTTCCCCGGCAATCTACGGCCAGCATAGTCCTCGCTTTCGCGGGAGACGTTGCCTGCGTCGTCCTTTTTGCAGCGATCGGACGCGACACGCATGAACACGGCCTGGATCTGCCGGGAATCCTCCTGACCGCCGCGCCGTTCGCCGGCGGCGCTGCCATCGGTTGGCTCCTTAGCCGGGCATGGCGCGGACCGCTGGCCCTCTGGCCGGCCGCCGTCGTTATCTGGCTCTCCGCCGTCGCTTTCGGACTCCTCCTGCGCGGCCTAGCCGGCGGAGGACTGGCGATGTCGTTCCAGATCGTGACCCTGCTGGTACTAGGTGCCCTCATTGTCGGCTGGCGCTTGGTCGCGGCACTGGTCATGAAGATACGCAAAAGCCGTACCGTGGCATAACCTCGGTTGTAGGCATAAATGGTGCGATGAAAGGCAGCAATAGTGGTTACAGCGTTTGTACTCATCCAGACTGATGCATCCCGGATCCCGGAGTCCGCGCAGGAGATATCGGAGATCGACGGTATCAGCGAGGTCTACTCGGTTACCGGTGAGTGGGACTTGATCGCCGTTGCCCGGGTCACCAAGCATGAGGATCTTGCCGATGTGATCGCGGACCGGCTCTCCAAGGTCCAGGGCGTTCAAGCCACGACGACGCAGATCGCCTTCCGTGCCTATTCCCAGCATGATCTTGACGCGGCGTTCGCTTTAGGATTCGACCACTAGCTGCGCTCATGGGTGTGGGCCGGAGGACGTATCCTCCGGCCCACAACCATTTAATCCTGTCTCAGGACGGACGCTACTGGGTGACCTTGATCCAACGATCCAGTGCCGAGGCGGCATCCCCGCTGTCAATGGCTTCAACGGCTCGGGCGAGGCCCTTCGCCAGCCTTTCCTGAAGAGTTCCCTCGGCCGACTCATCCAGTGCGACCAACGCGGCAGCGGCGTTAAGAACGACGGCGTCACGCACCGGGCCGCGGTCTCCGGCCAGTGTGCGCCGGACTACTTCCGCGTTGGCAGCCGCATCTCCCCCGCGGAGGTCGTCGAGGGTGGCACGCGGGATCCCAAGATCGAGCGGGTCAAGCTCCGTTTCGATTACTTTACCGTCGCGGACCTCCCAGACCGTCGACGGGCCGGTGGTGGTGAGCTCATCGAGACCGTCCCCTCCCCTGAAGACCAGCGCCCGCTGCCCTCGGGTAGCAAGGACGCCGGCGATCAGGGGGGCGAGCCTGGCGTCGGCGACGCCGATGGCGGATGCAGTCGGATGCGCGGGATTGGTCATGGGACCCATGAAGTTGAATGCCGTAGCCACACCGAGCTCGCTGCGAACGGTACCAACGTACCTCATGGACGGATGGAACACCTGGGCAAAACAGAAGGTGATGCCAGCGTCGACGGCGGCCTGGGCCACCCTGTCGACGGGAAGATCCAGGCGCACGCCGAGGGCTTCGATAACGTCCGCCGACCCCGAAGACGAAGATGCAGCACGATTGCCATGTTTGACGATTCGTGCGCCGGCTCCTGCACATACGAGTGCGGCCATCGACGAAATGTTCACGGTGTTCTGCCGGTCGCCCCCGGTTCCGACGATGTCGAGCTTCTCGCCCGGTATGTCTATCGGTCGGGCATTGCTGACCATGGCATCGACCAAACCGGTCAATTCGTCGACCGTCTCGCCCTTCGCCCGAAGCGCCACCAGGAACCCGGCCATCTGCGCGTCGGTGGCTTCGCCGGCCATGATCGTGTTCATCGCCCAGTGAGTTTGCTCTCGACTGAGGTCCTCGCCGGCGATCAGCGCCGAGATCAGGACGGGCCATCGGAGGGCAGTCTGGGCATCACTAAAAGGGCTCACACACCTAGGTTATCTACGAATTGTAGAAACTGCCTGAATATTAACTTTGCCGACAATCCGCGGAATACCGGGGGCTGGGAACGATCAGGGCTCGCCACGCGTTCCGCTGCATTGGTGAACTGGGTGGATTTATAGACATAATGACTATGTGACAACTGCAACCCACGCCCCCAGTACCCCGGCGCATCCTACGCTGAACCGCCCAAACCTCGTTTCCGTCGGAACCGTCGTTTGGCTTTCCAGCGAGCTGATGTTCTTCGCCGGCCTTTTCGCTATGTACTTCACCCTGCGAGCCACCTCCCCTGAGATGTGGGCCGCCGAAACGGAAAAACTCAACGTTCCGTTCGCGTTGGTCAACACCATCGTTCTGGTAGCAAGCTCCTTCACCTGCCAGTTTGGTGTATTCGCGGCCGAACGCCTTCAGGCCCGCCGCACAGGCAGCCCCTTCAATATCGCCAGGTGGGGAATGGTCGAGTGGTTCCTGCTCACCTTCATCATGGGCGCCATCTTTGTATCCGTGCAGGCTTATGAGTACGCCATGCTCGTGTCGGAAGGAGTATCGCTTTCCTCCAACGCCTACGGCTCAGCGTTCTACATCACCACAGGCTTCCATGGCCTTCACGTCGCTGGCGGCCTGATCGCGTTCCTGCTGATCATCGGCCGTGCCTATATCGCGAAGAAGTTTGGGCACTTTGAAGCGACCTCAGCGATCGTTACCTCCTACTACTGGCACTTCGTCGATGTGGTTTGGATCGCACTGTTCATCATCATTTACTTCCTGAAGTAAGCCTTACTTGACTGTTCTTCTACGAAGGACAGAATTTCAAGAAGCTGCATTCGACGCACACGCACCACAGAGTTAGGAACCACGAAGTGAAGGCACTTTCGCAAAAGCGGCGACATCCGCTGGCGGCCATTGCCCTGTTGCTTATGGGTCTGCTGGTTACCGGCGGTCTTTACGCCGTAGCCGGTACGGTCAACGAGGCCCAGGCGACAACCACCACATACTCGGCACAGGACATTGAAGAGGGCGAAAAGCTCTTCGTGGCCAACTGTGCCACTTGTCACGGGTTGGGTGCAGTTGGCGCTCCGGAAGGTGCCCACGGAAACCAGGCAGGTCCCTCTCTGATCGGTGTCGGCGCGGCGGCCGTCGACTTCCAGGTTGGCACGGGTCGCATGCCGATGCAGATGACCGGCCCCCAGGCACAGCAGAAGCCCAAGCAGTTCACTGACGAACAGACCATGCAGCTGGCAGCCTACGTTGCCTCGCTCGGCGCCGGTCCGGCCGTTCCCGAAGAACAGTTTCTCGATGCCAGCGAAGGTGATCCCGCTGCCGGCGGCGAGCTGTTCCGAGTAAACTGCGCCATGTGCCACAACGCTGCAGCCGCTGGCGGTGCCCTCACCCGCGGTAAGTTCGCGCCGGCACTCGCTGGCGTGAGCGAGAAGCACATCTACGAAGCCATGGTTACCGGCCCACAGAACATGCCCGTCTTCAGCGATGCAAACATCTCCCCGGAAGGCAAGCAGGACATCATCGCCTTCTTGAAGACCATTGAAGAGCAGGGATCCCCCGGTGGTAATTCCCTTGGATCACTCGGCCCCGTTTCCGAAGGCCTGCTGATCTGGACAGCCGGCCTTGGTGTCATCATCGCCTTCACGATCTGGCTGACCCAGCGGTCATCCTGATCTCCTCCCGGGGGCCGGAGAGCCCCCGGAAAATTACTGAACACACGCACTTAGAATCTTTAGAGATATATCAAGAGAAGGATGAGAGGGATCATGGGCGACCATAGTCACGGCAGTCCGAAATCCTCGGGCACCGTTGCTACGGCTGGTCAGAGCGAAGTGGAGAAGTTCCAGGATCCTGGACTTCCGCCACACCGCCCGCGCCTTGCCGACAAGGATCCCCGGGCCGAAAAGCGTGCCGAGAAACAGGTTGCGATTCTGTTCGTAATCTCCATCATCGGTACCCTGCTTTTCTTCGTGGGATACTTTGCCATCCGTTTGGATGAGACCATTGCAACGCTGCGATTGCAGAACTTTTTGCTCGGTATGGGCACTGCCTTTGCCATGCTCGGAATTGGCGTAGGTATTGTCCACTGGGCAAAGACCCTGATGCCCGATCACGAGATCGCCGAAGAGCGTCACGCCGTCCGCACCGAAGAAGACCGCGTGATCGCGGAAACGATGGTCACGGAGATCATCGAGGAAACGGGCATCAAGCGCCGCCCGCTGATCCGCAACACGCTCCTCGGCGCCATGATTCTGGCGCCGCTGCCGGCCATCGGGATCCTGCGTGATCTCTCCGAGGATCTGAATCCCGACGTGCTAAGGCACACAATGTGGGACGCGGGAGTCCGTTTGACACGCGACCCTAGCGGCACACCGATCAGGGCGTCTGATGTCACGATCGGATCGGCTTTCCATGTGATTCCGGAAGGCCTGAACGAAGCTGAGCACAAGCTCGAGGAAAAGGCCAAGGCCGTCGTCCTGCTTATGCGCCTCAATCCGGAGGACCTCCATGTGTCCCCCGGCCGCGAAGACTGGAATTACAACGGCATCGTTGCCTACTCCAAGATTTGCACACACGTGGGATGCCCGGTCGCTCTTTACGAGCAGCAGACGCATCACCTGCTCTGCCCCTGCCACCAGTCAACGTTCGACCTGACCCAGGAATGCAAAGTCATTTTCGGTCCGGCGACACATGCCTTGCCTCAGCTGCCTATCAGCGTTGACGACGAGGGATACCTGGTTGCAACCAGCGACTTCCACGAACCCGTCGGACCGAGCTTCTGGGAGCGTGGATAGCCATGAGTGCTTCGACATCATCTGATACCTATCAGCCGAAAACCAGTCTTGGACGTGTCACCAACTTCGTAGATACGCGAGTTGGCGGTTCCTCCATCGTCAAGGAATTCGGCCGCAAAATCTTCCCGGACCACTGGTCGTTCATGTTCGGTGAAGTAGCGCTGTACACCTTCGTCATCCTGCTGCTGTCCGGGACGTTCCTGACGTTGTTCTTCGATCCCTCGATGGCAGAAACGCACTATGAAGGATCCTACGTCCCGCTCAAGGGTGTAGAAATGTCCGTCGCATATGCCTCGACCCTCGATATCTCTTTCGATATCCGCGGTGGGCTCTTTATGCGCCAGCTACACCACTGGTCTGCGCTGCTCTTTGTAGCGTCCGTATCGGTGCACATGCTTCGTGTGTTCTTCACCGGCGCCTTCCGTCGTCCGCGTGAGCTTAACTGGGTCGTCGGCTGCGTCCTCCTGATCCTGGCTCTGGCAGCTGGCTTCACCGGTTACTCCCTGCCGGATGACCTGCTCTCCGGCAACGGCCTGCGCATCATCGATGGAGTTATCAAGGCGATTCCGCTTATCGGTACTTACCTATCCATGCTGATCTTCGGAGGCGAATTCCCGGGCACTTCAATCGTGGGCCGCCTCTATGTGATGCACATCCTGGTGGTGCCCGCGCTGATTCTCCTGATGATCGCCATTCACCTGTTTATGGTTGTCGTCCACAAGCACACGCAGTACCCCGGTCCGGGCCGTACGGAAACCAACGTCGTCGGCTTCCCTGTTGGACCGGTCTACGCTGCGAAGGCTGGCGGTTTCTTCTTCATCGTCTTCGGTGTTGTCGCTGCCATCGCAGCGAACTTCCAGATCCTCCCGATTTGGGATTACGGCCCCTACGACCCATCCCCTGTTTCCGCCGGTACCCAGCCTGACTGGTACATCGGATTCGTGGACGGCGCGCTTCGACTGATGCCAGGTGTCATCGGCGGGTTCCCGTTTGAGTACGTGATCTTCGGCAATTTCACCCTGTCGCTGAACGTATTGCTCCCGGCCCTGGTGCCGGCAGGTATCCTATTCGGCCTCATGTTTGCGTGGCCGTGGATCGAGCGCTGGGTGACCAAGGACACCCGCGAGCACCACATCCTGGACCGTCCGCGCAACGCCCCGTTCCGGACCGCAACAGGTGTGGCCGGTGTGATCTGGTACTGCGTCATGTGGGCAGCAGCCAGCTCGGACCTCATTGCGACGCACTTCCTGGTGTCGTTGAACGACGTCACCTACTGGCTCCGTGTGCTGTTCTTCATTGGTCCGATCATCGGGTTCATCGTGACCCGGAGAATCTGCCTCGCCTTGCAGCGCAAGGATCGGGAAATCGTCCTCCACGGCCGTGAGACCGGACGTATTGTCCGGCTCCCCCACGGTGAATTCATCGAGGTTCATGAGCCGCTGAATGACTACAAGCTGCACCGTCTGGTCAGCTTCGAATCCCCAGAGGTCCAGCCTGCCGAGCCGGACGCTAATGGGAAGATCTCCGGCAAGGAGAAGTTGCGTGGGCGCCTGTCCCGCTTCTTCTTCGAGGATCGCGTTGCACCTGTGACGCCGGCGGAGCTCGTAGCTGCCCACAGCCACGGTGGCCACGACGAAATCGAAACTGCAAAGAGCAAGGCTGAAATCACCAGCCACTGATCTGCAACATCGTCGAGGGCGGCCCCGGACCACTGGTCCGGGGCCGCCCTTCGTTTTAGTGCGTGCGTCTGTGGTAAACAACTGCCAATGATTGGGCAGCGTGGATCAAGAGCCAGAGATTCTGGTCCCACACGCAGTTTTTCGCCGCTCGCCCAGATATTGAGCCATCTGCGAAGAACGACCAGATGGGCTGTGCCCGACAGGGAGGTGCCGCTGCACCTCTCTTCGCCGCCTCACGAGCGCAGGTAGCATGCGCTCACAGAGCCTTCCCTTAAGCCTAGGAGGCCCTTAGAACCGCTTCACGTTGTAGGAGCGCGGTGACCTTCCGCCAGGCCGCTGGAGGGGTACCCACAGCTTGTAGCGGTCTGCACGGTAATACGAGATCGAAAAGTCCGCCATCGTTCTCGATACATAGGCGTGGCGCTGAATCTTAAGCAGCGGGGCACCGATGTCGACGT
>NZ_JAPSHV010000218.1 GCF_031179385.1 Arthrobacter sp. | reverse complement strand
GAATCGGCATGGGCTTGTTACCTGCGGTTCACCTGCCGGCGAAAGCCTCAGGCGGCGGCATCGATGAGTGGCCTTCCGGAGTGGAGGTTCGCCTCGAGGCTGGCGAACCAGTTGCGCGCCGTCGTGCAGTAGGGCGGCCTGAAGGAATAGATACAGGCGAGCCGCAGCGCGGTCGCCGCGGCATAGGCGTTCAGACGTGCCTCTGGAACTTGGAGCGAGTCAGCGACCACGCGAATGTTGTGCTTCCCCACTGTGGCGGCGCCGCTTCCAAGCAGTCCCTGCGCTACCCGGAAGTCCAGATGCACCGACAGGTTCGCCAGATCCAGAGCGGGTTCGGCCACCGTCAAGGTGTCACAGTCAATCACTCCGACAGAACCGGTTTCAGGATCAGCCAGGATCTGTTTGTCATGCAGGTCGCGGTGAGCCACACCGGTGGAGGAGCCCGCGGCCGCCAGCGATCGCGCGACCAGAGCCAACGCGCCGCTGACGCGGTCCTCCGGCAAGTGAAGTGCACCCGTCGACATTGCGAGACTCGTCCAGCGCTTAACTGTGGCAATTTCATCGGTGGCAGTGTAGCTGCCCGAGACGGCTGGTATCACTGCGCCCGCCGCTTCCACAAATGCCGGCCATCGATCCGCCCACAGCTTCCAGGCCTGTCCCCACTGGTTATGTTGCAGAGAGTCGTGTTCGGCTGGGTGGTTGGGTGGGGCGGGGCTGTTGGGTTGCGCTGGGACGCCGGCATCGGCCGACGTATCGGTTGGTCCAACGTCAGAGTTGGGC
Organism: Arthrobacter sp.; assembly: GCF_031179385.1. Classification (GTDB taxonomy): domain Bacteria; phylum Actinomycetota; class Actinomycetes; order Actinomycetales; family Micrococcaceae; genus Arthrobacter_D. The sequence continues at coordinate 1,488 of NZ_JAPSHV010000218.1, read as the reverse complement.
AGTCTCCGCCCCAGCTCAAACAGGCTCAGACCGGGAACCGCCGTAAGGGTGAGACCGAAATCATCGGAGGCGACGACGTCGGGCACGGCCAATCCGGACGCGGCGAGGCAGGTTGCCGCCGCCCGGTGCGCGTCCGCAACCGAGCGGGCCTTCCCGCCCGCGACGAACTTGCGGTACTGCCCGTCCGTCCGCACAACGGCGCGTCGCTTCAGCCGGTGCACCAACAGTTCACCCGCGGGAGCGTCCGGAGTCAGACCGGGGAGAGAGGCATCGGTGCGGAAAGGCACCAGCAACGTTCGGCCTCGGGCATCGATCCGACCCGCCCGAACCTTACCGCTGCTGCTTTCCCGGCCCTCGATGGTCAGGCTGCCGTCGTGGCGCGGCCAGGCGCGGAGGACCTGCACGTGCTTTCCCTGCTCATCCACAAGCTCGTCGGGAATTATCACCACAACACTTCCTCAATCATTTCGAGGCGGTGTTCCAACTGCGCGTGCCAGTCGGGCGAGCAGGCACGAAAGGGCTCCCTGAGGCGGTTCAGGAGGTAGAAGCAGGTCCACCCCAGCACCTCGGACTCATTCACGGTGGTGGGACCCACGCCGTATCCGTCAAGCAGAGCGGCCGTGCGTGGCAGCGTGAGGATGGTACGGCGGTCGACCTGCTGGGCGCCCAGCGCTTCGACGGCGGCAAAGCTGCCAAGATCAGAGGCGGCCGCACCGTAGGAACACCGCTCGAAATCAATGAGCCGCACACTCTTGCCGTCCACCAGCACCTGATCGGCGGAAAAGTCGCCGTGGATGACGGCAGCCCGGCCGGGCCGCCGCAGCAGCTGCTCCAGTTGAGCCTGCACGCGGGCAAGACGGTCGTGGTTTTCCGGCATCAGTACAGTGTTCTCCCTGACGAGTGAGCGCAACCGTCCGGCAGGGGCACGCCAGGACAGCGTCGCGTGAATCGGCGGTTGCGCGTGCAGCAAGGCGAGCGCCGCCCCCGCCTGACGAGCGGCTTGTTCTCCATCCTCATGCGGGAGGCTGCTGAGGTCCCCGTTGCCGTACCACGGCAGGTACTCCACGTGGCGCCCGGACGGTAACTGCGACGGGAGGTCAGCCGGATCAACGGGAACCAGTACCGGGACTCCGCCCGCTGCGAGCTCGGAGAGCATCCCGCGCGTCACCGACGGCGTGGACGACCCTGCACGGCCGACAAGACGGAGGCCGCCGGAAACCGTCAGCCCGAAGACGACGCGGCGGAAAGGGTTGTATTTCAGCACCTGCACCCGGGGCCAGAGCGGGGAGGGCGCAGCACGGCGGAAAGGCCGAAGAGTTGCATAGAGGCGCGGATCGAGCGGCACGGGGCCGCTCGCCAGCACACCGTCGTCGAGCACGAAGCGCTCCAGATCGAGGTTGTGCGTCAGCGCGCGCCGGAAAGTCTTCTCCAGTTTCACCGACGTGTCCGTCGCGTAGAGGGCAAGCCAGCGGACGCCGTCGTCGTCGT
>NZ_JAPSHV010000021.1 GCF_031179385.1 Arthrobacter sp. | reverse complement strand
CGAGCAGGGGGCTGATGTGCCCGGCGGTACCCCCGCCGGCAAGGACGACCGACAGGGTGGCGTCTTCAGTCAATGGAGTCTCTTGATCTTTCATTTGCGGATCCCGGAGTCGGATTCGGGTTTCGTGGCGCCTTCAGCGTCGCTCGCCGCGGACGGCGGCATCCGCCGGGCGAAAGCAAGCAGCAGGCCGACGGCGGCAAGGGTGAAGGTGAGCGCGGAACCACCGTAGGAGATGAACGGCAGCGGAACACCGATGACCGGTAGCACCCCGGTGACCATACCGATGTTCACGAAGGCCTGCCCTATCAGCCATACGAGGATGGAAGCCATGAGGATACGCACAAAAGGATCGGTATAACGCCGCGCCACCCGCAGGGTGGCCACCGCAAGGATGCCGAACAGCGCGATCACCACGAGGGTGCCGATCAGTCCGAACTCCTCACCGATGATGGCGAAGATGAAGTCGTTGTGGGCTTCCGGGATCCAGTTCCACTTCTGCCTGCTCTGGCCAATACCCACACCCCACCAGCCACCGGATGCGAGGGCGAACAGACCCTGGTTGGACTGGAAGCAGGGGTCTGTTGCGGTGTCGCAGTTCAAGCGCAGCCAGGCCTGGATACGTGTACTTCGAGTGCTGTTGAGCAGGATCGCTCCGAAGGCGCCGGCGATCCCCACGAGCCCGGCGATGGTGAACATCTTCATCGGCGCTCCGGCAAAGAACAGGGCGGCGGCGAGGATCATGCCGAGGATGATCGCCGTGCCCAGGTCTCCGCCAAGCATGACCAGACCGACGATCAGGCCCCCGAACGGAAACAGGACGGGCACCAGTGCGTGCTTCCAACTCCTGATCAACCCGCGTTTCCGCTCCAGCACCGTTGCACACCACAGCGCAAGCGCAAGCTTTGCAGGTTCTGAGGGCTGCATCGTGAATCCGCCGACCTGGATCCAGTTCCGGTTTCCATTGATCTCCTGGCCGATCACCAGCACCAGGACGAGCAGGACCGCTGCGACGCCTAACCCGGGCCAGGCAAGCGCCTTGTACATTCGCGGGCCGAACCGCGACAGAATGAACATCAGGATGATGCCGCCCACCGCCCACATCCCCTGCTTGAGGAAGAGATCGAAGGCGGTAATCCCGTTGCTCACCTGCTCGCCCTCGGCGGCGGCTTTCGCGATGGTTTCCACCGACGACGCCGACAGCACCATCATGAGCCCGATGGCCGTCAGTGCCAGCGTGGCTCCGAGGATCATGTAGTAACTGGATCCGCTGGTCTGACGGTCCGACCCTTCGAGGAAAAGCCACAGACGGACGAAGGCGCTTCGAACGCCCCTGCGTGGTGGCCCGACCGCCGTCGCGACAGTGGGCGAAGCGTCCTGAGAGATGAGGTTGTCGGGCCTGCTCCCGGAGGTGTTCCTGCTTGAGCTGGAGTGCTGTCGCACCGCCGGCTTCCGGCGCGGATGCCGGGTGGGCGTGCTGACCATTACAACTCCTTAGCGGTGAATCCCTGCCCCTCCACAATCCCGCGAACTGCCTCGATGAAGGCGGCCCCGCGGTGAGCGTAGGAAGGAAACTGGTCCATCGACGCGGCCGCCGGAGCCATGAGCACAGTATCGCCATCCGCAGCGATGCGCAGTGCCTCGGTGACTGCGGCGCGCATGACCTGGACGCCATCTGGACTCGATTGGGACGGCAACTCGTCCTTACCAGTGTGACCCGTGGCAAGGTTTATCACCGGAACATCCGGAGCGTGTCGGTGGAGAGCGGCCGCGAGATCCGTGCTGTCCCTTCCGATAAGCACTGCGGCCTTGAACCGGCCGGCGTTGTCGCGAACCAGGTCGTTGTAGTCCACGCCCTTTGAGAGTCCGCCCGCGATCCAGACAACACTGTGGAAGGAGGACAGGGCGGCGTGCGCCGCATGCGGATTGGTCGCCTTGGAGTCGTTGATCCAGAGCACACCGTCCCGGGCTGCGACCAGCTCGATACGATGCCCGGAGGGCTGGTAATTACGGATCCCGTCGCGTACCGCCCCCGCCGGCACTCCTGCTGCCCGCACCAGGGCAGCGGCCGCCAGAGCGTTGGCGACAAGGTGCCGCGGGACCACCTCACCGAGGTCAGTCACGGCCGCCAGCTCCGCCGCCGAATCCTTGCGCTGTTCGATGTAGGCCCGGTCAACGAGCAGGCCATCCACGACGCCGAGCATGCTGATGGACGGAGTATTCGTGGTGAAACCGATGGCGCGGCAGCCTTCCTGAACGTCGGCTTCCTCGACCATCCGCTCGGTGGCTGGAGATTCGACGTTGTAGACGCAGGCCACCCGGGTGTTTTCGTAGATCTTCGCCTTGTCTGCCCGATAGGCCTCGAAACCGCCGTGCCAGTCGACGTGGTCTTCTGCGAGGTTGAGGCAAACACTTGCCAGCGGGGCAAGGGTGTAACTCCAGTGCAGTTGGAAGCTGGAGAGTTCGACGGCGATCACGTCGTAACCTCGCGGATCCCGGATGGCGTCGAGCAGCGGAGTTCCGACGTTTCCTGCGGCAATGGCGCGCAGGCCCGCTGCACGGAGCATGGACTCGGCGAGCGTGACTGTGGTGGTCTTGCCGTTGGTTCCGGTGATGGTCAGCCATTCGGCGGTGGGACGTCCTGCCCGCTCCCGCACCCTCCAGGCGAGTTCCACGTCACCCCAGATGGGGATCCCGTCTGCTGCAGCGGCTGCAAGCAGCGGCTGGGCTGGACTCCAGCCCGGGGAGGTGACCACGAGCTCGGGCGCCTCGCCGTCGATGAGCGGAAGCGATTGGGCCGTAACCGGGCCGAGCAGCACGTCCACTGCTCCGACAATGCGTAGCGTGTCCGCCTTCGCCTGAGTCTCCTCGGAGTCGGTAGCGTCACAGACCACAACGCGAGCCCCAAGTTCGATGAGGGTGTCCGCTGCAGAGAATCCCGACAGCCCGATGCCTGTTACCAGCACCCTGAGCCCTGCCCAGTCAGCGTCCCAGGAGGTCAGCCCCTCAAGGCGGTTCGATGTTCCTGCCTCGCTCACAGCAGCACGACCCATTCAGCATAGAAAATACCGAGAGCCACGGCGACGAAGAGCCCGGCGAGGATCCAGAAGCGCACAACCACCGTTACTTCCTGCCAGCCCTTGAGCTCAAAGTGGTGCTGGAGGGGTGCCATCTTGAAAACCCGCTTGCCGCCTGACAGCTTGAAAAATCCAACCTGGATGATGACGGACAGGGTGATCATCACGAACAGTCCGGCCATGATGACGAGCAGGAGCTGAGTACGCGAGAGGATTGCGAAGCCGGCAATGGCCCCACCGATTGCGAGCGACCCTGTGTCACCCATGAAGATCTTGGCGGGCGATGTGTTCCACCAGAGGAAGCCGACCAAGGCACCGCACATGGCGCCTGCAATCAACGCGAGGTCCAGCGGATCGCGAACCTCATAACAGATGTTGGCGGGAACATCCGGCGACGCGCAGCGCTGGTTGAACTGCCAGATGCTCATGAGCATGTACGCGCCGAAGACAAAGACCGCAGCGCCGCTCGCCAGTCCATCCAGGCCGTCAGCCAGGTTCACGCCGTTGGTAGCTGCGGTGATGATGAGGTTCGACCAGAGAACGAACAGGATTGCCCCTATCAGGGAACCTGCGAAGGCCAGATCGAAAGCCGTATCGCGGACAAACGAGATGGCCGTCGATGCCGGCGTGCGGCCGTTCTCGTCGGGGAAGTTCAGGGCGAGGATGGCGAAAACCACACCGACGAGGGTCTGACCGATGATCTTCGCCGGCGCGCTGAGGCCGAGGCTGCGCTGTTTGGAGATCTTGATGTAGTCGTCGAAGAATCCGACCACGCCCATGCCCACTGTCACCATCAGCAGCAGAAGTCCGGAGACCGTTGGCCCCTGGGAGTCCCCCGCAGCGCTCATGATCAGATGGGTGGCGAAGTACGACAACACCACCGAGCCCACGATGACGGTACCGCCCATGGTGGGTGTACCGCGCTTGGTGTGGTGAGCCGTGGGACCGTCGTCGCGGATGAACTGCCCGTAACTCTTGCGCACGAGAAGCCTGATGAAAAGGGGCGTACCCACCAGCGCCAGCACAAGGGCTGACGCGGAGGCAATCAACAGCGAGATCACAGCGAGGGTCCCCCTGGGTTCGTTGGACCGGATTCACTCGACTCAACCTGTGTCCCCTGGTCAGATGCGGGCACCGCCGTCGGCGATTCCGTGGCCAATGCTAGCCGATCGCCCAGATGACGTAGCCCGGCGCCATTGGATGACTTCACCAGGACAAGGTCCCCGGGTTGCAGCTCGCTTGCCAGCACTGCCTCGGCCTCCGCCACGTCGTTCACGAAAATCGCTTCGTCTCCCCAGGATCCTTCCAGCACAGCACCCGTATGAAGCGCCTTGGCTCCTTCTCCGACAACGAGCAGCTTGGAGATGTTCAACCGCACCGCCACGCGCCCGAGGGCATCGTGTGCCGTGACGGAGTCTTCCCCCAGTTCGAGCATCTCACCCAGTACTGCCCAGGTGCGTCGTCCACGACCAAGTTCGGCGAGCGTGGCAAGGGCGGCGCGCATGGATTCAGGATTGGCGTTGTACGCGTCGTTGATGACGGTTACGCCGTCCGGGCGGTCGGTGCGCTCCATGCGCCAACGGCTGACGGCACGCGCGTTGCATAGCCCGGACGCGATCCGCTCGCCCGGGATTCCAAGTGTGTGGGCAGCGGAGGCGGCCGCGAGGAGGTTGGCAACGTGATGCCGTCCGATCAGGAGCGGCCGCACCTCATGCCTGCTCCCGTCAGGAAGAACCAGGGTGAAGCAGGGGTTGCCTTCGACCGAGAGCGACACGTTCTCGGCCCGGACCGTGCCGCTGCCGGGACGGTCGAACGTCGGGTCTTCGGAAAAGAAGAGTATTCGTGCCTGCGTCTGCTCGGCCATCGCTGATACCCGGGCATCGTCTCCATTGAGGATGGCCACACCGTCGGCAGCAAGCGACCTGGGCAGTTCTCCCTTGGCCTGGGCGATTTTCTCGACGCCACCGAATTCCCCCGCATGGGCCGAGCCCACGCACAGAACTATCCCGATGTCGGGCTTGACCATGGACGTGAGATATTCGATGTGCCCGACGCCGGTCGCCCCCATCTCGATGACCAGGTAGCGGGTGCCGTACTCGGCCGAGAAGATCGTGAGCGGAACGCCGATCTCACCGTTGTACGACCCGATCGGAGCGACGGTGGTGCCTTCTTCGCGCAGGATCTGCGCCAGTACGTCCTTGGTGGTGGTCTTGCCCGCCGAACCGGTGATGCCGATCACCGTCAGCGGTGAGTGGGCGCGGAGGCGGCGCACCGCTTCGGCAGCCAGCTTGCCCATGGCCTCGACCGCATCCGGCACCAACACGGCAGGGAAGTCAATGCCGTCGTCGTTGGGGACGATCCGCTCCACGAGGGCGAGAACCGCCCCGTTGGCGAAAGCACTGGCGACAAAGTGGTGACCGTCGGTGGCCTCACCGGGTTTGGCGATGAAGAGACCGCCGGGGCGGCTCTCCCTGGAATCCGTGGTCGCTGAACGGACGACGAGGGACGGAGCCTTCTGGGCGGACTCCGAGAGCGTCCCGCCCGTTACTGCCGCGATGTCGGCTGCGCTGAATTCAATCATGACGATCTAGGACTCTATCCTGTTGCCTGAAAGCACAGAGAATCCATGCCGTGTCAATGCGGCGGCCAGTTCCACCCGGTCATCCAGCGGCAAATTCACGCCTTTGACCTCCTGCCACACCTCGTGGCCCCGTCCTGCGACAAGCACCACATCTTCGGGCTGAGCCAGCGAGACCGCTCTGTCGATAGCCTCTGCACGCGGGAAAACCTCCAGGATCTCGCAGGTCAGGTTCTCCGAACTCCTGGCAGCGTGGGCGCCCTCCAGCACGCCCGCCCGGATGACGGCTTCGTCCTCGTCATGAGGGTCATCGTCAGTGACGATCACGATGTCTGCCCGGCGAGCGGCCGTCGCACCCATGATCGGACGCTTTGACACATCGCGCTGCCCGGTGGCGCCGAACACAACCAGCACGCGGGAATCGGCGTCGGCCACCCGTACGGAGTCCAGCGTCAGGGCCAGCGCATCCGGGTTGTGGGCGAAATCCACGATGGCTGCAGGACGCTCGCCGATCAATTGCATGCGGCCCGGCACCTGGGTTGTGAAGGGATCGTGTTCGTCCAGAGCGCGCTGCAGGTCGGATGCCTCCACCCCTGAGGCAAGCACCATGACGGCGGCCAGCGCAGCGTTCGCGATGTTGAAACTTCCGGGGAGGCCGCAGCGAAGCCTCAGCTGTGCCCCCTGTGGGCCGAGCAGGGTGAACGTGTGCCCGAGACCTGTCCGCTGTATCTGCGAAACGGTCCAGTCAGCCTTCACCTCACCCGTCGCCGACACAGTGGTCGTCTCCACCACTGTCTCGTCGGCAATCCGCCTACCCCACTGGTCATCAATCAGAAGAACAGCGCGGCGCGTGCGCTCCGGCCGGAACAGCGCGGCTTTCGCGGCGAAGTACTCCTCCATACTCCCGTGCAGATCGAGGTGGTCCTGTGTCAGATTGGTGAAACCGGCGACGTCGAAGTGGACTCCGTCCACCCGCCGGTACTCGATGGCGTGGGAGGAGACCTCCATTGCTGCGGCGTCGATGCCGCGCTCACGCATCAGGGCCAGGAGGCCATGCACCTGGGGCGATTCCGGGGTGGTCAGAATTGACGGAATGACGGTCCCGCCGGCCCGGATCTCGATCGTGCCGATCAGCCCGGTGCTCCTCCCCAGCGCCGATTCGAGTGCGTTGAGGAAGTAGGTGGTGGTGGTCTTGCCGTTGGTGCCGGTTACCCCGAAGAGGGTGGGGCGGCCGGAGACCGGCTGACTGTCGAAAACGACGGCGGCAAGCGGGCCCACATAGTCACGCACCGGAGCAGCCCGGTACAGGGGAACGTCGTGTCCGGCAAGTGCCGACTCAGCCGCGGCCACACCGGCATCGTCCGTCAGCACGGCAGCCGCGCCGGCCGCGATCGCCTGACCGGTGAAGTCCGCCCCATGGCGTCCTGTCCCGGGGACGGCAATGTAGAGGTCTCCCGGAACGACTTGCCGTGAATCGATCGTGACGCCCGTGATGGAAACGGGATCGCCGTCGTCGTTCTGGGTACCTACCCGCTCCACCGAGGTGAGATCCGCTGGAAGAGCGGATAACACCTCATCCATGGTTCGGGGCACGACGACGTCGGGCCGCATGCGCGCGGCAGCAACGGACTGTTCATTTGTGGACACGTTTGGGGCCTGCTTACGCGGATCAGTACACGACCGGGTAAGTTTCGGGCTTACCGGTCGCGGGCGGGACGTTGTTCGAGTTCAGAACGTATTTCATGACCTTCTGGAAGGATTCCCCCGGAACCAGATAGTACAGGTCTCCCTGGGGCCGCTGCAGTGTCACCACCACCACGTATTCGGGGTCCTCCATTGGTGCCATGCCGGCGTACGACAGTGTGTATCCGTCGTAACCGCCCTGCGGACTCGGTGCTTCCGCGGTGCCGGTCTTGGATCCCACGCGGTATTCCTCGAGGGCACCGGACGCTCCGGACCCCTCAACGGTCACGGTTTCCAGCATGGTGTGAAGCTCGTCGGCCGTTTCCTCCGACACAACGCGCGTGCCCTCGGCCTGCGGCACCTTGTGCTCAGTGCCGTCGGGGTCAATGTAGGCGTCGATGAGCCGCGGCTGCAGGCGAACGCCGTCGTTGGCGACCGTCTGGTAGACCATGGCGGTGTGCAGGGCCGTCTGCGCGAGTCCCTGGCCGAAGAGCACAGTGTATTGCTGACGTTCGTCCCAGGTGTCCGGCGTGGGAAGGATGCCTGCTGTTTCTCCGTCAAGCCCCACGTTCAGGGGTTCACCGATACCGAACTTCCGCAGCCAGTCATAGCGCTCCTGCTTGCTCAGCTGTTCGCCGATCATGACCGTTCCGGTATTCATCGACTTGGCGAAGATTCCGGCGGCTGTCCGCTTCTCGGTCCCGTGCTCGAAAGCATCCTTGAAGGTCTGCCCGTCCACCGTGTAGGTGGGCGGTGTTTCGAACCTGCTGGTCGGCTCGATGATTCCTTCTTCCAGCGCAGCCGCCATGGTGATGAGTTTTGTGGTGGAGCCGGGTTCAAACGACGCAGTGACGGAGAGGGGTCCCAGGAATTTGGGATCCGTGGCTGCATAGTTGTTGGGATCCGGCGTGGTCGACTCGGCCATCGCCTTGATCGCCCCGGTCTTCGCCTCGACCACAACGATGTTCCCCCACTCGGCGTTGTAGTCCTCGACCTGCGCCGCAATGGTCTGCTGGGCGAAAAACTGCAGGTCCTGGTCGATGGTCAGCCGCACCGACTTACCGTCCTGCGCAGGCACGTCCTTATTGGTGGCGTAGGGAATGCGGATACCGTCGCCGCCGATTTCGTAGGTGCGGCTGCCGGGCGTACCGGTCAGATGCTCGTCCTGTGTCAACTCGATACCGCTCAGGGCCCTGCGATCCCCGCTCATGAAGCCGAGGATCGAGCCTGCGACCGCTCCCGACGGATAGGTACGCAGAGTAGTGGGATCGGCGTAAACCCCCGGCATTCCGACGGCGAGTACCTTGTTCCGTACCTCCGGCGTCACCGAGCGCGCGACGAAACCGAATGAGGCATCACCAAGGATGGATGACTTCAGCGTCGCGACGTCCTGGCCGAGGATTGCCGAGAGTTCCTCGAAGCCCTGCTCCATCGGGATGTCCTCGACCCGCTCATCTGTCTCCGGGTTGTACCGGTCGAATGTTTCGCCGCCGCTCAGCCGCTGGTCGACCACGATGTCGAACCGCTGGACCGTGTGCGCCAGTTCGTTTCCCTCATCGTCCAGGATGCTGCCGCGCAGCGCCGGCACCTCCTGCGTGACCAGACGCTTGTTCAGGCCGGCCTGGGCCATTCCATCGAAATCGAGTCCCTGCACCTGGAAGAGCCGAACGCCGAGCACAAGCAGCAGGATCAGGACGAAAGCCAGACCGACTCTCAGCCTCGCGGCTCCGAGCGCTACCCGTAGTGTTTCCTGTTGGGAGTTGTCGGCTGGTGCCACCGTGGTTCCTCGCTGCGTTGGTTACTGCGGTTGCTTATTGTCCGGGAGCGGCTTGTGCGGGTGCCGGGATGGTTCCGCCGCTCGCCGGCTCCGCGGTCGTGACCGGTTCCTCGACGGCGGGTTCCGCTGCTGGCTCCGCCTTTTCGACGGGCGCTGCAGGCGCGGCGGCCTCGCTCGGCATATTCACAGCGGGGGCCGGAACAAGGACCGGCGGTGCATCAGACCCGCTGGCTGGTTCCGGAGTTCCGCTGACTGCCAACGAATCTACATCAATGATTCCGAAAGTCGGGGAAGCCACCATGTCGAGTTCATGAGCCGCCGTTGCAAGGTTTTGGGGTGCCCTGAGGTTCTCGAGCTGTTGCGTCAAAGCCTGGTTCTGCTCAGCAAGGGCAACCTCCTGACCACGCAGTGAAACCAGCTTGTATTGACTGCTGGAGACGGAGATGTTCAGCATGAGGACGACCACCAGGGCGGCGATGAGCGCAGCCATCGAGAAGACGGCGAAAGGCACCCGACCACGCGTGGGAGCGGCGGGAACCACTGAAAGCGGGGTCCGCCGTCGTTCCCGTCCGGCCTGCGTCTCCGGGTTCGATATCGCAGGACTCTGCAGGGCGCGCGCAGTATTGCCTGCGACCATCGGCGCGGTTGCGTAAGCGCTGCGATGCACAGACGGCCTCTCCTGCACTGACTGGCTCATCATGCGTTCCTGTCTGTCGGGCTGGTTCTGGTCCGTTCAACTGCCCTGAGCTTGGCGGACGCGGCTCGCGGGTTGTCGGCGATCTCCTGGTCCGTGGGTGCTTCGGTACCCTTGGTCAAGGTTTTGAGATACGGCTTGTGCTCCTCGAGTTCCACCGGAAACCCGACGGGGGCCGAAGATCGGGTTCCTGCGGTGAAAGCCGCTTTCACGATCTTGTCCTCGAGGGAGTGGTAGGACATGACCACTACCCTCCCCTGCACTGCGATCGAACCCAGCGCAGCCGGGATGGCCCGGGTGAGTACGGAGAGCTCCTCGTTGACCTCGATCCGCAGGGCCTGGAAGGTCCGTTTCGCTGGATGTCCGCCGGTTCTGGCGGCTCCTGCCGGAACCACAGACCGAATAACGTCGACCAGTTCACCGGTGGTGCCGAACGGTTTTGTTCCACGGGCGGCGACGATCGCGGAAGCGATGCGCCCTGCGAACTTCTCCTCCCCCCAGCTGCGGATGATTCGCCGCAGCTCCTCTTCGGAGTAGGTGTTCACGACGTCGGCGGCACTCTGCCCGGTACTCGTGTCCATCCTCATGTCGAGTGGTGCGTCGTAGGAGTAGGCGAACCCGCGATTACGCTCATCAAGCTGCAGCGAGGAGACACCCAGGTCGAACAGAATGCCGTGCACTTTGTCGAAGCCGAGGTCTTCGAGAACCGAGGGAATTTCGTCATACACGGCGTGCACGAGGTCGGTGCGGTTCCGGAAGGCAGCAAGCCTCTCTCCGGCGAGACGCAGGGCCTGCTGGTCGCGGTCTATGCCCACGAGGTGGAGTTTATTGAACCGCTGGAGCATGGCCTCGGAGTGGCCCCCCATGCCGAGGGTGGCGTCTACGACGACGGCGCCCTCACCGGCCGATTCAATAGCGGGAGCGAGGAGGTTGATGCACCGGTCCAGCAGAACGGGAATGTGCCGTTCCTCGGTAGGACGCTCCTCCCCCATATGCCCGCTCCTTCCTGCTGACTCATTCAGGCTGCGCACCTGTGCTGTGAACGCTGTGCTTGTTCTTCGATCAGATCCCCATCCGCTCCATGCGTCCGTCTGCCTGGCTCCGGGGAAGGTGAGTCAGGTGGGCGGCCGCTGGGCGGCTGGAGGTCTCATCCAAGAACCTTCGCAAGCGCGAATGCTCTGTTGTAGTTACTAAGGGTTGTGGTTACTCGGTGCAGCGACTGTCAGAAAATTCCCGGCAGTGCGTCTTCGTCAGTTTCGGAGAAGGCCGTTTCCTTCTCTTCGAGATAGTCATTCCACGCGGTCGCATCCCAGATCTCAGCGCGGCTTCCCGCTCCGATCACTGCAAGCTCCCGATCCAGCCCTGCGTAGGTACGCAGGGCCTGCGGAATCGTCACCCTTCCCTGCTTATCCGGCACCTCATCTGATGCGCCGGACAGAAAAACGCGAATGTAATCACGAGCCTGGCGCGATGAGAGCGGTGCCTCCCGCATCTGCTCGTGAACTTTCTCGAACTCCCGCTGACTAAAAACGTAGATGCAGCGCTCTTGGCCCCTGGTCAACACCAAACCGTCGCTCAGTTCGTCTCGAAACTTTGCCGGTAGGATCAACCGCCCCTTCTCGTCCAGCCGTGGCGAGTGTGTTCCTAGGAACATCCGCCACCACCTGTCCGATCGGGAGGGCCAAGCGTAACCACTACGCTCTTATGTCCCCCACTTTACTCCACAATCCTCCCCCGTCAACGCGACACCACGTGCGTCGAACTGTTTCTTCCCGCTGATCGGCGAAGCCATGCGGATATCGCTAGGTGAAGGGCTGTGGAGGGGATATTGCGAATGTGGTGCTGCCAGGGGGCATCAACGTCGGTTTGTGGCGATTAAACGACACAGGGCCCGCCTTTGGCGGGCCCTGTGGGGGAAAGTGGAGGAGGTGGGGAGCTTAGGGTTGATCCCTTTTACGCTCGTCCCACTTTTCTTCGAGACTGCTGAGGAAACCGCCGCGCGGCGAGCTGGACGCCTTGGCCGTTTTGCCGGCTCCCGGGGCGGCGCCGTCCAGCTTGGTCTTGGTTGTTGCGTAGTAAACACCGGCGCCCATAATGAGGAAGCCCAGGACACCCACCGGTATGAATTGATTCCAGATGCCGAGTAGCAGGATCGCGATACCGGCAATGGTCACGAGCGAACCGAGCACGATACGGCGGGTGGACATCGAGCGAGTGGTACTCGACGCCATGGAGTGGGCGAATTTGGGATCGTCGGCGTGAAGCTGTTGTTCCAACTGGTCAAGCAGCCGCTGCTCGTGTTCCGAGAGTGCCATCACTGCCTCCTTGCTACTGGTACCGAAACCCTCAAACCCAAACAACGAGTTCAGCCGGGAACTAGTTCCCGGCTGCCACCGCAACGAGTTCGCTGCGGCTTGCTGATCTGAGTGGGTCAACACCTGGTCGATCCCTAGTAATAAGGATAGATTGCATTCACCCCGAGGGAAAGCCGCTCCCGGCCGCCGGAGACCCCTGCAAGGCCCGAAATCAGCCGTTCGACGGCTCGTTGGATGCCTCCCCGTTTGCTGTCCCGGACGGGGGTCTCAATAACCGGGCCGGGATAATCATTGAAGCGCCGAACTTGCCGTTCACGCGGTCGAGCGCCTGTTCGGCAAGACGCCAATTGTCGTCCTGGCGGTCGATCGTCAGCTGGTGCGCACTGCCGGCCGCAGATTCGAGTTTCTCCGCCCGTATTCCGATAAGTCGAACGCTCAGCGGACGTTCACCCAGCGACTCCAACAGTTGGCACGCCGCGACGTAGACGGCGTGGGCACTGTCGGTAGGCTCCGCCAACCGCCGCGACCGGGTGAGGGTGGAGAAGTCCGCATAGCGAAGCTTGAGGGAGATCCCAGAGGTGCGCAACTGCGCGGACCGAAGGCGGGAGGCCGTTCGGTGCGACAGGCGAAGCAGTTCCGCGCGGAGAGTGTCGTCGTCAGCGATATCGGACGCGAAGGTCTCTTCGGCGCCAATACTCTTCTCCTGTCTGCTGACCGTCACCGGCCGGGGGTCCTTCCCCCAGGCAAGCCTGTGAACATGTGTGCCGGTGGCGCCCAGTGTGCGTTGCAGGACGGAAACGGGTGTCCGTGCAACATCTTCGACGGTCCTGATTCCGAGCCGCGCGAGAACCTCCTGTGTCTTCGTGCCCACCCCCCAGAGCGCTGACACCGGGAGTGTATGCAGGTATTCAACGGTCTGCGCTGCCGGAATCAGCAATAGCCCGTCCGGCTTGGCACGCGTTGACGCGATTTTCGCGACGAACTTGGTGGAGGCGATCCCGACGCTCGCAGTGATGCCGAGCTCACGTGCAATTGTGCTTCTGATGAGCTCACCGATGCGCCGGGGCGGCCCGAGACGGCGCAGGGATCCCGACACGTCAAGGAAGGCTTCGTCCACACTCAGCTGTTCAACGAGTGGTGTGATGGTGCCGAAGATCTCCATGACAGAGGCGGAGACCTCGGCATAGCGTTGATGGTGAGGTTCGAGGATCACCGCGTGGGGACAGAGCCGCATGGCAGTGGCCATCGGCATGGCGGATCGGACTCCGAACCGCCGCGCCTCGTAGGAGGCCGACAATACGACTGAACGGCCCGACGGCGACCCGGCGATCACTGCCTTCCCGCGGAGATCCGGGCGCGAGAGAAGCTCCACCGATACGTAGAAGGCGTCCATGTCCACGTGGAGGATGGTGCATTCGGCGTCCTCTGGTCCAGCGGAATCGGAGCGGATGGACATGGTGCTCATCCTAGTGCTGCCCACGGTCAATTCGACCGCTCCGGCGGTCACCGCAGCGGACAGCACCGGATGAGGAGCGCCTAGACTGGGCCTATGACCGACCGTATCGCTGCTTCTTCCACGCTTATCCAGGACGAGCAGGATCGCTTCCGTCAGTCACTTACTGGAGTCACCCGGGACTTCCTTTCCGCGCAGCGCACCCTATTGGAGTCCGTATCACCGGACAGCGCCGTCCTTGTTGACGCAATTGAACGGCTGGTCGCCGGCGGGAAGAAGATGCGGCCGCTGCTGTGTTACTGGGGATGGAGGGGAGCCGGAGGAGCAACGGACGACGACGGCATCGTCACCGCAGGGATGTCCCTCGAACTGTTTCAGGCGGCCGCGCTCGTGCACGACGACATCATCGACCGGTCGGACATCAGGCGTGGTGCGCCAAGCGTGCACAAGCAGTTCGAAGGCCGCCACGATAACGGGCGCTGGCATCTCGACGCAGCGCACTTCGGCACCGGTGCGGCCATCCTCGCGGGAGATCTTTGCCTGTCACTCAGTGAGGAGGCGTTCGCTTCCATCGCCGGGGCGCCAGAGACGCTTCGCACGGCGCGAGCGATCTTCAACCGGATGCGCACGGAAGTCATGGCTGGGCAGTACCTCGACCTGCTCGAGGAAGCTGTCGGACCGGATCGGGACCCCGCTGAGGCAGCCGAACGCGCACTGGGCATCGTGCGGTTCAAATCCGCCAGGTACTCGACCGAGCATCCGCTGTGTATCGGCGGCGCCCTTGCGGGGGCAACACCGGAAGTGCTCGCCGGCTACTCGTCGTTCGCGCTTCCGCTGGGCGAGGCATTCCAGTTACGGGACGACCTGCTCGGGGTCTATGGCGACCCGGCGGTCACCGGTAAGCCCTCCGGGGATGATCTCCGCGAGGGCAAGCGGACCGTCCTGATAGCGAAAGCCTTGCAGGCCGCCAGCCCGGAGCAGAAGGACGCCCTGAATGCTGGGCTCGGGAGCACGGTGATGAGTCAGGAAGAGGTGTTCCAGCTGCAGGGAATTATCGATCAAACCGGTGCGCGAGAAGAAGTTGAAGCCCTCATAGCCGAGCGGGCGGCCACCAGCTTTCAGGCGCTGGAAGCGATACCCCTGGATGCGGTCTGCAGGGACGCACTCGGTTTCCTTGCCGAGGCCGCGGTCACGCGCACGGCCTGACGCGGCGGCCTCGCATGACGCGCAGGTGACTACCAGGCCATAGCTTGGGCACGACGGCGAATCTCCGTCTTTCGCCCTGCCTTCAGTGCATCAATGGGTCGACCCGGCAGGGACTCGTCTTCCGTGAAGAGCCAGCGGATGATCTCTTCGTCCGAGAAGCCTGAATCGCCCAGGACTGCAACGGTTCCCTTGAGGCTCTCGAGGACATGCCCATCGGTGATGAACTCTGCGGGCACAGAGCGGATGTTCCGGTCAGTGACGCGGACCGACACGAGCGCGCGCTCATTGATCAGGCCATGGACCTTGGTGATTGACAGGTCAAGCGCTTCCGCGACATCGGGAAGGGTGAGCCAATCGCCCACAAGGGTTTCCAGTGTATTCACGCCCTTAAGCGTGCCATGCCTCCGTGCTCCAACTCCACTCAGCGGCGGACCTCGGAGCGTCCAGTGGCAACACGCCAATGCTGCGCAAATACTGCGACTTTCTGAGGTGTTGTGCTACGTGGCTCATGGTGTAGATTCACATAAGTCACACAAGTAACAGTAACAACTTGTGTATCAACTGCACCAAAGGGTCTCGGGGATAACGGCGGCATCGGCTGGCGCTCCTTGCCCTGCCATGCGGGTAAGCCCGCCGATACAGATGAGGACAGACAATGACCGCCCAGCGCCCGTCATCGCCGCTGAACGTGCCAGCCGCCTGCACAACCCCGTTCAAGAACCGAGGATTAGGTATCGCGGTTTCCTCCGCCGCAATTCCGGCCGTCGTACTCTCCTCGGTTGCACTGGCGGCGCCAGCTGCAGCCGCGCCGGCCTCGAGCCACGTCGCATACCAGCCGCTGAAGACCATGCCGGCCACCAGCGCCAACTCCGCTGTGATCCCCGCTTCCCTGGTGGCAACACAGGTGCCGAAGCTTGTCCCCATGCAAAGCTCGCCCGCAACGTACGTCGTTCGCGCAGGCGACACGATCAGTGGCATTGCTGCCCGGCACGGACTCGCCATGCAGGCAGTCCTCAAGGCCAACGGTCTGACGGTCAACTCGCTCATCCACCCGGGCCAGAAGATCAAGCTCTCCGGTTCCACCGCAGCCCCTGCCAAGCAGGCAGCTCCTGTCAACCGCCAGTCGGCAGCCACCTACACCGTGAAGTCGGGCGACACACTTGGAGCGATCGCAGCCCGCCACGGAGTGAGCCTCGCGGCCGTGCTCAAGGCCAACGGGCTGTCAATGTCGTCCGTCATCCATCCCGGACAGAAGATCAAGCTCTCAGGGCCCGCCGCGGCCCCCGCGCCGAAGGCGTCCGCACCCAAGCCTGCACCCGCCTCCGGCGCCACCTATGTGGTGAAGGCCGGCGATACGCTGGGCGCCATTGCGGCCCGTCACAACGTGAGCCTAGGGTCCGTCCTCTCGGCTAACGGACTTTCGATGAACTCGATCATCCATCCAGGACAGCAGCTGAAGCTGGGGGGATCGAACGTGGCCGTTCAGACCGGCCCGAAGCCCGCAGCACCCAAGCCTGCTGCGCCGGCCGGAGGCGGGTCCTACACCATCAAGGCCGGCGACACCCTCGGCGCGATCGCAACCAGGCACGGGGTGAGCTTGAACGCGCTTCTTTCAGCGAACAAGCTGAGCGCTACAACGATCATCTATCCCGGCAAGAAGCTGACCATTCCGGGCGGAGCAAAGACACCCGCGCAACAGAAGCCCGCCGACCTTGTGCCGTCGACCTTCCTGCACTACACCTACCCGGACGCCGTGGTTGCGGAAGCCAACAAGAACAAGCACACCCTCAACAACCTTCCGGCGCCCTCACAGGCGGAGATGAAGGCGATCGTTGCAGATACTGCTCGAAAGATGGGTGTGGATCCCAGCCTGGCGCTGGCATTCTCCTACCAGGAGTCCGGCTTCAACCAGCGGGCAGTCTCCCCTGCGAACGCCATCGGCGCGATGCAGGTGATTCCGATGTCCGGCGAGTGGGCCTCTGACCTTGTCGGTCGGAAGCTGAACCTCCTGGACCCTTATGACAATGCGACCGCGGGTGTTGCGATCATCAAGGCGCTCCTGCGCAGCAGCCCGAACCAGGACATAGCCATCGCGTCCTACTACCAGGGCCAATACTCCGTCCAGACGCACGGCATGTTCTCGGACACCAAGAACTACGTCGCAGCAATCAAGGCGCACCAGAAGAACTTCCGCTAAATCCCGCCCGGGATCGCTGTTTCCAGACAGCGGCCGGCGCCCCTACCGATCTGTGTTGGTGCGGGCGCCGGCCGCTGTTTCACTTAGTATCGAAGGGTGCGGGAGAGGGCGAGAGACTCACTGGTGGACACCGTCGTGGACGGCCGTTACCTCGTGCGTTCCCGGATTGCGCGCGGCGGCATGTCCACTGTCTACCTGGCGACGGACCAGCGCCTTGAGCGGGATGTTGCGCTCAAGGTTCTTTACCCCCACCTTGCCGAGGACCAGCGCTTCCTTGAGCGGTTCGAGCGCGAAGCAAAATCTGCTGCGAGGCTGTCTCACCCGCATGTTGTGGGAGTTCTGGATCAAGGGGTGGAAGAAGGACCGGATCATGGAGTCGCCTACCTGGTCATGGAGTATGTTCCCGGCAGAACGCTCCGAGACCTTCTGAGAGAGCGCGGCCGTCTGACCCCGCGCCAGGCACTCGCCATGCTTGACCCCGTCATCGAGGGATTGGCCGCGGCCCACGACGCCGGGCTTATTCACCGGGACGTGAAGCCCGAGAATGTGCTGCTCGAGGAGCGCGGCGGGATCAAGATCGCCGATTTCGGGCTCGCCCGAGCAGTGTCCGCAGGAACCAATACCGGCACCCTCGTCGGCACGGCGGCGTACTTGCCGCCGGAATTGATGACCGGAGGGACAGCGGACGCCCGCAGCGACATCTATTCGGCCGGTATCATGCTTTTCGAACTTCTTACGGGCACGCAGCCTTACCAGGGAGATGCCCCCATTCGGGTTGCGTTCCAGCACGTGAACTCGCGAGTTCCAGCGCCTTCCACCAGAGTGCCTGGGCTGGCCGAAGACCTCGACGAACTGGTTCTCTGGTGCACCGCCGTCGACCCCGAGAAACGCCCCGTCGATGGACATTCCCTACTCGGCGAACTGCGCCATATCAGGACTACACTCACCGACGCCGAACTCGACCTGGGCAGCGAGCACCAGCATGAACCCGCAGCGTCCGGAAAGTTCTTGGATTCCGGCGGCGACGCTCACACGGAAGTCATTTCCGGTCCATACTCCGCCACTGAGGTAGTCGGACCCTCGCATCCCACTGAAGCCATTGGCGGATCAGGGTCCCCCACCACCGTGCTGGGCAAAGGCTCACACCCCACGACCGTATTCGATTCGGTTCCAGCCGCAGGCCCAAAGCCCGAACAGCAACCCGACCCGGCTGCTCGGGAGAAGCTTGCAGCCAGGGACTTCAAGGCGCACCAGAAAGAGCGGGCAAAAGCTGCACAGCGACCGCAGAAAGCATTGCGGCCGGGTAATGGTCGCCGTCGCAGCGCACTGCTGATCGCCTTTCTCGCCCTTCTGGCACTGCTGGCCGCCGCAGCCGGCTGGTTCCTCGGAACAGGTCCTGGCGCGCTCGTAACCGTACCGGACGTTTCCAACCGCCCGCTGAGCGTCGCGCAGGCCCTTCTTTCCCAGGTCGGCCTGTCCTCAAGGGCCGAGCAGGTCCACTCGGACGCAGTGGCTGAGGGACTCGTCATCACGAGTGAGCCGCAACCAGCAGCCGCAGTGCGGCCGTGGGAAGAGATCGCGCTGATCGTATCGCGGGGCCCAGAACTCTTCGCGGTTCCCGAGGTGTCCGGCCTCGCTGAGGCGACAGCAGCGGCTTCGCTCGTGGCTGCAGGTTTCGACGTCGGAGAGGTGACACGCCAGTTCAGCAGCTCCGTCGGCGAAGGGGAGGTCATCGCCACTACCCCGGCGGGAGGCGAGACAGTCCCGGCGGGCACCGCCATTGGCCTCGTCGTATCGCAGGGACCTGAACCGGTTGCGGTTCCCCCGGTGGTGGGTCTGCCTGAGGAAGAAGCCCTCAGCGCGCTGGAGGATGCAGGATTGGCCGGTGAGATCGCCCCGGAGGCAGTCAACGACGCAGAGGTACCGGCGGGTTCCGTCCTGTCGCAGAGTCCGTCCGACGGTCAGCTCCGGCCGGGAGAAACGGTCACGCTCACGCTATCCGCGGGTCCCCGGATCATCGAGGTTCCGGATGTCTTCTCCCAGCCGGAGGCAGAAGCGATTGCGGCGCTCGAGGAGGCCGGATTCACTGTCGAAGTGGACTACGCCTTTGGCAGGCCGGTTCTTGGACTGGTCGCCGGCCAGGACCTCACGGGTGAACACCCTGAGGGTTCAACGGTCACCATAACGGTTACCTGACAGGAGCCAAACGGCTACAGCGGCGGCTTCTGCCGTTTGGCTCCTGTCACTGGCAGAGACCGTCAGCGCCGTGAGAGCGCGCCGGCCACGAGGAAGGCCATCTCCAGGGACTGCATGTGGTTCAACCGGGGATCGCACACCGACTCATACCGGTCGAGGAAGGCTTCCTGGTCGATCGGATCCGCCCCGCCCAGGCACTCGGCGACATCGTCACCCGTCATCTCCACGTGGAGCCCACCGGGGAAGGTGCCGAGCGCGTTGTGCACCTCGAAGAATCCCCGGACCTCGTCCATGACGTCGTCGAAGTTGCGGGTCTTGTACCCATTCGGGGAAGTGACCGTATTGCCGTGCATCGGGTCCGTCACCCACAGAACCTGGGCCCCGGACTCCGTGACCCGCGACACCAGGTTGGGAAGCTTCTCCCGGATGTTCTTGGCGCCCATGCGTGTGATGAAAGTGAGGCGGCCGGGCTCACGGTTCGGGTCCAGCTTGTCGATGAGCGCCAATGCGTCATCAGGGGACGTGCCGGGACCGAGCTTTACGCCGATCGGGTTGCGGACCCGTGAAAGGAAGTCGATGTGTGCGCCGTCGATGTCACGGGTGCGCTCCCCGATCCACAGGAAGTGTGCGGACGTGTCATAGGGCAGTCCCGTGCGGGAGTCCGTCCGTGTCAACGCACGTTCGTATTCGAGGAGCAGTGCCTCGTGGCTCGCAAAAAACTCGACGCGCGTCAGCGCGTCGAAGTCCGCGCCGCAGGCTTCCATGAAGCGGACAGCCCGGTCAATCTCGCGCGCGAGTGACTCATAGCGCGAATGCGCGGGGTTCGCGGTGAAGCCCTTGTTCCAATGATGAACAAGACGAAGATCCGCGAAACCTCCCTGCGTGAACGCCCGGATGAGGTTCAACGTCGATGCCGAGGTGTGGTAGGCGCGCACCATACGGGATGCGTCATGGCCCCGGCTCTCCGGAGTGAAGTCGTACCCGTTCACCATGTCGCCCCGATAGGCCGGCAGGGTTACTCCTTCGCGTGTTTCGTCATTCGAGGAACGCGGCTTGGCGAACTGCCCGGCCATGCGACCCATCTTGATGACAGGAAGTGACGCACCATAGGTAAGCACCACTGCCATCTGCAGAATGGTCTTCACACGCGCGCTGATCTTGTCCGCTGTAGCGCCGTCGAAGGTTTCCGCGCAGTCGCCTCCCTGCAGGAGAAACGCCTTCCCCTGGGCTGCCGCCGCCAGCCTTTCCCGAAGCACATCCACCTCGCCGGCGAAGACCAGTGGAGGCAGGGTGGACAGCTCATTCATCGCGGTCCGGTGCACCGCAGAGTCCTGCCAGCTGGGCTGCTGGGAGATGCTGAGCTCCCGCCACTTGTCCAGACCGTGGTCGGCTGTTGCTGAAGGGGACGCTGAGGTCACGGTTGTTTCGGTCACTGCTTAAGCCTAATGGCTTCGCCGCACGACGGCGGACTCCCCTGTCATCCGAAGGCTTCCGTACCGTCACATAGCCCGGCTGCTGGGATCCCCTTCGTGCTTTGCCTTTGCTCTTTTGGCACGAGCAGGTGTCTTTGGAGGGTCGCCGGCTTCTCCAGCCTCTCGCCCGATCGTGCGGACTTCGCCGGGCAAAGGGCTTTCGGCGCTCGGCGGCAGTGAGGTGTCCAACGGCGACGGCGCCGCCGGTGCGGGCACTGAACCTTCCAGCCGAACAGCTGCCTGGCGGGACGGGTCTGCTGCACGTTCCGGCTTCTTTGCCGCCTTCTTGCCTGCGGTCTTCGCACTGGCAAGACGTTCCTTGACACTGCTGGCGTAAACGTCGACGTACTCCTGGCCGGAGAGCCTCATCAGGGCGTACATAATTTCGTCAGTGACGGAGCGCTGGATGAAACGGTCGTCTCCCATTCCGGCATAACGCCGGAAATCCATCGGCTCCCCGATGATGATTCCTACCCGGCGGATGTTCGGAAGACGCCGGCCGATGGGCTGGACTTTATCCGTACCGATCATCGCTACAGGAATGACTGGAACGCCGGTCGCAAGGATCAATTTGGCCACACCGGTCTTGCCCCGGTACAGCCTGCCATCCGGGCTGCGGGTGCCTTCCGGATAAATGCCGAGTATCCCGCCGGACTTCAGGATCTCCTCGCCTGCGGAGAGCGACGTCGCAGATGCGGCACCGCCGGAGCGGTCCATCGGCAGCTGGTTGCTGAGCCGGAAGAACATGGCGGTGAGCTTGCCCTTCAGGCCTTTGCCGGTGAAGTACTCCGACTTGGCGAGGAAGACCACCGGCCGAGGCACAGCCAGGGGCAGGAAGATTGAGTCGGAGAAGGATAGATGGTTACTCACGATGACAGCGGCACCGGTAGCGGGAATGTTGTCCAGGCCCTTGACCCATGGCCTGAACAGGAGATTCACAATGGGACCTATAAAGATCCGCTTCATGATCCAGTAGAACACTCTGCCAGCCTTCCTGCGTGGATGTTCCGATTATCTGGAAACAGGCAATAACCATGCGTTCCGCAAACGGGCTTCTCGGAACACTACTCTACGGGCGGACGGTGTGCCGGGCGCCACTGGCAGTGGACCGGACACGGTGACACCATTGGAATCATGACGGTCGATACCGCACTTGCAGCGTACTCGTCTCCGGGTTCGGGCAGGAATGCGCGGATCGGAGTGATACTCAGCCATGGCTTTACGGGTTCGCCGGCGAGCATGATCGGGTGGGCACAGCACCTGGCAAACCAGGGCTACGCAGTGAAGCTACCCCTGCTTGCGGGTCACGGCACCACTTGGCAGGAACTGGCCAGAACACCGTGGCAGCACTGGTATGAGGGCATTGATGCCGCTTACCGGCAACTCGCCCAGGACACCGACGCCGTGGTCGTAGCCGGTTTGTCCATGGGTGGGGCGCTCGCTCTGAGGCTGGCGGCGCTGGAGTCGGTGGCGGGCGTCGTCGTCGTCAATCCTGGGCTCACCATTGCCGACCCACGCGCCCGCTATGTGGGCGTGCTGAAGTATCTCCTCCGGTCTGTCCCATCAATCGGGAACGACATCAGAAAGGAAGGCATGGACGAGCGCGCCTACGCCCGGACTCCGGTTGCGGCCGTCCACCAGCTCGCGCGCCTCTTTCGTGACACCACCGAACGGCTCCCACAGGTTACGGCTCCGACCCTGGTGTTCCGGTCGAACATCGACCGGATTGTTCCCGAAAGCAGCCTGGAAGTTCTACAGCGGCGCATCGGGAGTGCAGACTTGGAGATAATACGGTTGGAGAACAGTTACCACGTGGCCACCATGGACCACGACCAGGAGCTCATCTTCGAACGCTCCGCAGCATTCATCAAGCACGTGACAGCAGGTATCACCGCATGAGTCCACGAGCCCAGGACCCTAACGAGTCTACTGACGACGCCGTGTGGCAAGACCTCGTCGCGCGGCTGGAAGAAACGCCGAGCAGCGAGTTGCCCGAGCGGCCCTCCTCCGACCCCGCGCCCTCGGCGGAGGAGCGCGTACGGGCGATCTTCGAGGCTCAGCGCACCCCGACTCCCGCAGGTCCCCGCGATCACACCGCGCCGGATGATGACGACGACGGATCATTCCGGCCGCCCGAACCTCCCGCCCTCGGCGTGGGAGATCCCTTGGTGGTGCTTGCCTGGGTGGGTGCCGTGGGCAGCCCCATAGCCCTGGTGCTGATTGCGATGTTCTGGCGTTCCGCCTCCAGCACCATGATGCTGGGCATCGTGGCGGTTTTCATCGCGAGCGTCACCTTCCTGATCTTCCGTCTTCCGAAGACGCGGGATTACGACGACGACGGCGCCGAGGTCTAGCTTCGAGGTTCAGCTGCGAGGTCTGGCTGCGCCCTTGCCTAGCGCCGCTCACTGGGGCGTCCTGAGGGCGGGGTTCCATATGCCCGGCCCAGCAGCGGGCGGTGCCGGATGCGGGAAAGATCAGCCGCGCCCACCAGGCCGGCCTCGGGGCCGAGGGCCGCCGCCGTAATTCGTGCAGCGGGACGAAACCCGCGTCCGGTGAGATTTCGCTCGAATGCGCGCCGCGCCGGTTCTATCAGGAGCTGCCCGGCCGCCCCGAGCCCGCCACCGATGACAAACGTCCCGGGATCGAGCGCCGCACCCAGGTTGGCGAGGCCGAGACCGAGCCACTGCCCGACGTCGTCGATCAGCTCACGGCACACAGGGTCGCCCTGCAGCGCCAGGCGGGTGACCACTGTGCCGGTGATGGCGTCGACGTTGCCGTTCACCTCATGCAGCAGGGTCTGCGCAACCGGAGAATTGGCGGTCGCAAGCTCGCGGGCCTCCCGCCCGAGCGCGTTGCCTGAGGCGTACTGTTCCCAGCAGCCCCTGTTGCCGCACTCGCAGCGATGCCCGTTGGGAACGATGATCTGGTGACCGAATTCCCCCGCCACTCCGTGACGGCCTCGCTCGAGTACACCGTCCATGATCATCGCGCCACCGATTCCGGTACCGAGAGTGATGAGCACGAGCCGCGATTCGCCCCGGCCCGCGCCGAAACGCCATTCGGCCCACGCTGCCGCGTCCGCGTCATTGAGCACCGTAACGCGCCGTCGCAGGGCCTTTTCGAGATTCGCTCTCAACGGTTCGTTGCGCCACGCCAGGTGAGGGCTGAACAGCACGGTTCCGTTGTCCAGATCCATCCACCCGGCCGCTCCGATACCCACCGAGCGGATGCGCCGACCTCGTCCGAGCTCGCGCACCAGGTCCACGATCACCGCTTCGACCGCCCTCGGATCCTGCCCGGGGGTTTCCCTGCGGGCGGAGGCGATGATTGCACCGGTGGGGTCGACGACGCCGGCAGCCACCTTGGTGCCGCCGATATCGATGCCTATGGCGAGCCCACGCGCGCGCAGCGGGCGGGCAGCGTAACGTGAGCTCGCAGCCTGCGGCGCCCGAAGTGGGCGTCGCGTGCCGGCCCCGGCGCGAAATCGGTCGGCCAGGAGACCCTCTTCTGGTTCCGTCTGCATGGAGCCGGCCTCCCGCCGTCGTACTGGGACTGCGCCGTCCTGAACGCAAGCTTTACCGTTACCGTTTTGTACATTACTGGAGAGTAAGAACGCCTGCGGAAAAGCTATAGGCTAGGAACGTCTCACGGATGTGACGAAGATCAAAGGAGATTCCTGTGCGCGAATTCAGCGTTCCGGCCAAAGTGCAGGTCCCCCGGGACAGCAACACCACTCATCTGGTGATGAAGCAGGCTGAGAAGGCAAGCAATCCTGCCCTGTTTGCCACCAAGGATGCCTCCGGGCAGTGGTCCGATATCCGGGCAACGGACTTCCTCTCCGACGTCCGCCGAATTGCCAAGGGTCTGATGGCTTCAGGCGTCGGCGCCGGCGACCGCGTGGCCATCATGGCGCGCACGCGGTACGAATGGGCGCTGGTGGACTTCGCGGTGTGGTTTGCGGGCGGAGTGTCGGTGCCGGTCTACGAGACCTCCTCTCCGTCGCAGGTTGCCTGGATCCTTGGCGACTCAGGCGCCGTGGCCGCTTTTGTCGAGTCGGGGCGGCATGAGAACGTGGTCCGCCAGGCCGTCGCCTCGGCGAATCTCGAGGGATTCCGGGACGTGTGGCAGTTCGACGGTGGTGGCCTGGACACGCTCCGGGAGACTGGAACCGGCATTGACGACGCGGCGCTCGAGGAACGCCGCCTTATCGCGGGCCTGGACGACGTCGCAACCATCATCTACACCTCGGGGACCACTGGAAAGCCAAAGGGTTGCGAGCTGACGCACGGCAACTTCGTGGAGCTTTCCGAGAACGCCGCCGAGTCGCTGCCGGAGGTGGCCCACGAGGGCGCACAGACCATCATGTTCCTTCCCATGGCGCACGTCTTCGCCCGATTCATCTCCGTGCTGTGCGTGGCTGCAGGCGCCACCGTTGCCCACACTCCCGATGTGAAGAACCTGCTCCCGGATCTGCAGAGCTACAAGCCGAGCTTCATCCTCGCGGTCCCCCGCGTCTTCGAGAAGGTCTACAACAACTCGATGCTCAAGGCCGAGGACAGCGGGAAAGGCAAGATCTTCCACGCCGGTGCCGACGTCGCCATCGCCTGGTCAAAGGCGGATCAGGCGGGCAAGGTGGGCCTCGGGCTGAAGGTCAAGCATGCCATCTTCGACAAGCTCCTCTACGGCAAGATCCGGACGGCCATGGGTGGGCGGGTGCAACACGCCGTGTCCGGCGGCGCACCTCTTGGCGACCGCCTCGGTCACTTCTTCCACGGCATCGGGCTCATGGTCCTTGAAGGATACGGACTGACCGAGACCACCGCACCGATCTCCGTGAACACGCCGCAGAAAATCAAGATCGGCACCGTCGGAGCTCCCCTCCCGGGCAACGCGGTCAAGATCGCTGATGACGGTGAGATCCTCGCCAAGGGCGTGTGCGTCCTGAAGGGTTACTTCAAGCGCCCTGACCTGACGGAGGAAGCCTTCACGGACGGCTGGTTCCACACCGGAGACATCGGCCAGCTCGACGACGACGGTTTCCTGAGCATCACCGGGCGCAAAAAGGAAATCATCGTGACCGCCGGTGGAAAGAACGTCATCCCCGCACAGTTGGAGGACACCATCCGTGCCAACGCCCTGGTCTCCCAGTGCGTTGTCGTCGGAGACCAGCGTCCGTTCATCTCCGCGCTGATCACGCTGGACGAGGAGGCGCTGCCCGGGTGGCTGGAGCGGCACGACCTTCCGGCCAACACCACCATGGCCGAGGCTGCGCGCCATTCCGCGGTGCAGGCCGAGATTCAGTCCCTGATTGATTCGGCGAACGAGTCGGTCTCGCAGGCTGAAGCCATCAAGGTGTTCCGCATTGTTGAGCAGGACTTCACGGAGGCGAGCGGCCATCTCACCCCGTCGATGAAGATCAAGCGAGCCCAAGTGCTCAAGGACTACTCCTCTGTGGTCGAGGAGATCTACTCCCAGCCGCGCGTGCAGCCCGCCGGATAGGTCAGGTGGAGGGCGCCTTCAGCGAAAGCAGGGCGTTCTCCACCACCTCGGTGAGGGCCGGATGTATCCAGTACTGGCCGCGGGCCATCGTGAAAGCGTCCAGGCCGAAGTGCATCGCCTGAATGATGGGCTGAATCAGGTTCGACGCTTCGTGCCCCATTATGTGAGCGCCGAGGATCATGCCTGTGTCTTCCTCCGCCAGGATTTTCACAATCCCTGTTGTGTCTTCCATGGCCCAGCCGTAGGCGGTTGACCCGTACTGCTGGACCGCCACAGCAACCCGTGAGCCGGTTTTCTCAGCCCGTTCCAGCGCCTGTTCCTCGGTAAGGCCCACAGTAGCGATCTGCGGGCGCGTGAACACAGCGGCCGGAACGTAGCGATGATCTGCAGCATGAAGCGCATCAGGGTGGAGCAGATTGTGCGAGACAACCCGGGCTTCGTGGTTCGCCACGTGCTTGAGCTGGAAGGCGCTGGAAATGTCTCCGAGCGCCCACACGCCCGCAACCGGCTCACCCTGGCGCAGCACCCGCTGGAATGCATCGACCGCGACCCGTCCGTCATCGGTCAGATCGAAACCAATATCCCCTGCTCCCACCCGGTCGCTGTTGGGTGTACGCCCGGTCGCAACAAGCACGACGTCGGCCTCCACCGCCGTCTCGGACCCATCCGGACGCGTCAGCGTCGCCGTCACGGATCTGTCACCGTTGCTGTCCACCCGCCGGACCTGGTGTTTGGTCAGAAGATCCCATTGGGATCGGGCGAGCTCTGTGAAGCGTTCAGAGATCGTATCGTCGAGGGCCCGGAGCATCCGGTCAGATCGCACAGCCAGGGTCACCTCGGTGCCGAGCGAGGAAAAGATATGCGCAAACTCCGCCCCAATGTAACCACCGCCGACGATGAGCATGCGCTGTGGTAGCTCGCTCAGCCGCATGACGGTGTCGGACGTGTGGATTTGCGGCAGGTCGAGTCCGGGAATGTCCGGCGTTACCGCGCGGGAGCCTGCTGCTATGACCACCTGGTCGGCCGTAACGACATCACCTGAATCGGTGACGAGGGTGCGGTCGTCGGTGAAACGGACGTCCTCCTCGATCAGGTCGACGTGGTCGAGTTCATCGGCCCTGTAGACCCTGCCCGCTTCCGAGATGCTGTCGATCCTGGTGAAGACCCGGTCGCGCAGGTCCGCCCACCTCGTCGCCGTGTGCTGAAGGTCGACGCCCAGCCGGGCGCCGTCGTCGGCTGCACGCGCGAGGTCTGCGGGATAAACGAGCATCTTCGTGGGGATGCATCCCACGTTCAGACACGTTCCACCGAACGTTCCGCCCTCGATGATCGCAATCTTCTTGTCATCCCATTCGGGAGTGATGATCGTGTTCCCGGAGCCGGAACCGATGATCGCCAGGTCGTAGTGAACCACGAATCAGTGCAACTGATCCACGACGAGCGCGGCGAGCTCCACCACGGCTTCCCGCGTCTTGGGCTGAAGTTTCGAGAGATCCACGCGGGAGCCCTCCGCAAGGTGACGGTCGTACGGGATGCGTACAACGGTGCTGACGCGGGAGCGGAAGTGCTCCTCGATCTCCTGCACATTGACGTCGGTGCGGTTCCCGGAGGACATATTGACGACGACGATCGCCTTCTCGACGAGGTCATGCCGACCATGAGCTTCAAGCCAGGACAGTGTCTCTGATGCCAGTCGCGCTTCGTCAACGCTGCCGCCGGACACGAGTACCACGGCGTCTGCCTTCTCCAGTGTTCCCTTCATGACCGAGTGGACCATGCCGGTGCCGGAGTCGGTGAGGACGATGGAGTAGTACCGGCCGAGAATATCGGTGACGGCGCGGTAATCGGCGTCATCAAAAGCCTGGGCGATCGCCGGGTCGGTGTCCGAGGCGAGCACGTGCAGCCGAGAGCCGTCCCGGGCAACGTAGCTCGACAGTTGGGCGAAGGAGTCCACCATGAACCGGTTCTGCACGAGCTGACGTGCGGTGAACTCTGCCTTGCCGGGTGACCGGTCGGAGAGGGTGCCGCGGTCCGGATTGGCGTCCATGGCGATGATGCGGTCCTCGCGGATGTCAGCGAGGGCCATGCCGAGCAGGGTGGTCACGGTGGTCTTACCGACTCCGCCCTTTCGGGAAAGCACGGGAACATACCGGGTCCGCTCCCCCAACCGCACGCTGACCCGGTGCTCGAGCGCGCGGTGGATGCGGACGGCGTCGGAATCGCCCACATTCACGTAGCCGAAAGTCGCCTTGTACAGCCACAGCCGCCAGCCGCCGATCGGTGCGCGCTGCTGCGAGGTCAGCAACCGGTCAGCAGTCAGCGACGACGCCGGTTCCGGTCCTTCTTCCTTGTTCCTGCGTGCGCTACGGTCCGGGGCGGTCGGTTGCTCTTCCGCTGGAGCCGGCGATACCTCAGGTGCACGGCCCGTGGAGGGCATCCAGCCTGCAACGTCGTCGCCCTCGGAGAGGCGGATGTCGCTGTCCGCAATCGTCAGCGCCGAAGGGTCAGTGGGGTGCTGTCCCGGGAACTGGCCTTCCGTTGCGGGCGTGATCCCGATGTGGGGCAGGCGATCAGGCAGCGGGGCCTGGACCACAGCGGGACCGGGCAGCTCGGCGCTGCCCGGCTCCGCGGCGTCGTCCTCTGAACTGAGCGTGAGCTCTTCCGCAGCTTCCGCGGCGTCTGCGCTGGAACCGCTCGGGGCTTCCGTCCCGGCCATTCCGGCTTCCGCCTTGTCCTGACCGGTCACGGTTTGACCGGGCTCCTGGGGAACCAAGGGCTCCTCCGTGGACTGTTCTGCCGGCTTCTTCTCGTTCGCCATGGTTCCTCACGCTTGGATGTCGCCCGTAGCTGGTGCTGCAGGTGGATTCTGCATCACCTTAGCGTAGGCCCGATTCAGGCGCGGTCGATCACTAGCAGGAGATCTCCGCCCTGCACCTGTTCGATGGCGCCGATTGCCACCCGCTTGACTGTTCCGCCCACGCTGGTGGTGATCCCGGCCTCCATCTTCATCGCTTCGATGGTCGCTACGGTGTCGCCGGCCTGGACAGTATCGCCCTCGGCAACGCCGAGGGTCACTGCACCGGCGAACGGGGCGGCGACATGACCCGGCTGCGACGGATCGGCCTTCTCGGCCGCCTTGACGTCGGTGTGGACGCTGCGGTCGCGGACGACGACGGGACGCATCTGCCCGTTCAGCGTGCACATCACGGTGCGCATGCCCTTCTCGTCGACGTCGGAGACGGCTTCGAGCGTAGCGATCAGGCGGACGCCCTTCTCCAGCTGGATGACGTGCTCGCTGCCCTGCTGAAGCCCGTACAGGTAGTCGCGGGTGTCCAGGACAGAGACGTCGCCGAAGGTGTTCCGGGTGGTCTGGAAGTCCTTGGTAGGCCCGGCGAACAGGAGCCGGTTCAGCGTGGCACGCCGGGTTGCTGAATCGGCGGCCAAGGCCTCCTGGTCCTCGGGGGCAAGGTCAACGTCGCGGACCTTGACCGTGCGGCCCTGAAGCGCCTTGGTCCGGAAGGGCTCAGGCCAGCCTCCGGGCGGGTCCCCAAGTTCGCCGCTGAGGAAGCCGATGACTGAGTCCGGGATGTCGTAGTTCTGCGGGTTCTCCTCGAACGCTTTCGGGTCCACGTTGGATCCCACGAGCTGGAGGGCCAGATCGCCCACAACCTTCGACGACGGAGTGACCTTCACGAGCCTGCCGAGCATGCGGTCGGCCGCCGTGTACATGTCTTCGACGGCTTCGAACCGCTCACCAAGACCGAGGGCAATGGCCTGCTGGCGGAGGTTGGACAGCTGGCCCCCAGGGATCTCGTGGCGGTAGACGCGGCCTGTCGGCCCGGGCAGGCCGGACTCGAACGGTGCGTACACGCGGCGCACGGCCTCCCAGTAGGGCTCAAGCGAGCTGACGTCCTCCAGCGACATTCCGGTGTCGCGTTCGGTGTGCGCAAGGGCCGCGACCAGCGCCGACGCGGAAGGCTGGCTGGTGGTCCCGGCGAGTGAGGCGCTGGCGACGTCGACGGCGTCGACTCCCGCATTCGAGGCCGCCAGCAACGTGGCCAGCTGGCCGCCTGCGGTGTCGTGGGTGTGCAGGTGAACCGGCAGGTCGAACCGCTCGCGCAGAGCGGTCACGAGCTTCGCGGCTGCCGCAGGACGCAGCAGGCCCGCCATGTCCTTGATGGCAAGGATGTGGGCGCCGGCGTCGACGATGCGCTGCGCCAACTCCAGGTAGTAATCCAGCGTGTAGAGCTTCTCGGCCGGATCCAGCATGTCCGAGGTGTAGCACAGGGCTACCTCGGCGACGGCGGTTCCCGTTGCGCGGACGGCGCGGATGGCCGGCTCCATCTGGGAGACATCGTTAAGCGCATCGAAGATGCGGAAGATGTCGATACCGGTGGCAGCGGCTTCCTGCACGAAAGCTTCGGTGACCGCTTCGGGGTACGGGGTGTAGCCCACCGTGTTGCGGCCACGCAGGAGCATCTGCAGACAGATGTTCGGCATTTCCTTACGGAGCGCGGCCAGCCGCTCCCAAGGGTCTTCGCCCAGGAAGCGAAGGGCGACGTCGTACGTGGCACCGCCCCAAGCCTCCACCGACAGAAGCCCCGGCATCTTGGCCGAGACAGCCTTGCCCGCCGCCACAAGATCACGGGTCCGGACCCGTGTCGCCAAGAGGGACTGGTGGGCATCGCGGAAGGTCGTGTCGGTGACAGCGAGGGCGTTCTGCGCACGCAGCTCGGCCGCGAAACCCTCCGGGCCCAGCTCCTGGAGCCGCTGACGCGATCCCGGTCGCTGCTCCGATTCGGCGACGACAGGCAGCTTCTCAGCCGGGTCGAGCTCCACCGTGAGCTCCCCGTTCGGCTTGTTGACCGTGACGTCGGCCAGCCAGTTCAGCAGCTTGGTGCCACGGTCCGCAGGTACGCGGGCGGTCAGCAGTTCGGGGCGCTCATCAATGAAGGAGGTAGCGACATCGCCGGCGATGAACGCCGGATCGTCCAGAACCGACTGAAGGAAGGAGATGTTCGTGGATACGCCCCGCACGCGGAACTCGGCAAGGGCACGACGTGCCCTGCGGACCGCGGACTCGTAGTCGCGGCCACGGCACGTGAGCTTGACCAGCATCGAGTCGAAGTGAGGACTGATTTCAGCACCCGCGTACACGGTTCCACCATCCAGTCGCACACCAGCGCCGCCGGCGGACCGGTATGCGGTGATTTTCCCGACGTCAGGACGGAACCCGTTGGCGGGATCCTCCGTGGTGATCCGGGACTGCAGGGCGGCACCCCGCAACCGCACGCTCTCCTGCGACAGACCCAGGTCGGCCAGGGTCTCCCCCGCCGCGATGCGCAGCTGCGACTGGACAAGGTCGACGTCGGTGACTTCCTCGGTCACGGTGTGCTCGACCTGGATGCGGGGATTCATCTCGATGAAAACGTGCTGTCCGGCGCGTTCACCGACGGTGTCGACGAGGAACTCGACCGTGCCGGCGTTGACATAGTTCAGTTCCTTCGCGAACGCTACGGCGTCGCGGTAGAGCGCCTGGCGGATGTTCTCGTCCAGGTTCGGTGCCGGCGCAATCTCGATGACCTTCTGGTGGCGGCGCTGCAGGGAACAGTCACGTTCGAAGAGGTGCATGACGTTGCCCTCGGCGTCAGCCAGGATCTGGACCTCGATGTGGCGGGGACGCAGCACGGCCTGCTCAAGGAACATGGTCGGGTCGCCGAACGCCGAGTCTGCCTCCCGCATCGCCGATTCAAGCGCTTCACGAAGGTTCTCGCGGTTGTCGACGCGGCGCATGCCGCGACCTCCGCCGCCTGCAACGGCCTTCGCGAAGATCGGGAACCCGATCTCATCAGCCGCCGCAATCAGCTCCTCAAGATCGGAACTCGGCTTCGAGGACTTCAGAACGGGAATGCCTGCCTTGCGCGCCGCTTCCAGGGCACGGACCTTGTTCCCGGCAAGTTCCAGCACTTCGGCCGGAGGACCGACGAACGTGATGCCGGCGTCGGCGGCCGCGCGCGCCAGGTTCGGG
>NZ_JAPSHV010000217.1 GCF_031179385.1 Arthrobacter sp. | reverse complement strand
CGGGTTAGATGACATAGCGTTCGTCCTCGCGGGCGGACAGTTCAAGGTGGTCGGATTCCACCAGACCTGCGGCCAGGGTATTGCCGTCGGAGGGGTCGATGACCAGGAAAGCTCCGGTACGGCGGAAGTTCACGTAGTTGTCCACCGGCAACGCAGATGCGAGCCTGATGTGGACGGTCCCGATGTCGTTGAGCTCAAGGCCCGACGCCGGTTGATCGGCGAACGAGGACAGATCCAGCTTGTTGATGACCTGGCGAACCAAGCCCTGGACCGTCTTGCTGCCGTGCTTGATGAGGAGCCGCGAGCCCTCTTTGAGCGGCTTCGGTGAGAGCCAACAGAGTGCGGCGTACAGGTCCTGGGTGGGTTGCGGGAGTTGCGCGACCGACGTGCCCGAGCCGGCCTCGGCAAGCAGGTCGCCACGGGCGATGTCGATGTCGTCGGCCAGGCGCAGCACCACAGACTGCGGTGCGAAGGCTTCCTCCAGTTCCTGCCCGGCGAAATCGATGCCTGTCACGGTGGTCTCGCGTCCGGACGGCTGCACAGTGACGGCGTCGCCCACGCGGATGGAGCCTGCCGCGACCTGGCCCGCGTACCCGCGGTAGTCGCGATACGTGTCGGCGTCCAGTCCCGGCGCCACGGCGCCCTGCGGGCGGATGACGGTCTGCACCGGGAAGCGGAAAGCTTCGATGTCAGTTTCAAGGTCAGCGAGCGCCGGCAACTGCTCGAGGGTCTCCAGCAACGAGGGCCCGCCGTACCACGGTGTCTTCCCGGACCGGTCCACCACGTTGTCGCCCTCGAGGGCGGATACAGGGATGATTGCGGGCTCGTCGACCTTCAGTTCACGTGCAGCCTGCTTCAGCTGCGCTTCGACGTCGCGGAACACGTCCTCGCTGTAGTCCACGAGGTCGATCTTGTTCACCGCAACGATGATGTGGGCCACGCGCAGCAGGCGCGCCACGGCCAGGTGCCGGCGGGTCTGCTCCAGCACACCCTTGCGGGCGTCAATGAGTACGACGACGGCGTCCGCCGTGGAGGCACCTGTCACCGTGTTCTTGGTGTACTGCACGTGCCCCGGGGTGTCCGCCAGGATGAAGGTGCGGTTGGCGGTGGCGAAATAGCGGTAGGCCACGTCGATGGTGATGCCCTGCTCGCGTTCGGCCCGCAGGCCGTCGGTGAGGAGTGCGAGATCAAGGCCGCCACGTTCCCCACCGAAACCGCGCTCCGCGGAGGTGCGGGCAACGGCGTCGAGCTGGTCTGCGAGGACCGACTTGCTGTCATGCAGGAGGCGGCCCACGAGGGTGGACTTGCCGTCGTCGACGGAGCCGGCCGTAGCAAACCTGAAAAGGGTTGAGTGCTCGAGTGCTGTCTCAACAGCGGTGGGGGTAGACATCAGAAGTAGCCGTCCTTCTTGCGGTCTTCCATGGCGGCTTCCGAGATCCGGTCGTCCGCGCGGGTGGCGCCGCGTTCGGTGAGTGTACTGAGGGCGACTTCCCGGACTACTGCCGCGACGGTCGCTGCGTCGGATTCCACTGCTCCGGTACAGGACATGTCACCGACCGTCCGGTAGCGGACCGTTCGCGTTTCGACAATTTCCTTCTCGGTGGGCTGTGAGACGTCACCGACCGCGCGCCACATGCCGTCGCGGCGGAAAACCTCGCGCTCGTGGGCGTAATACAGGCCCGGTAGCTCGATATTTTCC
Source organism: Arthrobacter sp. (assembly GCF_031179385.1). Taxonomy (GTDB): domain Bacteria; phylum Actinomycetota; class Actinomycetes; order Actinomycetales; family Micrococcaceae; genus Arthrobacter_D. The sequence continues at coordinate 587 of NZ_JAPSHV010000217.1, read as the reverse complement.
CGCTCGATGTAGCGCCAGACGTCCAGCTCGGTCCAGTTGCTGATCGGGAAGGCACGCACGTGCTGACCGACGGTGTGGCGGCCGTTGTAAAGGTTCCACAGCTCCGGCCGCTGGTTGCGCGGATCCCACTGGCCGAACTCATCACGCAGGCTGAGGATGCGCTCCTTGGCACGCGCCTTGTCCTCATCGCGCCGTCCGCCACCGAAGACGGCGTCGAACCGGTTGGCGTTGATGGTGTCCAGCAGCGGCACAGTCTGCAGCGGGTTACGCGTACCGTCGGCGCGCTCGCTCAGCTCGCCACGGTCGATGTACTCCTGGACCGACCCCACAACGAGCCTGACTCCCAGCCGCTCCACGGTGCGATCGCGGAACTCGAGAACCTCGGGGAAGTTGTGACCGGTGTCCACATGCAGCACCGGGAACGGAACCTTGCCGGGCCAGAACGCCTTGGTAGCAAGGTGCAGCATGACCACGGAGTCCTTGCCGCCGGAGAACAGCAGCGCGGGCCGCTCGAACTCGGCGACAACTTCACGAATGATGTGAATGGCTTCGGACTCGAGGGCGTCAAGGGAGGAGAGCCGCTTCGC
>NZ_JAPSHV010000102.1 GCF_031179385.1 Arthrobacter sp. | reverse complement strand
GTCGAAGCGGCAGTCAACATCACAGTTGTCAGTTCCACCCGTCCTTTGGCCGTGGCGAACGACGATGTGGAACAGGACGCCGTGCAGGGCGAAACCGTCCTCGTCGACGTACTCGCCAATGACACGAATCCCTTCCCCGACACACCCCTGAAGCTGATCTCCGTCAGTACGGAAACCGGTCTCGGTTCGGCCAGTGCGCAAGGCGACTCCGTCGCAGTGACTCCGGCTGACGACTTCGTGGGCACCATGGTTGTGCAGTACCGCATCGGTGACCGTACGTCGGACCCCGAGCGCGAAGTGGACGGGCGGATCCGACTCACCGTCAAGGGTGCCCCTGACGCGCCTTCCACCCCGTCCGTCGGCGAAGTCAGCAGTCAAACCGTGGTGCTCTCCTGGGATCCGCCGGCCGACAACGGTTCCCGGATTACGGGCTACAGGGTCAGCGGCAGCGGTGGTGTCAGCCAGGATTGCCCGGCCACTACCTGCAGCATTACCGGGTTGACCAACAACACGGAATACACCTTCACCGTCGTTGCAGTGAACGACGTCGGTGAGTCGCCGGCGTCGGGCGCGTCCGCCTCCGCACGGCCTGATGAGAAACCGTCCACCCCGGCCCCGCCGAGGCTTGTTTTCGGCGACCGCTCACTCTCCGTGGCGTGGGACGTCCCCGCGACGGAGGGCTCACCGGTGGAGAACTACGACCTCGAGATCTCGCCGGCTCCGCCGACCGGGGAGTTCCAGAAAACCGGAATCGCCGGCACTGCCGTCGAATGGGAGGGCCTCGAGAACGGCATCCCCTACAAGGTCAGGGTGCGGGCATTCAACAAGGCTCCGGATCCCTCGGATTGGAGCAGCTACTCCGCGTCCGAAATTCCAGCTGGCGTGCCGGCAATTCCTGCAGCACCGACTGCGCAGGTCTCCTCCCAGGGCGGGTCGACGAACTCCGTCCTGTCGGTGTCCTGGGCGCAGCCCTCCACGGCCGACAAGAACGGCGCGGAAATTGAGTCCTACACGCTGACCACCTTCCAGAACGGCAGCGCGTTGCGGTCTGCGGAACTGTCCGGATCCGTCTTCAACACCACGGTGACGGTGCCGAACTCCCAGAGTCCCTACACCTTCACCCTCACAGCCACCAACAAGGCGGGCACGTCCGCCGCAAGCGCGCCCTCCGAGCCCCGCCAGGCAGTGGGAGCGCCCGGAGCTGTGCCGAACGTGCAGGCAACTCCCGCCGATCGCAGCCTCACGGTGAAGCACGGGCAACCTGAGACCAACGGCGCAACGGCTCAGCAGACCCGGTACGAATACCAGTTGAATAACGGTGCCTTCGCGGCGCTCCCGGCGAACGGCGTCATTGGCGGTCTCAGCAACGGAACCGAGTACACGGTGGGCGTGCGAGCGGTGAACACCGCCAACGGCAGCTCGTTCCCTGGACCGGCCACCCAGTCGAACCCCGTGGTTCCGTTCGGCCAACCGAACACGCCGTCAATCAGCTCATCGCCGTCGGGGGAGCAGGTTGTCTTCTCGATCGGCGCCACCCCGTCCAACGGTCGTCCGGTCCAATCGGTGACCTGGGAGGCAGGCGGAGCGAGCGGGTCTGTTCCGGCCGGTGGCGGGCAGGCGACATCGGGTCGCGTCGGCTACGACCGGGACGTCACCATCACAGTGACGGTGACTGATTCCGAGGGGCAGCGCGCCACCAAGACGGCGACCGGCCGGACCTCGCCGGCGCCGAAGAAGTACGCAACGGTGAATGACACCGACGCCACGGGCACCTGCGAGTACCCTGTCTCGAGCAATGACAAGCCGGCCAACAGGGCCAACTGCTCCGATGCCGGCGGAACCTGGCGGAGCATTGGCTACCGGTTCGAGATCGAGTGCATAACTCCCAACGGGGGTGTCTACCCGATCTATGACATGCCGTCCCCGGGTCGGTTCGTCCAGGTAGGCAGTTCGAGCGAGTGGGTCAAGGCTGCGGCTGGAGGCTGGTTCAAGGCAGTCAGCGTGGCGGCTGAGCCAGGGGCCCGAACATGTTGACGCGCCGGGCGGGCTGTGGGAACAGACGACTCAAACGCACTCAGGAATCACGCACGAGAAAAAGGAAGACATCATCATGACAATGACCGCTGAACAGGCCGCGTGGTTCGCCGGGACGTTCGACAAGCTTGTCGGGAATGTTGGGCAGGCTGTGCTCGGCAAGTCCCAGGTGGTCCGGCTTGTCCTGACCGCAATGCTCGCCGAGGGTCACGTGCTGCTTGAGGATGCTCCGGGCACCGGCAAGACCATGCTCGCGCGTTCCCTCGCCGCCACTGTGCAGGGCACCCACTCGCGTATCCAGTTCACGCCGGATCTGCTGCCCTCCGACGTCACGGGCATCACCATCTATGACCAGAAGACCCAGGAGTTCGAGTTCCACAAGGGACCGATCTTCGCCAACATCGTCCTTGCGGACGAAATCAACCGCGCTTCGCCGAAGACCCAGTCGGCGCTGCTGGAAGTCATGGAAGAGTCACGGGTGACCGTGGACGGTGTCAGCTACACCAATGAACGGCCGTTCATGGTCATCGCGACGCAGAACCCGATCGAGCAGGCCGGCACCTACCGCCTGCCTGAAGCTCAGCTCGACCGCTTCCTCATCAAAACAATGATCGGCTACCCGGACCACGCCTCGACCGTCCAGCTGCTTAGCGGATCCTCGACCCGCGACCGTTCGCTTGCCCTGACCCCCATCATCACCACCCAGGCCATCAAGGACATGGCAGACCTCGCCACGGAAACCCACGTGGATAACGCCGTGCTCGAATACATCTCGCGGTTGACCGAGGAAACACGTTCCGCACCCGAGACCCGTCTCGGAGTGAGCGTTCGTGGTGCGCTGGCGATGGTTCGCACGGCGAAGGTCTGGGCAGCAGGGCAGGGCAGGCACTACGTCCTCCCCGATGACGTCAAGGAACTGGCACCCTACGTGTGGACGCACCGGTTCGTCATGGACCCGGAAGCAGAGTTCGCCGGTGCAACACCCGAAGCCGTTCTGCGCCGTGTCCTGGCGGACGTTTCAGCTCCGCAGCAACGCGCGACCGCCTGAGACTCCTGACCATCCATGGCAACGAGTACCGAAACCGCAGAAAAGGGCGCCGCACGCCGGCGGGTGTCTGATCCGACATCCCGGCGCGCCTCCAGTCCGCGCCGATCAGGCGGCGGACGCCAAAAGCGCACGTCACCGCCGTCGTCCCGCCTCCATCCCCGGTCGCTGACCCGCGAGGTCTGGCAGCTCGCCCAGGCAGCGGGTACACCCGTGGCGCAGCGCGCCGCCGCTCTCGTGAAGCGGTACTGCGCCCCGGTGGTGGGAATCGTCAGCCCGCTCGGCTGGATCATCGGAGGAACGGTTGCTGCGCTCTGGGTACTCGGGGCCGTCTTCGACTGGCGGGAAGCCCTGATCGCTGCCTTGATGGGAACCTTCCTGTTCATCCTGGCGATCGGTTTCATCCTTGGCCGGTCCTCGTACGCTGTCGAGCTGGACCTGACCCGCACGCGTGTGGCGGTGGGGGACCGCGCCGTCGGAAGCGTTGCTGTCTCCAACACGTCCTCCAAGGCACTGCTCCCGGCTTCCCTGGAGCTACCCGTCGGCGCAGCGACGGCGATCTTCCACCTGCCGCGCTTGAAGCCGAATCAGCTGCACGAGGATCTTTTCACCATTCCCACGCAGCGTCGCGCAGTCATCGTGGTTGGGCCGGTTCGTTCGGTGCGTGCCGATCCGTTGAGCCTGCTCCGCCGCCAGGTGTTCTGGACCGAGCCGACCGACCTCTACGTCCACCCGCGCACGGTGGCCCTGGTCGGGTCGGCCGCCGGGTTCATCAAGGACCTCGAGGGACTGCCCACCAAGGACCTCTCCAGTGCCGACGTATCCTTCCACGCCCTGCGCGACTACGTGCCGGGCGACGACCGTCGTCACATCCACTGGAAGACGACGGCGCGGACCGGTCAGCTGATGGTCCGGCAGTTCGAAGAGACCCGCCGCTCCCACCTTGCGGTTGCGCTGTCTACCAACACGCAGGAGTACGACTCCGACGCCGAATTCGAGCTCGGCGTCTCGGTAGCCGGGTCCATCGGCCTGCAGGCGATCCGGGAGCAGCGGAACCTCAGCGTCCTCACCCAGGACGGGCCGCTGCGCTCCGAAACCGGTCGTAACCTGCTGGACGACATGACTCGTATCGAGGGCCGCAGCCGCAGGCTCACCGCCGTGGATCTGGCGAGGACGACGGCGGATACTGTCCCCAACGCTTCAGTGGTCTTCTTCGTGGTGGGGCCGCACGTGACACCGTCCCAGCTCCGCTCGGCAGCCGCTTCCATTCCGCCCGGAATCCGGTGCATCGCCATCCGCTGCGTGACTGACCAGCAGCAGGCCAGGGCAACCATCGGCGACCTCACCGTCCTGACCCTGAACGACCTGTCCGACCTCGGACTCATCCTTCGAAAGGCTGCAGCATGAGCCGCCGCGCCGGTCGCACAGCCCGTCCGCTTCCAGGACGGCTGCAGACCATCATCGACGTCGGTGTGCTCACCGCCCTCCTCGGACTGGGCGTACTCGGTTTCGGCCCCACCTTCGGCGGCGACGTTCGCTACCTGGCAGCAGGGTTCGGCGGCCTGGCCGCCGGCCTCATCACAGCCTGGCTGAGTGCGCGCTTCCGCTGGGGTTTCTGGGCGACTGCCGGCGTTCTGTTGGGCGCCTACCTGCTGCTGGGCCACGCGCTGGCAGCGCCGGTCGAGTCCTTTCTCGGATTCCTGCCTTCACTTGAGTCCCTGCGCGTCCTGATTGTCGGCGTCGTCTTCTCCTGGAAGGACCTCCTGACCGTCGCCGACCCGGTGGGCATCAGCCGGGGCATGCTGGTGGTGCCCTTCCTGTCGGCGCTGCTGCTGTCGGCGGTTGCCGGTCTGCTGGCCTGGCGCATCCGTACTCCCTACTGGGTGCTCCTGCCGGTCCTTGGCCTGTTCATCGTCAGCATCGCTTTCGGAACCAACAGGGCGTCCCTTCCGGAACTGCGCGGGATCCTGCTGCTCGTCGCTGCGACTGCCTGGCTCGCGTATCGCCGGGACATTGCACGAACCGATGAGACCGGTGCGCTCTCCGCCAAAGCACCCGCGGCGCCCGAGGCTGCCGCCGGTGTCAGGGGAGCCATCCGTTCCAACACGGCACGCCGGCTCGGATTCGGAGGTGCGGTGCTGGCGGCCGGCACGGTCCTGACCCTCCTGGTCAGCCCGGTGCTGGCCAGTACGGACCGGGACGTACTGCGCGACGTCGTCGAGCCGCCCGTGGACCTGTTCGACTACCCGAGCCCGTTGACCAGCTTCCGAAAGTACGTCAAGGACCAGGCGGACGAGACGCTGCTGACGGTCGACGGATTGCCCGAAGGGCAACGGATCCGGCTCGCCGCCATGGACGCGTACGACGGCGTGGTCTACAACGTGAATCCGCAGGCTGCCGGAAACTTCGCCCGGGTCGGGGACGCCCAGCAGCTCGGCAGCGCCGAGGTAGCCGAGGGGGAGGGGACAGTCGCCACGCTCGACATCACCATCGAGGGCTACAACGGCGTATGGCTGCCCTCCGGCGGTGAGCTGCTTGGCGTGGATCTCGAAGGTCCCCGATCCCAGGACCTCAACCGCTCGCTGTACTACAACAACGATGCCCTGACGGCGCTGTCGACCAGCGGGGTGCAGGCAGGCGACAGCTACAGCGTCAACGTGGTCTTCCCGGAGATCCCGAGCGATGAAGTGCTGACGCAGTACGACTTCGCCGACCTCAGCCTCCCGCGGGTCCAGAATGACCCTCCGGTCATTGCATCCAAGGCCAGCGAGTACGTCGGGGACGTGTCGAATCCCATTGAACGGGTCCGTCGGCTCGAGCAGGTCCTGAATTCGCAGGGCTTCTTCAGCAACGGCAAGGACGGCGAAGCCCCGTCCCTGCCCGGCCACGGCGCTGCCCGGATGCTGAGCCTGCTGGATGCCGAGCAGATGGTCGGAGATGACGAGCAGTACGCCGTCTCCATGGCCCTCATGGCGCGCAAGCTCAACATCCCGGCCCGCGTGGTCATGGGCTTCTACCCGGATTGGGATGAGATCGAGGACCCGTCCGCTCCGATCGCGCTGACCGGCAGTGACGTCCACGCCTGGGTGGAAATCGCTTTCGATAACGCCGGATGGGTGCCGTTCAACCCCACCCCGCCGGAAGACAATGAACCGGTGCCGCCGCAGCAGCAGCCGAAATCCTCACCGAAGCCTCAGGTCCTGCAGCCGCCGCCACCACCGCAGGAGCCGGCCGAACTGCCGCCGGACTCCGCTCCTGAACCGCAGGATGCGGAGGATCGGACCAAGGACTTCTGGGATGACTGGGGTCCGCTGATCCGTGCCATCGCGCTTGCCCTGATTCCGCTGGCAGTCCTGCTGCTGCCGCTGCTGCTCATCGCCCTGTTGAAGGTACGACGCCGGAAGCGGCGTGCCAACGTCGGTGCGCCTTCCCAGCGGGTCGGCGGAGGCTGGAGCGAGGTTCTCAGTCTCGCAACGGACCTCGGCGCGGACACCAACTCGAACGCCACCCGCCGCGAGAGCGCGCGGGAGCTGGGCGATGCTTTTCCTGTCAGCGCCGTCTCCACAACGCTCCTTGCGGAGCGGGCGGATGCCAGCATCTTCTCGTACGGCGAGCCGACCGAACGGGAGGTCGAGGAGTACTGGAAGGACGTCGAGTCATCCCTGGAAGACATGCGGGGCTCGGTAGGCTGGTTTCGTAGACAGCGTGCGCGGTACTCGCCGCGCTCACTCGTGCGTGAGGCGCGCTCACGGGTGGGTCAGCGCAGCGCCGGCCGCACCACCCAGGGAGGTCCGATCCCGGGTACCGGTCGACGCGCCGGGCGAAAGAAGGACTCATGACGGCAGGTGCGCAGGAGTGCCCGCGCTGTTCGTCGCGCGTGGTCTCCGGCACCGCTTATTGCGTGCGTTGCGGCGCTTCCATTCCCAATCGGACCGCGCATGTCCGTACAGTGGACCCACTGGGCAATGCGCTGGCGCATCACGATGCCCGGACGGACGGTGAGGGAGGGACACAGGGCGCCATGGCTCAGCTCAACCTTGAGAACGGCTCGGCGGGCAAACGGCTCGGAGCAAAACTGGTTGACGGCATTCCGCCTGCCCTGATCACGGGACTTGCCGCCGTCGTCGGTATGCCCCTGATCGGGTACGAGCAGGTGTCGTCGAGCTCAGCCGTGCTGGATCTCAGCAGGTTCTTTTTGGTCACCGGCGCCGGTGGGCTGCTGGCGCTCGGCTACTGGATCTTCCTGTGGGGCTGGGAGGCCAAGACGGGAAAGACCCTCGGCAACCTCATGTTCGGGCTGCGCACCACGGATGACGGGGGCTTCGCTCCCGGATGGCTCGCGGTGTTCCTGCGGAACCTCATCATCGGGTTATCGGGGATAGTGCCCGTCATCGGGTTCGTGATTGTCATGCTGTCCAACCTGTTCGACTCCAACGGCAAGCGCCAGGGCTGGTATGACAAGGCCGCGCGCACCTTCGTTTTCGATGTCCGACGCGGCCGTAATCCGCTGGTGACCGGCGGGATCAACGGGCCGTCGTCGTTCGCGCCCGATTCGCCTCCGCCGGCCCTTCAACCAGTGTCATCACCGGTCATATCACGCCAGGAACCGTCCTCACCGGCTCAGGCGGTGCCGGCCCACACGACCGCAGTTCACATCGGGTCGCCGGGCGGAGCGCACGCGCAGCCTTCCCAACCGGAGCCCGTGACCTTCCGTCCCGAGCCGGTCGTGTTCCAGTCGGAGAAGGTCCCGACAGGCCGGACCGCCCCGCTCCCGGACTTCGACGCTACCCACCCGGACGAGGCAGCTGGGGAGACGGTCGTCTCCCGGCCCGCAACTGCTGCTTCCTATGCACCCCGGAGTGTGCGGATCAGGCTCGACGACGGCAGGGACTTCGTGCTGGAGTCCGCGGCTCTGATCGGCCGCAACCCGGCGGCCAAGGGCAGCGAGTCAGTGCAATTGATCTCCGTACAGGACGAAGGCCGTTCAGTCTCCAAGACACACCTCCACCTGCGGGTGGAGGCCGGCCGGCTCTGGGTCACGGACAGGCATTCGACCAACGGCAGTGCAGTCACCGGTACTGACGGCGAACGCACTCCGCTTCCCGGCGGACAACCGTACTGGGCGGCTCCCGGTTCGACCGTGCATTTCGGTGACCGCAGCTTCAAGGTGGAACAGGCATGAATAATCCGGAACAGACGAAGGACTGGAAAATTAAACTCACCGTCGGGTACGCGTCCGACCGCGGCCTCAAGCGTCAACTGAATGAAGACTCGCTGATTGCGTCCGAGCCCATCTTCGCGGTCGCGGACGGCATGGGCGGGCACGAGGCAGGCGAGGTTGCTTCCGGTATCTGCGTGCGGACGCTGGGGGAGAGCAGCATCATCGGCGAGCATGCTCCGCGTTTCTCGGCGTCGGATCTCGAGGAACTGCTGCGGACGGCCGATGAGCACATCCGTTCGGAAACCGGGGGCCGCGCCGGCACCACCCTGTCCGGCGTCGTGTTCGTCGAGGAATCCGGCATGCCGTACTGGCTCTTCTTCAATGTGGGAGATTCGCGCACCTATCGCCTGAGCCAGGGTCGTTTCGGGCAGATCTCCGTTGACCATTCAGAGGTGCAGGAGCTGGTCGACCGGGGCCACATCACGCAGGAGCAGGCTGCAGGTCATCCCCGCCGGCATGTCATTACACGTGCGCTCGGTACCGGGGATGATTCCGAAGCAGACTACTGGCTCATGCCCGTGGAAATGGGGGACCGGATCCTCATCTGCTCGGACGGGCTCAGCACCGAGGTGTCCGAAGAACGCATCTACACCCTGCTCAGCTCGTTGGCTGATCCGCAGCAAGCCGCCGACGCCCTCGTGGAGGAGACCCTGCGCAACGGAGCACGCGACAATGTCACTGTTGTGGTGGTTGATGCCCATGGAGTCGACGGCGACGCCGACCTTCACACCACCGCCCCGCGGACCATGGGGATCGAGACTGTCAGCGGTGCTGCTCCCGAGAACGCGGAGGCAGAGCGTCCGTGAGCGTTGTCCGCTACCTCCCCGGGGAGGAATGGCTCTGTGTGGTGCGCTCCGGCGTCGTCGTGATGGTTCCTGCAACCACTGCAGCCGACGTCCTTGACCGGCTTTGGAGCCGACTCGGGGAGACCCCAAACCTGCAGGCCATCCTGCCGATCGTGGCCGGCGGCTTCGGCCAGGGCCTCGACTCGATGCCGCCGTTCGGAGTGGTGTCCTACACGGACCGGCTGCACGTGCTGTTGCGCGGCGAGGTGCGCCTGAGCGTCGCGAACGACGACGGCGCGGCTCCCCTCGAACTCTCAGGCGAGTACGTAACCACCTGGACGGAGCGCATGCTCGACGGCGGTGCCCGGCACTTTTCGATGAGTGCCGGCGCCCCTGCCGGCCTTCCCGGTGCGGATCTCGAGGGGTCGGCCCTTCCGCTCGAAGCGGGTGTCGTCCGTTCCGCCAGCGTGAGCGTTGGATTGTCCGGTTCTGGAGGTGCGCCGACCGTGACGGCGGAACCTGCCTCCGTCGAACCTACTTTCGTCGAACTGGCTCAGGCCGAAGCGGCTCCCGTCGAACCTGCTCCTTCCCGGCTGCCGGCCCGACAGCCCGCGGCGATTGAGCCCGCGGAGGAGGAGGACCCCGAGCATGCAATCACCGGGGCGCTCGAGGCCGAGGAATCCGCGACGATCAATCCGAGCCTGTACCTCACGTTCAACGAAGAACCGGAACCCGGACCGGAACCCGAACCCG
>NZ_JAPSHV010000101.1 GCF_031179385.1 Arthrobacter sp. | reverse complement strand
ACCTCACATTGTTGACCCTGGACACACACGCGCCGCTGCACATTTTCGACTACTGCGACGTGGACACGGAGGACGCGACCACCTCGGTGTTCTCCTGCTCCATGACCCAAGTGGCTGGCTTTGTGAACCACATGAAGGAAAAGGGCTACCTTGACGACACCGCGGTCGTGATCATGGGCGACCACCTCAAGCAGTTGAGCACCGGCGACCCCTTCGAAGAACAGTTAAGCGGCAACCACAACCGCACCATCTTCAACCGAATCTGGATTCCGGGCGCGGACAGCAGCGCCACATGGCTCGGTGACGTGGATCAACTGAACATGTATCCGTCCATATTGGAGGTGGCCGGCTTGGCCCTCCAGGACCAGGAGGCAGGCCTGGGTGTGTCCGGTCTCGCCTCGACTGTTCCCACTGACTCCGCGCAGGCTATGAATCCTGATTCCTATGCTGAGCTGTTGAACTCGGCTTCCCCGCGGTTTTATGAGGAGGCCTGGGACGGCGAGAGTGCCATCGAGTAGCCCTGTCCGTTCGTGCGCGGAAGTTCCTCGAAAGCGGGCTTGGCAAACCAATACCCAGGAACAAGCGGATGCCGCCAGCCTGCAGGAACAGGAACTCGGCTTCGGTTTCGATGCCCTCCGCGAGAACCGTGATGCCGAGCTTGTCAGCGATACCGACGACGCCGGTTACGACCGCCTGTCGAGCAGGGCTGCTATCAATCCCTCGAACGAGCTTCATATCAATCTTGATGAGGTCTGGTTGAAACTCAACCAGAAGCCCCAGTCCCGCATGGCCGGCACCGAAGTCGTCGATGACCCGTGTAGAAACCATGTCTTCGATACTCGTTAATGATGTTGCTGAGGTGTTCTGTGAACCCGAAGGTGAAGCTGCCATTGAGCGTCGGCGTCCTCCGGGTAGAAATAATGCCCGGTATGGCCATGGCACTGGCCGGCAACCAGCCATGTGTTCCCCTAATCGGAGGGTCTGGCGAGGACGATCGTTCACGCCTTGGTGATGCTCAATGTCACCTTGGCGCACTTATCGGCCCACTTGATCAGGGCGGCCTTCTCGGCCTTATCGACTGTCATTCCCCACCGAGCTTTCACAACTGTCCACTGAGCGATGTAGGCGCATTGGTTCGCCGGAGGCATCCACTGCTCAGGCCCTGACGCCTGCTTGGAGGCGTTCAGGCTACTGGTCTGGGCGTTCAGTGATCCGGCGTACCCAAGGTCGTTGTAGAACGCCACCCTTCGTGCCTGGGTCCAGCTCCGGGCTCCCGAACCCCAGGCCTCGTGGACGGGCACCATGTGGTCGATCTGGACGGTGCCGGCCGACGTATGAGTCTTGTTATCGAACGTGGTCACCCATTTGCCGGTTGCAACAGTGCAAGGCTTGACGGTTGTGTATTTCGGGGCAACCTTGCTCTCCGATATAAGGACCTCGTGACGGGTGTTCTGGCAATCCTTATTCTGGTCAATCCACTGCCCGAAGTAGCGGTTCCGGTCGTACCCAACGTTATTCTCCACGGCAACGGGGAGGGCACGGACGGCGGTCCTTAGATCGGTTGTATAGGTCGTCGCGGCCTGGGCCGGAGCGGAGAGGCCGGTGAGCAGCAGCCCTGCCGTGAGCGCAGCAACGAGCGCAGATTTCATTCGCATGGTGTTCCCCCAAAATCGAAGCACCCACCGTAGGGCGCTGAGCTGATCTTGGCACCCGGAATCGGCCATTCAGCTCAACTTGAGGGAAAACTCGGCAAGACTTTAGGTTCACGTGGTCGACGGAGGTCCGCGGTTGCTGCCTCAGCGCGGGCTCAAGGAACCGCCGTGCTTGGATAGAGGCATGAGTAGTGATCCGGTAGTTGCCGTCTGTGGCCCTGCTTCATGGAACCACCTGATACTCCTCGACCGCCTTCCGGAGCCTGTTCCCCACATGCAGTTCGCACGGCGTTCCTGGCACACGGTCGGCGGAACCTCTGCGGGGAAAGCCCTGCACCTGGCGGGTCTCGGCATTGACGTACGTCTGTGCTCACCTCTTGCCGCGGACGACGACGGCGAGCTTGTCTGTGATCTGCTCACCGCGGCCGGCGTCACGGTGCAGCCGATAGCGTCCGATCGCACTGAGCGCCACGTCAACCTCATGGATGATCACGGCGGGCGGGTTTCGCTCTATGTTTCGGTCCCGTCCACGCCATCTCCGAGTACGCTTCAATCCACTGGAGCCACGGTCGCCGCAGCTGATGTTGCTGTGATTGACCTGAGCGAACTCGGCGTTCTACTGCTGGAAAGCGGGGTTGTCGGACAAACACCGCTGTGGGTGGATCTGCATGATTACGACGGCTCGTCTGCTTTCCATGAGCCATTCGTGCGTGCCTCCGATGTGCTGTTCATGAACGATGATCGAACCGACAATCCATGGGAGCTGATGCGCTCCTGCATCGAACGGGGTCCTCGCTTGGCGGTGTGCACACGGGGAGCGGATGGTGCGATCGCCTTGGAGGCGAATGGCGCCAGGCATGAGATATCCGCGCTTCCGGCCGACGTCGTCGATACGAACGGTGCAGGAGATGCTTTCATGGCCGGTTTCCTCGCTGCCACCGTCCGCGGTGCAGCGGTGGCTCAAGCTCTCGAGGCGGCGGCCGCGCAAGCCCGTATCGCCATTGAGACTGAGCACCTACACCCGGTGCTCTTGGAACACCCGATGTCAGGGGTGATCCAGACACCGTGAGTTCGCTGGGTGGACTATCAATTGATGCCTGGTAGGCCGCCTAGCGCCTGGTCAGGTACCTGCTCAGGAGCACGCCGTGGGGGAACGTCCGGGTTTCCACGAGCTTTAGGTTCACCCAGTTGTCGAGGGCTGTGAAGAACGGGGTGCCACCGCCCACCAGGACCGGATGGGAAACAATCACGTACTCGTCGATCAGCCCCGCCCGCATCGCCGCCGCGGCGAGCGTGGCACCGCCGATGTCCATAGGGCCGCCGTCGTCGGCTTTCAGCCGGGTGATCTCGGCAACCGCGTCACCGGTGGCAAGTCGGGCGTTCCAGTCGACCGTGCTGGTTGTGGAGGAGAACACCACCTTCGGCATGTCGCGCCAGCGCTGGGCGAACTTGATCCGGGCAGGGGTGGCGTCGGGCTGCTGGTCGGCGGTCGGCCAATCGGAGCTCATCATTTCCCATAGTTTGCGCCCGTACAACGCAAGGCCCGTTGCAGCCACCCGGTCTGACCACCATTGGAACAGCTCCTCGCTCGTTACGCTCCAGCCGAGGTCGTTCCCAGGCGCGGCAATATAGCCGTCCAGGCTCGCGTTCATGGCGAAAGTCAGGTTGCGCATGCGTCACTACCGGCCAGGGCGCGCATACTTTTCCAGCCTCTGCGGGTCGACCAACAGGCCGCTGTCCCAGTCGCCCAGGTCTGCCGCTGCCTGGTAGGTGGCCCGTAGGAACTGGAGCAGTGCGGCGTCCGGATCCTCAGCAGTTCGAACGGCCTCATACGGCAACAGGAACTGCCGGAATTCTGCGCTGTAGTACGCGCCCTCGACGTCGATCAGTACGTCGCGGTAACCCTCGGGTTCCGGATAGGCGTAGGAGTAGAAAGCGCCCTCCTCGCCGCCGCCGGGCCAAAACCCACAGCTGGAGAGTTCATGGGAGTAACCCTCCTCCATGACCCAGTCGGCACAGTTTGGTGCGCCTCCGGGATGAGTCGGGGCGGTGCGCCCCGAGAAGCGCGTGCAAGCCAGATCCATGGCTCCCCAAAAGAAGTGGACAGGGCTCACCTTGCCGAGGAACTCTGAGCGGAAGCGGGTGATGACACGATCGGCCTGGAGCAGCTGCCGCCAGAAGGCAGTGACCGAAGCCGCATCGTAGGACGCGTGATGATGGTCTTCCGCGAAGGGAACAGCAGGGTCCACCTCGGTTGGCACCGGCCGGATTGGTGCTTCGATCCCAAGTTCGGCCAGCGCCTCCATCGTCCGGGCGTGGAATTGGGCCACAGACTGCGGCTCAAGTGCGACGCTCCGTTCCCCACCAGCACTGCTGCGCACCTGAAGGCGGTGGTTAACGACGTCGAACTCCATGTCGAAGACCCCGTTACCGTATGGGATTGAGGACGTACCCAAACCGCGTGGTGTTACATAAAAGGGGATCTGCCACCAGTGATTGATCAGAGGCGCGTGCGCCATCCGGACCTTACCCACCACCTGGAACCACATGTGCAGGGTGGCTTGCGTGTCCTGCCAGTCGTCAACCCTTAGCTCGGGCCACATATTCGCCGTCGCGTTTACTTGCTTCGTCGCCTGCTCGTTCACTGCTACCTCCGTCGCAATCATGGCCACCTCCAACAAGGCGCCGGGTCTCCCATCCGCAATCAAGCACACGGTCACAGCCCGTAGAGAAGGAAGGATGCTCACATCCTATGGAGATGCGGGCGATATAGGGCACAGGGCGCCCTTTCGCTGGTCAGGGAGGAGCGCCGCAGGGGCCCTTGATGTGACCGACACGGAGTCGAAAATCGCGCAGCAAGCCGTGTCGCAGTCGCACTATAGGAATATGAGCGCGTGGAAATCGTACCGGCGCCAGCCGCCGGTTATCGCAGCGGGGGCGGCCCTGCTGGCCTGCGTTGTGTTCTGGGTCATCGGGCTGTCCGGTGGACTCGCCTTTCTTCAACGTTCGACGGATCCGATGATTGCGCTTCTTGGCCTCTACGGCATGCTGGGCGCGGTAGCCGTGTCGATCATCGTGGCCGGAGGCGCGGCCTCCTACATCGCCAGAACCATGCCACGGCGGATCAGAAGGTAAGCAAAGGGAGACTCACCAGGGTGACTAGTTCATTCCTCCGGTGAGGATTCGTCGTCGTCTTCGTGCTGGTTGGCTATCTGGCCGTCATGGATCCTCTTCAGTGAGACCCCCTCAAGGTAAGACGGTACGGGCGGGTCCTTCTCTTCATCAGCTGTCATGGGCAAAGTTTAGGGGTCCTGGGTCCACCAAGTCGCCGCACGCAGGCCACAAACTCACACGCCACTGACGATCACAATCTCGTTGCCTTCAGGGTCGGCGACCCGCCATCGATCCTCCGACTCGCCACGGACGCGGCCACCGGCTGAAACGGCCTCAGCGATGCGCTGTTGCGCGAGGTCCGCCGGCACAGCGAGCTCGAAGTGGATACGGTTGCGCTGCCGACGCCGGTCCGTCTCAGAAGCGTCCAGCTCCTGGAAGACCATCACCGGATTCAGTCGACGCGGATCGTAGATGTCGCTGACCCCGACCCGTGTATCGGGGGTGTATCCGAGTGCAGCGGCCCAGAACGCGCGGACCGCCCCGACATCGGCTGCGTCCAGAAAGAGCTGAGTGAAGCGCGGCAGCCCGGGATCCGCTGAGGCCCCGAGTTCGCGTGCAGCCGTCTGAAGATCCGCGGCGAGATCGGTGAAGTTGAGGCCGAGCCCGTGGGCGTCGTCTTCCCATTGATCCTTACCGCTGTCGAGGATGACCAGCCCTGGCCGCAGGTCGACCAACAGTGGGAAGCCCGTGCCGTCGGCTAACGCCGAGGCTGCGGTGGCCAGGGCATGCTGCTGTGCGGGCGAGGTGACGCGGTAGCACGCCATCGCGCTGAATACCGCCTGCCAATCAGCTGTCTCCGTTTCCTCGTCGAGCTCCGCGCCCGGTACAAGGTCAACCTCGTTGCCGTCGGGGTCGCTGTGGCGGACTCCGAACGGTCCCGACGCCTCACCAAGATTCGCTTGCTGCACTGCCCTGGCCGGACGCACCACGTCGACATGGATGCGATTGCGCAGGGGCCGCAGCTCGGTCGACTGCCGGATCCGCAGGCCGGGGTCGCGCCAGAGAGGATCCGCCAATGCGCCGCCCTCGGCAGGCGCATAGTCGAGCACGCCCTGCCAGAACCGGCTCAGGGCAGAGGGGTTCGCGGATGCGAATACGACACTGACCTGCTGCAGGCCGGCGGGGTTCGCGGCAAGCCCGAGCTCTCCTGCGGCTGCCGATACCGCCTCGGCGTCCCCGCTCGTTGAAAGCCGCACGCGCACACCTGTCGGGCGTAAGTCGACCGAAATGTCAGGCGACACCTCGAGAATCCGCCCTGCCAGCGCAGCGCCCTCGGTCAGCGAACGTGCATCGAACCACGCCATTGCGATTCCGTCGAGGAAACGCCAATCCGATCCGACCTCACTCATACCCGGCACTGTACCGCCGATTACGGCCGATCTGCTCCGCAAGTACTACCGATTCCCAGTACTACCGATTCGTAGGCTCAGCGGAGGACCAACGCAAGGCCAAGCGTGGCGGCTGCGAGTAGAGGGAACAACCAGTTCGTGACGTGAATCATCACTTGGGCGCCTGGTCCGTTGCCTTTCCCCGCTGTGGAGAGTGGATCGGTGATCCGCTCGTCGTCCCTTGAGCGGGATGACCTGATGGTGTTCAGGATCGAAAGTGCCACCATGGCAAGGGTGCTGCCGATAAGCCAGGGCAGCGGTTGAAGCGCCAGCCATGCGTCCACCCGGTCTGTCGGAGCTGCAAACGCAGAGAACAGGCCGGCCAGTGCGCAGATCGCGCTGATCCCCACGCAGACCCAGATGCGTCGGATAACAGCTTCAAGGTAGAGCGGCAGCAATGCTATGAGCAGGACCGGCGTGGCGAGGAGTGCCAGCTGTGCAGGTGAGACAAGCAGCACTTCGGATCGAGTCCAGGAAACCACCGCCAGGTTGAAGACAAGAAAGGCCAGGAGCGCTAGTAGCGATGGCCAGAGTGCCTTCTTGATCCAGTCATTCCTCGGCGCAGACGGGAGGTCGAGCGCGGCAGCGTAATCCCGGGCTGAACCGAACGCTTCTTCGGCGTCTTGCCCAGTGTCACTGAGGAGCTCGCGGGCGCTCGCAATGGTGTCACCGATGGCACTCCCATGCACTTGGCGCATACGAAGCTCCATGACGAGCTCGTCGAACCATTTCTTGTCGCTGGTGCGCTGCATCATGCGGGGGTCTCCTTTGTGAGGCGCTGGTGGTCGAGGTAGCGGGTACTGGTCTCGGTGAAACGGAGCCAGTCGGCACTCAGACGAGCGAGTTCCGCGCGCCCCCGCTCCGTCAGTGCGAAGTATTTGCGGCCGGGGCCGGCGTCGCCGGCACGCCATTCCGTGGTGAGTAAGCCGGCAGATTCGTACCGGGTGAGAAGGGGATACAAAGTTCCGCCTTTGATGGTGCCGAACCCATTACGCTCAAGATCGCTGATGATGGCGTAGCCATACGAGGGCCCGGCGGCGAGCGCCCGGAGGGCAAGGAGGCCCAGGGTGGCCCGCAGCCAGTCGCTTGGCCAGTCCACGCTTTCCTGAGTTTGGGAATCAACGCTCGGAACGTTCATGACTATATTGTCTGTCTAAGTAGCTAGCCTGTAAAGCTGCTGCCCCCGGAGACAGCGCTCCCTTCCCCTTCCGGGCCGCCTGGGCTAGCGTCGAAGTCATCTGCTGACCCGCCGTCCGGAAGGAGTGGTAGTCATGGACATGGCCACCATCAATGCTGCGCTCGAGAACGTCATAGGCCGTGTAGAACGGGCGGAGGTGCTCGATGCACCGGCCAATGCAGTGGCCGACATTGTGGGCAAATACTTGAAGCCCGGGCTTATCAAGGACGTGCTGAGCGGGACGGGAACCGGACACCCGGCCCACCCGATCCTCATCCTCCTTCCCCTGGGCTCGTGGGCGTCCGCGTTCTTCCTCGACCTCGTTGGCTCGAAGGATGAGGGAACCGCGGTCGCTGCACGCCGGCTGATCGTCATCGGGAATCTCGCCGCGCTGCCGACCGCACTGACCGGCCTCAGCGACTGGGCTGACACCCAGGGCGCAGAACGCCGGGTCGGGCTCGTTCATGCGGGTCTCAACGTCACGGCCCTCGGCCTCTTCACCGCAAGTGCTGTTGCGCGTCAAACGCATGCCCGCGGGTTGGGCGTTCTCACCGCAGCCCTTGGGATGGGACTGGTGTCGGTGTCCGGTTGGCTGGGCGGACACCTCGCCTACGCCCGGGGCGTGGGAACCGACACCACCGCCTTTGAGGTGGCGCCATCGAACTGGACCGATGTGGCGGCCGTGGACGACGTCACTGACAAGCCCATGCGCGTCGACGCCGGGGGAGTGGCAGTGCTACTGGTCCGCCATGCCGGTGAATTGCGTGCAATGTCGGATCGCTGCACCCACCGCGGAGGGCCCCTGCACGAAGGGACCATTGAGGATGGCTGCGTAGAGTGCCCCTGGCACGGCAGCCGTTTCCGCCTGACCGACGGACAAATCGCCCGCGGTCCCGCCACGCGGCCCCAGCGCGCCTTCGAAGTGCGCACTCTCGATGGAAGGGTGGAGGTTCGCCCAGCCCCCGATCCCGGGTCCCTCCGGACCGAGCCGGTTACCGCCGGTGGGGAAGCTTTCTAAAACGACACCAGACAACTGTGTCAAACGCCGTCGTAATGGGTACTCCTCTGGCACGAAGCAACAGCTGCGAGACAGAAGGAGCGCAATGACGAGCGAGCCCCAAACGATGACCCGTGGAAGCGCTGCCGAGCAGGGCGCAACCCTGACCATCCATGACCCCCGGGATGGCAGTGAAGTGGGAACGGTTGAGTCCGCGGGCAGGGAACAGGTGGCGCTCGCCGTCCAGTTGGCCAGAGCGGTTCAACCCGAATGGGCTGCAGTCGCGCCCGCCGAGCGGGCGGGGATGCTGAGGTCGGCCGCCGGTGCCCTGCGCGACGGCGCCGATCACCTCGCAGACCTGAACAGCCGTGAGACCGGCCGCCCCCGGGATGAGGCGCTCGCCGGGATTGAGGCCGGAGCCGCAACGCTCGAGCAGTATGCCGAGCTGGGCCCGCTGCACCGCGGCCACAGCCTCCGCGGTTCAGCTCTGGCTTCCGACTACACGGTGACCGTGCCGCGTGGAGTCGCTGCGCTCCTGACGCCTTGGAATGACCCGGTAGCCGTCGCCGCCGGTTTGATCGGCGCCGCATTGGCGACCGGCAACACGGTTGTGCACAAGCCGAGTGAGCGCTGTCCCCACGTCGGTCAGCGGCTGGGGGAACTGCTCTCGCCCTGCTTTCCTGCAGGAGTGCTGACCACTCTTTCCGGCGGACCCGACGTCGGAGCTATGCTCACCGCCGAGGACGGCATCGACGTCTACGCACATGTGGGATCGAGCGCCACCGGTGCCCGGATCGCCCGCGCTGCGGTGCTCACCGGGGCCCACGTGATCCGTGAGAACGGCGGTAACGACCCGCTCCTGATTGACGACGACGTCGACCCCGCCTGGGCAGCCGAACAAGCCGCTATCGGGGCGTTCAGTAACAGCGGACAGATCTGCACCGCCGTCGAGCGCATCTACGTCCACGACGCCATCGCCGATGAGTTCTGCGCCGCCCTCGCCGCCGAAGCACGCCGTCGGAACGAGCCCGGCGTCCTTGCGCCGCTCGTCGACCGCCGCATGCGGGAAGCGGTGGACAGCCAGGTACAGGCCGCTCGTAAGATGGGCGCCGAAGTGCTCGAAGGCGGTGAAATCCCGGAAGGACCGGGAGCGCACTACCCGGCAACCGTCCTGCTCAACTGCACGGAGCAGATGGACGTCATGGCTGAGGAGACCTTCGGTCCCGTCGCCCCGGTAACACGCGTGGGCACCTTCGACGAGGGGCTCAAACTCGCGGCAGCCGGGCGGTATGGGCTGGCAGCCAACGTCCTGACCGGGCGCATCGCCAACGCGCAGAAAGCAGTCGCGACGTTCGCGGTAGGAACGGTCAAAGTCAACGCCGTCTTCGGCGGTGCTCCCGGCGGTTCAGCGCAGCCCCGCGGTGAAAGCGGTGAGGGCTTCGGCTACGGACCCGAACTGCTGGACGAGTTCTGCACCGTCAAGGTGGTGCACATTGAGGCACCAGGGAAGGCATCCGGATCATGACCGCGCTGTCTGA
>NZ_JAPSHV010000100.1 GCF_031179385.1 Arthrobacter sp. | reverse complement strand
GCGGAGGGCGCCGTCGTCGTGCACTGTGCGGCGGGGCGCGACCGCACCGGCATGGTGACCGCGGTGCTGCTTGCGCTCATGGGCGTACCGCAGAAGGACATAGCGGATGACTATGCGCTCGCCGTGCAGGGAATCAATGAACACCACCGTTCGCAGGAGCGTCCGCGAGAGCAGCCGAAGTCACCGGAGCAGTTGCAGGAGTGGATTTCACGCGCCAGAGCCCACCTGCTCGATCTGCTCGAGGGGTTTGACGCGGAGTCGTATCTCCGGGGCGCGGGGCTTTCGGCGGAGGAGTTAGAGGCGGTCCGGGCGCGGCTGTCCTCGTAGGACCTAGTTCTCCGGCTTTTTCTCCAGCAGCAGGTTGGTGATGCGCAGGGTGCAGAGGCGGCCGCCGTCGTCGTTGGTGATCAGCACCTCATGGGTGGTGAGGGTGCGCCCCAGGTGAATCGGCGTGGCGGTGATGGTGATGGTGCCGTTGCGGGCGGACTTGTGGTGCGTGGCGGAGACGTCGACGCCCACAGCAGTCTTGCCGAGGGTGCTCGCGTGGATGACGGCCGCCCAGGAGCCGACGGCCTCTCCGACAGCCAGTGACGCGCCGCCGTGCAGCAGGCCGAAGGACTGGCGGTTGCCCTCCACCGGCATGGTCGCGACGACCCGCTCGACCGACTGCTCGAGGATCTTCACGCCCATCTTCTCGTCGAGTTCGCCGAGGGTAATCTGCCAGGGTTCGACGGTCACTTTGGGCTCCTTGTGGGGTGTGGCGGGATCGGGCGTTCATGTACTCTGGACATATTACCGAACGTCCGTTCAGTAATGTTTCTTGAGCTCCCGAACGCGAAAGGTCAACGATGACTTCGACCGCCCTCAGCGTGGACATCGTCCCCAGCTTCATCCGCGACGCCTGGTGGACCCCCGACCAGCACACCCTCTCCGAGGACAACGCCAGCGAGGTGCGTGACGCCAGTACCGGCGAGATGCTCGCCCTGGTCAGCACCAGTGGGCTCAACACGGCCGACGTCGTCGACTATGCGCGCACAACGGGCCAGGAGGAGCTCGGGAAGCTCACGTTCCACCAGCGCGCCCTCAAGCTCAAGGCCCTCGCGCAGTTCCTGAACGGGCAGCGGGAGCACCTGTATGAGCTGTCCGCGCGCACCGGTGCCACCAAGATCGACTCCATGGTGGATATCGACGGCGGTATCGGCGTGCTCTTCACCTTTGGATCGAAGGGGCGGCGGGAACTGCCCAACGCGCAGGTGGTCATCGACGGGCCGGTGGAGGTGCTGTCGAAGGACGGGTCCTTCATCGGAGAGCACATCTACACACGTATTCCCGGAGCCGCCGTCCAGATCAACGCCTTCAACTTCCCGGTCTGGGGGATGCTGGAGAAGCTCGCGCCCGCCTTCCTGGCCGGCGTGCCCACGATCGTGAAGCCTGCAACTCCGACGGGGTATCTGACGGCCGCCGTCGTCAAGCTCATCATTGAGTCGAACCTCCTTCCGCTGGGATCGCTGCAGCTCATTTCCGGTCCTGCCCGCGACATCCTGGACCACCTCGACTACCGGGATCTCGTGTTGTTCACGGGCTCAGCGTCGACGGCGAACCGGCTGAAGTCACATGAGAACGTCACCACCGGCGGTGTGCGCTTCTCCTCCGAGACGGACTCCCTCAACGCGGCAATCCTTGGCGAGGATGCCGTACCGGGCACCCCCGAATTCGACGCCTTCATCAAGTCCCTTGTCACGGAAATGACCGTCAAGGCCGGCCAGAAGTGCACCAGTATCCGCCGGACGCTCGTTCCGAAGGCGCTGGTGAACGACGTCGTTGCTGCCGCCCGCGAACGCATCGAACAGCGCGTCACGCTCGGTGACCCGCGCGCCGAAGGTGTAACCATGGGGGCGCTCGCCTCTGTGGAGCAGCTGCGCAGCGTACGGGCCGCTGTCGAGTCCATGCTGGCTGCGGGCGGAGAGCTTGCGTATGGCACCCTCGATTCCCCGCGCGTGACCCACGCCGACGGCACCGTGGATGTCGCTGAGGACGGCGCATTCATGGCTCCAGTCCTCCTCACCTGGCAGAACGCCGACGCCGTCGAGCTCCATACGGTGGAGGCTTTCGGCCCTGTAGCCTCGGTCGTCGGGTACGACGACGTCGCGCACGCGGTCCGTCTGGCGGCCATGGGCGAGGGCTCGCTGGTGGCGACCGTGTGCACCAACGACCCGGATATTGCCCGCGAGCTGGTGACGGGCATTGCTGCCCACCATGGCCGGGTGCTGCTGCTCAATCGCGAGGATGCACGGTCCTCGACAGGGCATGGGTCGCCCGTGCCTCATCTCGTCCATGGCGGGCCGGGACGCGCCGGCGGCGGTGAGGAGCTCGGAGGCATCCGGTCCGTGCTGCACCATATGCAGCGCACAGCCCTGCAGGGTTCACCGAACATGCTGACCGCCATCACCGGTGTCTGGCACACCGGAGCTGACCGGAACTTCGACGAGGAGCATCCGTTCCGGAAGAACCTGGCAACGTTACGCATCGGCGACGCAGTGCGCTCTGACCTCCGCCAGGTAACCCTGGAGGACATCACCGCGTTCGCGAACACGACCGGGGACAAGTTCTACGCCCACACCAACGAAGAAGCCGCTGCCGCGAACCCGTTCTTCCCGGGGATTGTGGCGCACGGGTACCTGTTGCTTTCGTGGGGTGCAGGCCTGTTCGTGGAACCTGCGCCGGGTCCGGTCCTCGCCAACTACGGGCTGGAGAACCTGCGGTTCATCACGCCCGTCGCCGCCGGTGACTCGATCCGCGTGACCCTGACGGCGAAGCGCATCACGCCGCGCGAGGACGAGGAGTACGGCGAGGTGGCCTGGGACGCGGTGCTGACGAACCAGAACGACGAGATTGTCGCGACGTACGACGTCCTGACCCTCGTCGAGAAGTAGGCCGGCGTTCCTGTCCGGACAGTCCCATCGAACATGAGCGTTCGGTGGGATAGTCCGGACAATCCCAGTCAACCTGCAACTTTGGTGGGACGGTACTTCGCAATCCCTCGTCGAACCAGTTCAATGAACTCCTCCGGTCGGTTGACGATCAATTCGTAGGTCGCCCGCAGCATGGGCGTCCCATTGAGCATTAGAACGTTCCCGCGACGCCTGTCCTCCTCGAACTCCTTCGCATTGGTGTGGTGTTCTCTGCCGTCGGCTTCAATGCCTAGGATGCCCTCCACGAATAAGTCGAGACGCCCAACGCCTTTCACGTAGACCTGCGTCTGTACCGAAAACCCACCGGCCTTCAGGCGGTATCGCGCAGCTGTCTCCAGGATCGATTGCGAGTGCGGGTCGATCATCCCCACGATGCGTCGAAGTTTACGATCCCGTGCGCCACCCGTACGGCTGCGCAACTGTTGGAGCGTGACAAGCCGCTTCACTACGGCAGACTCCACCACGCACAATGCCTCAAGCTCCGGAAGACATCGCATGCATTGCAGGCAAATGTCCAGCGGCGTCAGCTGCTTCGCCGAGCGGTGTACCCGGAAGTTTCCCTCGAGGGGACGTCCATGATCAACGCAGACGTGGATAAAGCGAGGCTTTGTGAGGATCCAGAGGCCCAGTCTCTCAGCGGCATTCACACATGCAAGTTCGGCTTTGACGCACGCAGCGGCCAAGAGTGCAGGGTCTGCATCGGGCGTCACGTACACTCCGCGAATCGGACGGCTCAGCCGTCCATCCTGGACGGCTTTGAGGATCTCGTGACCGCTGAATCCCGCTTTCTCGAGTTCTCGTCGACGGGCCACGCCACCTTTTCCTGCAACCTCACGCACGATGTCCATGCCATCCATGCTCGGTGCGAGTGCCCAACCGTGGTGGGGGAGATGGCCCTATGTGGACATCTGTCTCAACGGGAGATCCCGTCCACGGAAGATGTTGAGCGGGATAGTCCGAACAATCCCGCTGACGAGGCGCCTTTGACGGGACCGGGGAGGTCAGGACCAGGGGGTGACGGGCTTCGGCTGGGGCTCGCCGTTGACAAGAACATCGACGCGCTCGTTGAAGAAACACACCAGGCCATGGATCTGCGTTGCGTCGGGGAAGCGGGAATCATACTGCCATGCGACGTCCTTCCCCTTCGGCGAGCCTGGGTAGGAGAAGTAGTTTGCCTGGCCCTTATAAGGGCAGACAGTCGTGGTTGCACTTGGCTCCAGCGCATCAAACCTCACGTCCTCGGGCGGGATGTAGAGCCGCGGGGGAAGGAGCGTTTCATACAGGACGGCGGCGCGGGACGTATCCGCGAGTGTGATGCCGTCCATCTGTACGGTGATGCGGTCAGCGGAGTCGCGGATATCGATGCGGTGGAACGGGTCACGCGGATGCCCGATGATCGATTCGTCGTCCTCGCGCCAGCTCAGGGAATCGAAGTCGAGCAGCACATATCCAGCCAGCGCAGGGTCATCCGGGCGGAATGCCGCGCCCGGCAGGACGGCGCCGGCTGCGGTGATGGTGAGGGGAGTCCCCGTGGTGGTGTGCCGGCTGAAGGGCGTCCGCGGGTCGAGGACCGGCGGACCCTCGAGCATGATCGCTACCGGATATTCTTCGCCCGCCTCGTGCCCTGACATGGCGGCAGACAGCTCCGCCCGGAGATCCTCCTCGGGCACCGCGAAGATCGGCGTCACCCGTTTCGGTTCCCAGACAAGCAAAGCCCGTCGGGTATCGATGACCGTGGTCTCACCGAGGTCACCCCGAACCCGTTTCGACGTGGGCTCATACCGAAGGTCGGAGAGTATACCCAGCATGGTGTCGGAGAGCTTGACGGACATAGCATCAGCGTCCGCTCAGGATGCGCATCAGTCAAGCGCGCCGCTTCCCCGGGGATAGTCAGACGTGGTGTAAACCCTCAAACGCCATCGCGATGACGTCGTCTGCGAGCTTCTCCGGGGTCAGCGGACCCCCTGGCTTGTACCATTCGACAACGGAGTTGATCGTGCCGAACAGTAGCCTCGTCGTGGTCCGTGGGTCTATGTCCTTGCGGATGGACCCCTCGGACCGGGCAGCCTCAACCAGCGCTGCAACCTGGTGGTCAAACGCACGACGGCGCTCAAGGGCTTCGCGCTCAACCTCCGTATTGCCGCGCAACCGCAGCAGGAGAGTCACGAAGGGAAGCCGCTCGGCCAGGACGTTGATCGTACCGCGCAAGACGTACTCGAGCCGTTGGTCCGCTTTGCCGGACGTCGCCTCCGCATGAGTCAGTACGTCCTCGAGCCCGCCGAGGGCGTGGTCGAGGGCAAGCCGCAGCAGGTCACCCTTCGATGGCACGTGGTGGTAGATCGCTGACTTGCTGATGCCCAGGTTGTCGGCGAGGACTCCCATTGAGGTCGCCTCATAACCGTGCCGGTTGAAGACATCAACGGCGATGTTGAGCACGGTCTGCTGGTCGTATCCGGGTCGTCCGCGTCGGGTAGCGGCCTGTGAACTGGGCATACCGGCTATTTTCGCACGAACGTTCGGTCAGACAGCGCCACCGTGAACACTGGGGGTCAGGCTTTCGGGCGCAGGTCGTAGATGCGCCGCAGCTTCCCGCTCGAGCGCGCCAGCGACCCGCTTTCGACGACGGACACCGCGCAGCTGGACCCGATGTGGATCTTGATCTGCTGGCTCAGTTCCGACGCCGCCGCGGCGGCTTCATCGGCGCTGACGCCTTCCCGCGGTTCGATCCTGACGGTCAGCTGGTCCATGCGCTGACCTTCCGGGCGTGTGAGCTCCAACTGGAAGTGCGGGCTGAGCGCGGGGATACGTAGCGCGATCTCCTCGATCTGGGTCGGGAAGAGGTTGACGCCGCGCAGGATGATCATGTCGTCGCTCCGTCCCGTGATGCGGTCCATGCGGCGCATACCCGGTCGGGCGGTGCCGGGGAGCAGTCGGGTCAGATCGTGCGTACGGTAACGGATGATCGGAAGCGCTTCCTTGGTGAGGGAAGTAAAGACAAGCTCCCCAGGCTGGCCGTCGTCCAGGACTGCATCGGTGAAGGGGTCGATGATCTCGGGACGGAAATGGTCCTCCCAGATGTGCGAACCGTCTTTGGTCTCAACGCACTCACCTGCCACACCAGGACCCATCACCTCGGATAGTCCGTAGATGTCGCAGGCATCAAAGCCCATGCGATGCTCAAGCTCCTGGCGCATCTGGTTCGTCCAGGGCTCAGCGCCCAGAACCGCCGTCCTGAGGGACGTGCTCTGCGGATCGATTCCGGCCGCCACCATCGCGTCGAGGATGGTGAGGAGGTACGTCGGGGTGCTGAGGATTGCGTCAGGCTGGAAATCCTGAATGAGCTGCACCTGGCGTTCGGTCTGGCCGCCGGAGATGGGGATCACCGTGCAGCCGAGCTTCTCGGCTCCGAAGTGTGCACCGAGTCCGCCCGTGAAGAGCCCGTATCCGTACGCGTTGTGGACCTTGTCGCCCTTCTTGACCCCGCTCGCGCGGAGGCAGCGCGCAACAAGCGTCGCCCAACGGTCGAGGTCGCCGGAGGTGTAGCCGACGACGGTGGGACGTCCGGTGGTGCCGGATGAGGCGTGAATTCGCGCAACGCGCTCCTGCGGGACGGCGAACATTCCGAAGGGGTAGGTCAGGCGCAGGTCTTCCTTGGTGGTGTAGGGAAACTTCGCCAGGTCCGAAAGTTCCCGAAGGTCACCGGGGTGGACGCCGGCGTCGTCGAACTTGCGGCGGTACAGGTCCACGTTCTCGTAGGCATACTTCACCGTCCATTGCAGGCGTTCAAGCTGCAGTTCCTCGATCCGGCCCCGGTCGTAGCTCTCCTCAGGATCGAGGGTGGCGGGGTCGGCAGCGGTCGCCTTGATGGCGGTGGTGGTCATGCGTTCCTCGATTCGGAAGAGTCGGGCAGGCTTCCCGTTGGTGTCAGGTTTCGGTTCCGGCGGTTCGGGACGGTTCGCGAGCGTCCACGGAAGAGGGCGACAGTGCGCTCCGCATCAGGCGCGCCGCCGTCCTGGCCCGCGGTGATCGTGATGTCGTAGATGCCGCTGCGCCCGGTTGCGCTGGTTCGAGTGGCGACGGCGGTCAGGATCTCGCCGGGCAGCGCTGAGGACAGGAAATTGATGTCGACGCCGGATGCAACCGTTATCGTTTCCGTTTCGCTGACAGGGTTGCAGGCCAGTGCGAACACTGTGTCGGCGAAGGCGAAGATCATTCCGCCGTGGGCAATGCCGAAGCCGTTGAGCATTTCCTCGCGTACCCGCATGGTGGCCGTGGCATGCCCGTCGCCTAAGTGCAGCACCTCGACGCCGAGCCACTGGGAGGCATAGTCCTTCTCCAGCATGGGATGAACAGGGCGGACGTCAGTGTCCCTCATGGAGGCCTCTCAGAATTATTTACCGATCGTTCATTAGGTAATACCGGAACGCCCCTGACTGTCAAGAAGATGTGGATCCTTCCGGGGAATATGAAGCACACAACGAGCGATTGAAGGGGCTGCCCGTCGGCGGTGTCCGCTGCTATTCTTTCCGCACAGCGTCGCTCCGCGAAAGGGGTACGCACATGCGGCATCCGATTGTCCGGTTCCTGGCCATCGTTCTCTGCGCCGGGTCTACCGTCACCGCGTGCACAGCCCAGGATTCCGGTCCGGATCGCACTCCCTCACCAGTAGCCGCGGCCACGGAGTCAGAACCACCGGGACCGCCGGCATCCACATCCGCCGTCCCACAGCCGTCACCGACGAGCGCTGGGCCCGAACTGCAACCCCAGGTTCAAGCCGTGGTCTCCTCGAATTTCCAGGCGACGGAAGCAGGCGCCGCGATCCTCACGGCTGGGGGATCAGCAGCCGATGCCGCTGTCGCTGTCGCGTCCGTCCTCACCGTCGTGGAGCCCTACTACTCGAGCGTGCTCGGCGGCGACACCTGGGCGCTCTACTACGACGGCGGCACCCGGGACGTCACCAGCCTCAACGCTGTGGGGCCGGTGGGGAGCAAGGCGACGCTCGAGGACTACACGCCCCGGGCAGGCGAGTATGGGATGCATCAGGCAATCCTGCCGGGCGCCTGGGACGGGTGGATGCTCTGGCTGCGGGATCACGGAGAACTGCCGCTGCGCCAGGTTCTGGCGCCCGCAATCGACATAGCGAGGGCGGGCTACCCGGTCAGCTCGGAGATGACCTTCTGGCTGACACAGCAGGAACAGGACATCCGCAACAGCCCCCAACTCAGCGAGCTCTACCTGCGCAACGGAGCTCTCGTCGCTACCGGGCAGGCAGTTACCCAACCGGACCTCGCGGCCACGCTGGAAGCACTGGCAACCGCGTACGACGACGGCGCTGCCGCCGCCGGCGAGACAACCGCCCGTCACGCGGCGGGCATCCAGGCGGCGCGTGACTACTTCTACCGCGGTCCGCTCGCAGAGGCGATCGTGCAGTATTCCGACCAGTTCGGCGGCTACCTCACACTGGAGGACTTTGCCCGGTACGAGGCCGAGCTGGTGGCGCCCATCTCGATCGACTGGGCCGACGGTATCCGGGTTCTGCAGAATCCGCCGAACAGCCAGGGCATCGCGATGCTTCAGGCGTTGAACATCCTCAAAGCGGAGGACTGGTCCGGCAGGTCGCCAGCTGAACCGGACGTGATCCATCGCCAGATTGAAGCCGTGAAGCTCGCCTTCGCTGACCGGTTCGCGTACGTCGGCGATCCTGATCGAACGCCGGTGCCCGTCGAGGAGCTGTTGTCGGATGATTACGCAGATCAGCTGCGCGGCCGCATCGACATGGGTAGCGCCGCCGAGTGGCCGATCGAGGCCGGACTGGACCGGCAGTCGAGCGATACCACCACCTTTCACGTGACCGACAGCGAGGGAAACGCGGCGGCGGTGACGACCAGCCTCGGAGGCCAGTTCCTGGTGGTGGGAGATACCGGCATCCACATCAACGAACGCATGAAGTTCATGTCAGTGGATCCCGGCAACGTGAATGTCGTCGCGCCCGGTGCCACAGTACGGCACACATCGAACCCATACATGGTGCTACGGAACGGTCGGCCGTATCTTCTCGGAGGGAATACCGGCGTCGACACGCAGCCGCAGGCACAGCTCCAGCAATTCATGAGCGTGGTCGCCTTCGGGCTTGAACCCCAGGAAGCGGTCGCTCAGCCGCGTTTCGTGAGCACAGCGTTCCCGGCCTCAATCTTCCCGCACCCGGCCGACAACATTCTCCATGTGGAAACCAGCTTCCCACCTGCAGGCATCGCGGACCTGCGCGCACGAGGGCACAACATCGCGGTAGGAGTCGGCATCTTCGGCACAGCCAACATGATCGAACTCAGCGAGGACGGCACCGTAGCGCAGATCGGAGCCGAGCCGCGGAACCAGACGGCAAGCGGCGTCGTAGTGCCCTGACGGCGTTACCCCATCACGCTGGCTGTCCCCGAAAGAACGCGGGTCGCACCCAGCGCATCGGCCACGAAGGCGTAGTCCCAGGCCACGTCCTTCCACTGCTCGTAGCGTCCGCTGGCGCCGCCGTGGCCGCCGTCCATCTCGGTCTTGAGAACTATCGGCTCACTGCCCGTCGTCACTTCCCGCAGCCGGGCTACCCACTTCGCAGGTTCAACGTAGAGCACCCGGGTGTCATTGAAGCTGGTTACCGCAGCGATGCGGGGATACGCCGTCGGGCGGATGTTCTCGTACGGGGTGTATTCCTTCATGTACCGGTAGACGTCCGGGTCGGTGATGGGATTGCCCCACTCTTCCCACTCCAGCGCGGAGAGCGGGAGTTCCGGGTCCAGAATCGTTGTCAGAGCATCCACAAAGGGAACCTGCGCGACGATCGCCCGGTACTTCTCGGGGGCAAGGTTGGCAACCGCGCCCATCAGCAACCCGCCGGCTGATCCGCCGATCGCAGCAATGCGCTCCGGGTCGACCCAGCCGGATTCGGCCACATGGGTGGTCGCGTCCACGAAGTCCGTGAAAGTGTTCTTCTTCGCGAGCTTCTTCCCGCT
>NZ_JAPSHV010000020.1 GCF_031179385.1 Arthrobacter sp. | reverse complement strand
GCCGTCGTGCTGGCATCGATGCTTGTGGTCCCGCCCATGACCGCCCTTGTCTCCGGCGTCGGAGTGGTCATGTTGAATCTCATCCTCGCGCTGAACCATCGGCCCGGACGGTATCTGGCCTCCTAGTATTAGGAAGGCCTGGCAAGATGCTTCACGCTGAAGTGGCGCGAATCGCGGCCAACTCCTGGGCAGCCCGGCTGAATGAACAGGTAACAAGTCAGATGGAGGGGTACCACGTGTTCCCCAACAATAGTGAACACCGACGGCTTACGACCCTGGCCGAGCATGAAGTCCTCGTGGAGCTCATCGCTGGAAGCGATTCTGAGGCAGCCGGTAACCATGCCTTCTGCCACGTGACGGGCGCAGGGGATGAAGCGCTGAGGGCGATTGGCAGCGTAACCCTAACCATAGCGCCTCAGACCGGCCCGAAGTGACACCAGCCCCGCGCAGAACGTCCTGGACGTGGCTTTGGATACTGGTTGGAGGAGCACTTTTCACCCAGACGGCACTGAATGTCATACGGCCCGTAACTACATACAAACTGCTCTCACTGGGCGCAGACCCGACGATCCTCGGATTCGTGACAGCCGCGTACGCTCTGGTCCCACTCATTACGGCGTTGTGGTTCGGCCGCATCAGCGATCGGATTCCGGACCTTCGCTGGCTCGTTGCCAGCGGCGCCTGGCTACTGGCCCTAGGGGGTGCCGGGCTAGCGATGGCGTCCAACATACCGCTGGTAGCCGTGGCCAGTGCAGTGCTTGGTCTGGGCCACCTCGTCTTCACCATCGCGGGACAAACAGCTGTTGCCCGCTATTCACCCCCGGGGCGACTGAACACAGGATTCGGATGGTTCACGGCCGCGTACTCTGCAGGACAACTTGTTGGCCCTCTTATCGGCGGTACTTTGCTAGGGACCGAGATCGGTGTCGACGCGGCGGACCGCGAAGAAAACATCGCTGCTGCGCTCTGGGTCGGCGCAGCACTATCAGCAATAGCGGCGCCGCTCATGCTGCTCCGCCGTCGCCTGGGCAGCAGGTACACCAATTCAGGCAGCAAGAGCGGCTCAGCCGAGGAACGTTCACCGGAGGAAGTTCCCACGGAGCAGAAGTTTCTCAATCCGGACGGATCTGTCACTCCGGCCACATTAACCGGCGTTTTGAAAGTACGGGGAGTGCCCTCCCACATGCTGGCATCTCTGGCGCTGCTCGCAATGCTCGACATACTGACAGCCTTCCTGCCACTGGTCGGAGAACGGGCAGGTATCTCACCAGCTGAAGTGGGTCTGATGCTGGCGATCAGAGCCATGGCTTCAATACTTTCCCGTGTCTTGATCCCATGGCTTTCCACGCTATTGTCTTCGCGCGCACTGCTGTTGATCAGCTTGTACGGCTCGGGACTCGCGCTGATCTTTCCGCCGTTGTTCATAGATCAGTTCTGGTTGGCAGCCTCGTTGCTCGTCCTCGGCGGGTTCTGCCTCGGCCTGGGACAACCGCTTACTATGACGCTGGTATCCATGTCCGTACCGCCGGCTTGGAGAGGTGCTGCCCTTGCAGTGCGCCTGACCGGGAACAGGGCAGGGCAAGTGGTGATGCCCCTGGCTGCCGGCTTCATCGCCGCCCCTCTAGGCGCCGCCGGCGCCATATGGTTCACCTGCGCCGTGTTGCTTCTGAGCGGCTGGCAGAAAACAGTCAGGCAGTAGGGCCTCATCCCCAGCATCGGGGTGATCGTACGGACGGAGGAACGAGACACTATGACCGAGAGGTCGATCGACTCACTGTGGGAGCTGATGCTCGCGGAGCGGGTTGCCCTGGCTGAGGACCTGGCCGGCCTGACGCGCGAGCAATGGTGCCATTTCACGTTGTGCGGGGAATGGGATGTGGAACAAGTGGTCGCTCACCTGACGGCAGCAGCAAGCCTTGGGCAGTGGCAGTGGATACGCAGCATGATCGGTGCCGGCTTCCGTCCCCACCTACACAACCAGCGCCGGCTGGAGGAGCAGCTGGGAGACACTCCCACTGAAACGCTGAACCGGTTCCGCGCCGTCATCGACAGCCGTATCGCACCGACTTCTGACATCGCAGCGTTCCTGGGCGAGGTGGTTGTGCACGCACAGGACATCCGCCAGCCGCTCGGGCTCACCCGGGAACCTCGCGTTGAGGCGCTGACCCCAGTGGCAGCGTTCTTCGCGAGTCGGAACTTCGCCGTCAACAGCCGAACGCTTGTCAGGGGCCTGAGGTTGAAATCCGACGACGGACCCTTTACTGAGGGGGCGGGAAGCCTGGTCACCGGGTCCACACTGGCCCTCGTCATGGCGATGGCTGGCCGGTCAGCTTACCTCGACGCGCTGGACGGCCCGGGTGTGCCGGTCTTGCGTTCGCGAATCAGTACTCGCCCAAGCTGAAGTACGTCATTATGTCGCCGGGCCGGATCCCCCGGGTTCTGCCGCATTCGGAGCCATTCCGCGGCGTGTTGCGCTGCGACACGCCATCTCATCGTCAGCACCTGGGGAACGTGGTTCATCTACCCGCTAGAGGAGGAACGCCGCCTCGGTCTTCGAGCAGATGTCCTTGAGTTGGCCGATCTGGGAGTCGCTCAGCGGGATGCCGCCCTGGGCCGGGGCTCTCAGGGTCGTTCGTCGTGCCGGCGGCGTGCGTGGATGAACCCACGCTGGAAGCCGTCAGCTCCAAGGACGTTGGCTATATTGCACTGTTCGGGGCCGGCGCCGCGGTTGGACGGTGGTCCGGATTCTTGCCCACCTTTTGAGCAAACACCCGGGCACACACGCTTCTGGTTGCCATCGACGTCATCCTTCTATCCGTCCGAGTACTCTGACCCTGGCAGAATGAGACGTCGCTGCTCGCTCCGGAGCCGAAGCCGTTGCCTCGCGCTGGCGGCTCGCCACGGTGTCGCCGGGGCCACGTGTGGTGACCCGACTGCTTCCGGGTGCCGGACGCTCCGAAAGGTCATCCCATCGGCACTAGCCGGTGATATCAGAAACCTGAACCGTGCGGCCGGTCAGTGCCGCTTCTCTGACCGCTTCCACAACCGCGAGTGACTGAGCCCCGTCCATGACGCTTACGGCTGGAGGGGAACTGCCGCGGACCACCTCGATGAAGTGCTCAAGCTGTCGAGAGTATGAATCTCCCATGCCCGTGGCCTGGTAACTCATGCACAGCGGGTGGTTCCAGTCCGAAATCCCTTGGTAGTAGTACTTTGCCAATTGAGGGAATTCGAGTGCGGCGCGCGTGCCGGCTATCCGGTAGCAGGACAGCGAGGGATTGAAGGGGAAGGCCGGATCGTCTTCGGTCACCTGATCCCAGCCCCACGGTGCGACTGCGGAGTCGGAGATGATGAATGAGCCCAATGCGCCGCTTTCGAATTCCACAATGACGCTAGCGGTGTCCTCCACCGCTAGCTTGCGGGCGGCGCTACTCGTCTTTGCCTGCACAGAGATGATCTCTCCGCAGAGATGACGGAAGAGGTCCAGATCATGAACCAGGTTGATGAGCATGACGCCGGCACCGGGCATCCTGCGCCAGGCCTGGTCAAAATAGGAGTCCGGTTTCTTGGTGAGCCAGGTGCCGCTGACAGCCACGATGTCACCAAGCTCTCCTCTGGCGATGAGGCCGTGTGCAGCTTCAACCGCCGGATGGTGCCGCCGATGGTGTCCCATCAGAATTGGAGTGGTTGCGGAGTCAGCAGCCTTGACCAGCTTTGCAGCTTCCGAGTAGGAGATTGCAATCGGTTTCTCAAGAAGCGCAGGCACACCGGCGCTCAGGCAATCCAGCGCCGTCGCAACGTGGGACCCGTTCGGATTGGCGATGATCACCGCATCCAGTTTCTCCGAACTAAGCAGCGTCTGGTGCTCGGCGAAACAGGGGACGCCGTATTCCTCCGCAAGGGCAGTTGTTGCCGGATCGGCGACAGCGACGAGCGTCGCCGATCCGTTTCGACCGAGGATGCCGGCGTGTTTGCGGCCCATGGTGCCGGCGCCGATAATCCCGATCCGTAGGGGCTCGGTGCGGGCCGCCGGTTTCGCGCTCACTGTCAATGCCCCGGACCTAATCAGGAGGGAAGCGCGGCAACGACATCAATCTCTACGAGAATGTCGTAGAGATCCGACCCAACGGTCGTTCGCACGGGGTATGGGGTCGGGAAGAACTCCATGTAGGCCTCGTTGTACTCTGCGAAGTCCCGTTTGAGGTGCTGCAGGTGCGTGGTGACCTTGACTACGTCGGCGAAGGTGGCGCCGGCTTCGGTGAGGACTGCTTCGATGTTTCGCAGGACCTGACGGGTCTGCGCCGCAACACCTTCGGGCACCTCGCCTGTGGCCGGATTCTGCGGACCGAAGCCCGCCGTATAGAGGAAACCATTTGCAACGATTCCCTGGTTGTAAGGTCCAGCCGGTGCCGGAGCGTTAGAAATGGTGATTGCCTTCTTGCTCACGATGATTCTCCTGTTGAGTTTGATTGATGCGGATAAGTGCTCGGATACTTCGGTCAGTCTCTGCTGCCACGCACGGCTTCCCGTACCTTCTCTTCCACAATTGCGGCTTCGCCGTCCTGAAGGAGGTCCGGCCCGATCCAGAAGCCGTATGCCGATCCGTTGCGCTTATCTGGATGTACGGCTATCCGAGGCGCCGCACCATCCAAAGCGGCTAGTACGCGCGAGGCCCGCGAGCTGTCTGGTATACCGACATAGAGGCGGGGGACGGGTTGACCGGCCTCATTGAGCAATTCCGGTTGGAGGATCGCGCCGGGAAGGTCGGCAAGCGCCAGCGCCCACGCATCGACGGTGGCCTGCCACTCTTCGTGCAACGCCGCGTGATCAAGATTCACGAAGCGCTCGACGGCGGCCACCAGGCCAGCTATCTCTTCCTTGCCTGCCTTCATTGCACGCGCCCAGCGCTGAAAGGGAGCGCCGTTCTGCCGGGCGGCCTCGATGATGTCCGGGTTGCCGACCATGAGTCCGCTCGCCTGAGGACCCCGTAGGGCCTTGCCACCCGAAAAGACCGCAATGTCAGCACCTAGATCTCTCGTGAAGTGCCATAAATTCTCCACCGGCGGAAGTTGAGCGGCCGCGTCGACAATCACCGGAACTCCCCGGGATTTGGCTATGCGCACCACTTCGGGCAGCGGGAGCGCGACCTGCGGCAGGTGCGGACCGGCGACGTAGAGCACGGCTGCCGTTTCTTTCGTAATGGCCGCCTCCAGCTCCCATTCGAACGTTTGTTGGATATTGCCGATCTGCCGCACGGTGACTCCGGACAGGGCTATGGCCGCATCGTAGGGGATGCGGTGCGCGGCATGCATGATCACCTCGCTTGGTGCATGCTCCCTGCCGGGAAAATCACGCAGGACGCTGGGGTCGCCCTTGGTGCGGATGCCCAAGAGGACGAGCACTAGTGCAGCAGCACAGCCTGAGGTCACATAGGCGGCTTCGTTCCTTGTCAGTTCGGCAATGCGTCTGCCGGCCGCGAGATGAAGTTGGTGCATATCGATGAAAGATCCGGCGGCATCACGCATGGCGTCCAGCACTTCGTCGGGCATAAGGGACCCGCCGAGGGCGGTGAACGTCGTTGCGGCATTGATGACAGGTGGTACGCCGAGGTCTGAATAGATGCCCATGGTGCCTTTCGAAGGAATCAACCTAGTTGACGGGAGATGTTGGAGGCGGTGCTCTGAAGGTCGTTGAGATGGGTCATCAGATCATCCAGTGTGGCCACAACCTTTATGGAAGTGAGCGAGATTGCGCCCACAATGCTCCTGCTTGAGTTGGTGACCGGCACCGCGATGCAGTTCACAAAGTCCTCGAACTCGCCGTCATCGACACCCCAGCCTCTGGAGCGGATCAGGTCAAGTTGCTCATCGAGTGCCGGGCGGGAGGTGATCGTCTGGGGCGTGAACCCTGTCCATTCTGCATTGGCGAGGATGGTGTCCCGGCGGGTGGAGGGGAGTTGGCTCAAAATGGCTTTACCAACGCCGGTGCAGTGCGGCAGGACTGTCTTGCCGATCCGCGAATACATCCTCACACTGTCCCGGCCTTCCACTTTGTCGACGTACATGACCGTAGATTCCACCAGTTGCGCAAGGTGGATGGTGTTCCCCGTCTTAGCCTGCAGTTTGCGAAGCTCATCATGCGCGACTGCGGGCAGGTCGAGCCCGTCCAGAGCCTGTTGCGCAATGGAGATGACCTTGGGGCCGATGCTGTAGTGGCCATTTGCCCTGCGCAGCACAAATCCGGCGTCTTCGAAGGTCTGGAGCTGTCGAAGAACCGTAGAGCGATGGACATCGAAACGCCTCGCCGTCTCGCTGAGACTTCTGGGCCCTTCTGACAGGAACTCCAAAATTTCGATAGCCCTCTGGACTGCCTGAGACATGTAGACCCCTTATATACTGATCGCGCTCTGACAATTTTGCACACGTATGTGCAGCATATGCAACATTAACGAGAATGCGAAGTGATGCAACATGGCCGGTTTGATACTGCGTGGCGGTTCAGTGATCGATGGCCTGGGTGGGCCGCGTTATCGCGCGGATGTTTGGATTAAGGACGGAAGAATCGTGCGCATCCTGGAGCCGGGAAGCGCTGCCGAAGGTGAAGACCTGGATGTCACCGGAATGATCGTGGCTCCGGGCTTCATCGATATGCACGCGCATTCCGACCTAGCTGTCCTTTCAGATGCCGAGCATGTCTCGAAGGTGGCACAGGGCATTACTTTGGAAGTTGTGGGCCAGGACGGGCTCGGGTACGCACCGGTAAGTGATGACGTCATGGCGGTGACCCGGGAGCAGATAGCCGGATGGAATGGGAAACCCGACCTGGATTATGCCTGGCGCAGCATCGCACAGTACCTTGCCGAGGTTGATAAGGGTTGTGCCGTGAATGTCGCCGTTCTGGTTCCGCACGGGACTGTCAGGATGAACGTCATGGGCACCCAGGCCCGTCCGGCGACCGTTGACGAGCTGGAGCAGATTCGAGCGTTGGTCGCCGAGGGCCTGATGGATGGGGCCATGGGGATGTCCACCGGTCTCACCTATACGCCCGGCATGTACGCATCAGACGAGGAGCTCGTTCACGCACTGGGTGCAGTGCGGCAGATTGGCGGGTACTACTGCCCGCATCACCGCAATTACGGAGCTGAGGTGGTCGAGGGATACGTCGACTGCATCGAGATTTCCCGCAGGGCCCAAGTGCCGCTTCACTTGGCGCATTGCCACATCAACTTTCCCCAAAACAAGGGCCGCGCGTCGGAGGTCCTTTCCGCCCTAGATCGGGCGATGGCCGACGGTCTGGATATCACCTTGGACGCCTACCCCTATCTGGCCGGCGCGACGTACCTGGCTGCCCTGTTGCCGAGCTGGGTCCATGAAGGCGGCACTGATGCACTGACTGGGCTGCTGAATGATCCGGCTGCGAGGGTTCGGATTCTGCACGAGATCGAAGTCGAGGGGTCGGATGGACATCATGGCGTCCCCATGGATTGGGAAACCATCGTCATCGCATCCACGCAGAACCCACGAAACGCCTATGCAGTGGGGAAGACGATTGACGAACTCGCAGCGGAAGCTGGTGTGCCTGCCGGAGATGCGTTCCTAAATCTACTTCTCGCTGACAAATTCGGTGCTGGGTGTCTGGTGCAGGTGGGCAATGAGGAAAATGTCCGATCCGTCATGCGCCACAAAGCCCATACCGTCGGCAGTGACGGAATCTTGGTGGGTGAGAAGCCCCATCCCAGGGGATGGGGCACTTTTCCCCGGTTTCTCGGGCACTACGTTCGCGAGCTCGGAGTCCTCACCCTCGAGGAAGCCGTGCTTCACGCCACGTCCCGTCCTGCACGGCGTCTGGGCCTGACGGACCGTGGTGTTGTCGCGGAAGGCAATTGGGCGGATCTTGTGGTTTTTGATCCGGAACGCATAGCGTCGCTGGCCACTTATGACAGTCCGAAAGTCGCGCCGGAAGGTGTCCATCACGTGTTCGTCAACGGCGTAGCCACAATCGAGCGCGGTGCACGTACTGCTGCTGTGCCCGGGAGGGCAGTCCGCCGCCGCTAGAGCCAGAACGACCAGCCCTATTTACAAAAATCGTCGGCACTGACAATATGGCATATACCGCAACACGTGTTGCAACAGGTGCACAACCAGGAGTCGTTAGTGAAAAACAAATCAGTAATGAAGAACGCGGCGTCGCTTGCAGTGTTTGCGCTGGCTCTCACGGCCTGTAGCGGCGGGGGCGGGGGAGCACAGGACGACGGCCCGGCGGCGGAAGAAGGCGGAACGCTCACCTTTGCCAATTGGCAGTGGCTGGAGCCCGGCCGGGGCGAGGACATTCTGGCTGCTGTGAAGCAGTACGAAACTGTCAACCCTGCCGCCACCATCGAGACCCAGGAGATCACCCGGGCCGACTACGAAAAGACGGTCAGCACCCAGATTGGATCGGGAGGCGGCCCGGACATCATGATCATCCCCGATCCGTTCTTCCCGGAGCTTGCGGCCTCCGGTGCGCTCGAACCCCTTGACGGAATCCTTGACCCGGAGAGCGAAGAAGCACTTCGTCCGTCGAATGAGACCTACCAGTTCGAAGGTGAACAACTGGGTCTGGTGTGGGAGGCAGTGCCATACGCGCTTTTCTACAACGACACCATCATGTCCGAGGCCGGCGTCGAACCTCCGGGCACAGCAGAAGAACTGGCCAGCGCGGCCAAAACGATTCAAGATGAAACAGGGAAGACCGGTTTCGTCGTCCGTCACCAGCTCAATGAAGAAGCACCTTGGTGGACTGACTACAGCAACTGGGTCTACGGGTTCGGTGGTGCGTGGTCGGACGGCGAAAACCTCACCATCAACAGCGAGGAAAATGTCGCCGCGGCGGATGCGTACCTCAATGCCTATAACTCAGGTGGCTTCGGTGTCGGCGACGACGCTTCTACCTACCGCAGCAAGTTCGCAGCCGGTGAGGTCGGCATGGTGATCGACAACTCTTCAGCTCTCCTCACCATGGTTTCAGGGGACGGTGTCGAGTCCTCAGAGGTCTCTGCCTCAACCCTGCCATTCCCGGGCGGCGGCTCCGCCTATGCCGGATTTGCTATCGGAATCAATGCGAATTCAGATAACAAGGAGCTCGCCAAGGACTTCATCAAATGGATGATGACCGCTGA
The DNA here is from genome assembly GCF_031179385.1 of Arthrobacter sp. Classification (GTDB taxonomy): domain Bacteria; phylum Actinomycetota; class Actinomycetes; order Actinomycetales; family Micrococcaceae; genus Arthrobacter_D. The sequence continues at coordinate 23,580 of NZ_JAPSHV010000020.1, read as the reverse complement.
CGCGCAGTCCACCTTCGTCGAGGCTTTGTTCCCGTCAGGCATCGCCACAGACGTCGAGGCTCCCGCAGAACTGGTTGAGGCAAACCCCTGGATCGAAGCGTTCTACGAGCAACTCGATAACTCGTCGTCAGTCGTCATCCCGGGTTTTGAAACGCAGACCCCGCAGGTCCGCACCATCGTCCTGACTCAGGTTGAGCGGATGCTGACCACAGGCATCTCCGCCCAAGAGGCCATGGACGCAGCCCAGCAACAAGCTGAGAACCTGGCTCCCTAGCCTCTGTGCAGGGTGTCCGCCGGGAGTGCCGACCGGACACCCTGCCCTATCGAGAGAACTCATCGATGACTACCCACGCCCCAACCAGAGACCGTATTCCAACCGCGGATCCGCCACCCAGGAACAAGCGCAGACGCTTCAGCTGGACGCCCTACTTGTTCATCGGGCTGGCCGTGCTCTACCTCGTATTGTTCGCTGTCGTTCCCCTGCTCAAGGGCCTAGACCTGAGCTTCACCGACACGCGTCTCCTCAATCCGACCGGCGGTACCTATATTGGCTTCGAGAACTATGAGCGGCTACTGGGCAGTGGCGCTTTCTTCAAGTCTGTCCTCACCACGCTTGTCTATACAGCTTTCACCGTCGTCGCGTCCCTCACCCTGGGAACAATCTCAGCGTTTGTCATCAATCGCAAGTTTCCCGGGCGTACGTTGGCACGGGCCGTCATGGTCATGCCCTGGGCTGTGCCCACAGTGGCAGTCGTCCTGGTGTTTCGCTGGATTTACAACGACTCCTCGGGCGTAGCAAACGCGGCCACAACCGCCTTGGGCCTAGGGGAGCGCGGATGGCTCACAGACCCGGATTACGGCATGTTCTCGGTGGTTGTCGCCACCGTATGGAAGGTCACGCCCTTCGTGATGCTCGTGGTTTTGGCCGCCCTGCAGTCCGTGCCGGAGGACCTCTATGAGGCCACAAGAGTCGATGGAGCCGGTAGTTACAGCACCTTCAAGCTCGTTGTCTTACCATTCCTGATGCCCACCCTGCGCGTCGTCGGCTTGTTGATGACCATCTGGTCATTCAGGCGGTTCGAAATCATCTGGCTGCTCACCGGCGGTGGTCCCGTAGATGCGACGACGACGATTGTCATCGACGTTTACCGGCAGGCATTCAACAACAGCCAGCTCGGCGTGGCTGCCGCAATCGGCATGCTGGGGCTTGTCCTGTCACTAATCGTCACAGCCATCTACTTCGTGCTCGAATTGCGCGCCAACAAGCAGAACGGAGCGAACGCATGATCGGTCGTCGTCGCCTGGGCACAGGGATCCGGGCGCTGCTCGCGTTGCTGCTGACCTGCCTGGCAGGTTTCCCCCTTTACTGGATCATCAACACAGCGATGACCCCAACCGATGTCTTGTTCCAGGGGGGACAGAATCTCGTCCCTGATTTCTCCCGCAGCCTGCAGGTATTCTCGGTACTCACCACTGACACCCCGTTCCTTCGCTGGATGGCCAACTCAGCCTTCGTGGCGTTCGGCACAACACTCCTGAGCCTTCTGATGGCGACGATGGGCGCCTATGCCCTGTCCCGCTATAAGTTCGTCGGCAAAGGACCCATGGGTTTCCTTTTCTTCGCCACGCAGATGCTTCCCGAAGCATTGCTGGTTGTGCCGCTCTACTCGTTGTTCGCGGCGCTGGGCCTGCTCAACCAGCTGCACGGACTCGTCCTTGTGAACACAGCATTCGCTATGCCGGTAGCTCTTTTCATCCTCAAATCGGCGATCGACAACATTCCATATGAACTCGAGGAATCCGCCAGGGTCGACGGCTGCAGCCCTCTGAGCATCCTCCAGGTGATGGTTGTCCCGTTGGTTGCACCCTCTATGGCGGCGGCCGCGGTCATCACCTTTTTCGATGGCTGGAATGAGTACCTGTTTGCGACCACCTTCATCGAGGACAGGTCGTCATGGGTTGCCTCCACAGGCCTTGCCTCCTTCATCGGTGAATTCTCGACGCCGCTGGACACCGTTTTCAGCGCTGCCCTGGTATTCACCATCCCGGCTGTTGTTTTCTTCCTTCTCATGCAACGCAAGATCGTTTCCGGGCTAACCGCCGGATCAGTAAAGGGATAGTTCCATGCCAACAATTGAATTTGACCGCGTCAGCAAGAATTTCGCGGGTAACACCGTGATTCAAGGCTTTGATGCAACGGTTCCGGATAAGGAGTTCCTGGTTCTCCTCGGCCCCTCAGGCTGCGGAAAGTCCACGATGCTTCGAATGATCGCAGGCCTGACGGACATCTCCCAGGGGCAGCTGAAGTTTGATGGAGTGGTTGTAAACGACCTGGAGCCCAAGAAGAGGAATATCGCCTTTGTCTTCCAGTCGTATGCGCTGTACCCGCACATGAGCGTACGGGCCAACATCGGATTCCCTCTGATCATGGACAGTTTCAAATGGTGGCACCATATTCCGGTGGTCGGCGGGTTCGCGCGTCGTGCGTTGATGAACCGAAAAGACATTGCAGCGAAGATCACTGATGTAGCGGAAATGCTGGAGCTGACTGACTACCTTGACCGCCGGCCAAAGGCGCTCTCGGGCGGCCAGCGGCAGCGTGTCGCGGTGGCCCGGTCACTGATTCGCGAGCCTGCGTTGTATCTCCTGGACGAGCCGCTGAGCAATCTCGATGCGAAACTTCGGACCCAAATGAGGGCCGAGATATCCGCCTTGCACGATCGCGTGCAGAAGACTTTTGTCTACGTCACGCATGACCAGGTCGAAGCGATGACCATGGGAACGCGGATCATCGTGCTCAATGACGGACTGGTCCAGCAGTACGGCACACCGAAGGAGATCTATGACCGGCCGGCCAACACGTTCGTCGCCAAATTCATCGGTTCCCCGCCGATGAACCTGATCCCTGTGGACATTCACGGCACCAAGGCTGACATGTTCGGCAACGACCTCTCATTCGCGCCACCCGAAGTCACTGCAGCCCAAAAAGCACATCTCGGAGTCCGTGCGGAGAAGGTCCGGGTACATACGGAGGCTGGATCGGGCGGTTATCCTGCACGGGTCATCACCGTGGAGCACTTGGGTTCGGAGACGGTGGTCGGCTTCAAGTTCGGCTCTGAGGACCACACCACGGAGGTCGGTGCGCGAGCATCCCGAGACCTTTTCTACTCCAAGCTGGTGGGCGACGTCCGCCTCGAACACGGCCAGCTGTGCTCTGTTTCGTTCGACGCGTCCGACGTCCTCTGGTATTCCACGGAAAGCGGGGAGCTGCTCGACGACAGCCCGCAGATGGCTTCCAGCTGACAGCCCGAACAGAACTTGGAATAGCAGCATGACGAACTTGAGTCCTGAAGGTAGTCCTCCGCCGTTATTGTGCCTTGGCGAGACCATGGTGCTTCTTACCGCCGATGATGGTCCGCTGGAGGAAAATAGCCACGTGGGGATTCACGTCGGTGGGGCTGAGAGCAACGTGGCCAGCGGGTTGGCCCACTTGGGGCACGACGTCGAATGGTTCAGTCGGGTGGGTGACGATCCTTTCGGGCGCATCATCATTGATTTCCTCCGGGACCGGGGGGTGCAGCTGGACACTGTCGTCGTCGACAGCACGCGATCCACAGGCATCTACCTTAAAAATAGGGAAGCCGACCGAAGCCGTGTGTTTTACTACAGGTCCGGATCGGCGGCATCGGCGATGGGTCCGGAGGACCTCCTTTCCCTGAACCTGGAACGGCGGTCGTTGTGCCATGTGTCAGGAATTACGCCCGCCCTGTCCACAACGGCCGACGCGCTTATGCAACGCCTGATCATCGAGCGTGAGGTTCCAGGAGTCCAGGTCAGTTTCGACGTCAACTACCGGCCTGCGCTCTGGGACACCGCTGTAGCGGCGCCGCGCCTGCTCGAACTGGCTCGCGGCGCGGACATAGTCGTGGTCGGCCGGGACGAAGCCGAGGCCCTCTGGGACACCCCGCGGGCCGAAGATGTGCGCAATATCCTGCCTGACGTCCCTCACCTAGTGGTGAAGGACGCGGCAATCGGGGCCACCCACTTCGCCGCAGATCGCGCAACATTCGAGCCGGCGCTTAAAGCTGAAGTAGTGGATCCCGTGGGCGCGGGGGACGCCTTCGCAGCCGGGTTCCTCTCAGGAATGGTCCGAAGCCTGGGTGTGCCGAGGGCTCTTCGGTTGGGCCATCTGATGGCTGGTCTCACCCTGCAACATGTCAGCGATTTGCCGGCCCTTCCGCCAGCAAAGTCAATTCTGTCCCTCAGCGATGTGGGGCCCGAAGACTGGGCCGGCATTTCGCTGAGCAGCAGCCATCTGGATGACCTCAGGTCATTCATACCGAAAGGACCTGTCCATGTCAGCTGAAGTAGAGACTCTCATCGAAGGACAACCCGTCATGGCGATCCTCCGGAACATGGAGGCCAAGCGTGCCGTGGAGCTCGCGTCGCGGGCTTGGGATCTGGGCATCGACCTGGTGGAAGTGCCCATCCAATCGCCTGACGCTGTTCCCTCCCTGGAAGCAGTCGTCAAAGCAGGAGCAGAGCGAGGGAAGGTTGTTGGGTCCGGTACCGTGATCACCCCGGAGCAGGTCCGGCGAAGCCGGGAACTTGGAGTGGCGTTCACTGTTGCACCGGGATTGGATGAAGAAGTAGTCAGGCTCTGCCGCGAGATCGGAATGCCACATCTGCCGGGTGTCTCCACTCCCAGCGAAGTACAGGGAGCCGTCCGTCTTGGTTGCAGCGTGGTCAAAGCTTTCCCTGCCTCCGTGTTGGGTACGGACTGGTTCAAAGCGATGCAAGGCCCCTTCCCCGCCGTGAAGTTTGTAGCTACCGGGGGGATAGACGCCACGAATGCTGCCGCGTTCCTCGAGGCCGGTGCCCGAACTGTTGCCGTCGGTTCTGCCCTCGCGGATGAACGTCAACTGGATCTGATCAGCGGAATACTCGCCGACAGAATCGGGGCAGGGGCATGACGAAATCATGATCACTAGCAGGCTGGAGTGAAGAGTAGAGCGCTCACTGTCTCGGCCGCTCAACTCGGGCCGATTCCGCGTTCCGCGACTAAGGCGGAAACCGTGGCAAGGCTTATCAAGTTACTGGAAAGCGCTGCCTCTGAAGGAGCTCAACTGGTCGTCTTCCCGGAAGCGGCGCTAACTCCCTTTTTCCCTCATTGGTTCGTACGTGACCGAAGCGAACTTCTCACCTTCTACGAGACCCGTTTGCCTGGACCGGAAACTCAAGGGCTTTTTGACGCCGCAAGCGAGCTGCAAGTGGCTTTCGTCCTTGGATATGCCGAACGTACAGCAGCGAACCGGTTCTTCAATACCGCGGTGCTGGTTGATGAACTCGGCGAAGTCATCCATAAGTATCGGAAGATTCATTTGCCGGGGTTCGAGCTGAAGCAGGAGGGTGCACCGTTCCAAAACCTTGAGAAACGATACTTTGAAGTAGGAGATCTTGGATTCGGGGTGCGTCGATGGGGCAATGCAGAAATTGGTTTGGCTATCTGTAATGACCGACGATGGCCGGAAACCTATCGGGTGATGGCGCTCCGAGGGGCAGAGGTAGTGTGCCTTGGGTACAACACCCCCGCGCTGACACCTCATTTGCCTGAGAGCGACAGGCTAGTGGACTTTCAGAACCACCTGTCTATGCAGGCGGGTGCTTACCAGAACGCCATGTGGGTTATCGGGACAGCAAAAGCAGGCACTGAGGAAGGCGTCTGCCAAATAGGCGGAAGTGCCATAATTGCGCCGTCCGGCGAAATCGTCGCCACCGCGCGCACAATGGGCGATGAGCTCGTTACCGCTGAGATCGATCTCGACATGGTCACCCGATACCGACGTGACGTCTTCAACTTCTCACAGCATCGACGTCCGGAGCACTACAGCATAATCACCGACCCCGTTTCGCTATAGTTGTTGGGCTGCTGAGCCGCTCCTACCCCAGGGCGTTTTCGGGGAGAGGGCGTTCAGGCTAACGGTTTCTGCTCTCGCGCTCCAGCATCACCGGGCATCAGGGTTTGCCCACCAACGCGCGCAGAGTCTCCGCATTCCGCACGGCGTGGCCGGCGCCGTCGTTATTGAAGTACACGTAGACGTCCCGACCGGAACTGTGCCACTCCGAAATACGGTCCGCCCACCAGCGAAGGTCGGCGTCCGAGTACGAGCCCGCGTAAAGATGCCCGTGATCCGGTCCGTGCAGCCGAACGTACACAAAGGGAGCTGTCGCTTTCAGGACGCAGGGGAGCCCTGCTCCGCTCATCACGCAGTACGCGGCCTGGTGGCGTTCGAGCATCGCGTACACGGCGTCGTCATCCCAGCTCGGATGACGGAACTCGACCGCTACCCGGATCCACCACGGCAGGTGGGTGAGAAAGTAGTCGAGGCGGGCGTCGTCGCGCTCCATGGATGGCGGGAGTTGAAGGAGGAGGGCGGCGCGGCGGTCACCAAGCTCGTGCCAGCAGCGGGCGATCCGCTCGATCCAGACCTCCGGCTGGTACAACTTCTTACCGTGCGTCAGTCCGCGTGGTGCTTTGACGGACATCGCAAACCCCGGCGGAAGGCGACGCCGCCACCCGGCGAACGTCGCGTCGCGCGGCCAGCGGTAGAAGCTGGCGTTGAGCTCCACCGTGTCGAACCGGCTCACGTAGTGGTCCAGCCGTCTCGCCGGCGGTGTCCCATGCGGGTAGCAGACGCCGTTCCAGTGGTCGTAACTCCAGCCGGAGGTTCCGATACGGACTTCGCTCATTGCCCGGTTGACCTAGGGCCCGCTTCACTCACCTTGGTCACACTAGCAACCGGCCGATAGAACGCTCGCGACGTCTGAAGAGCGGGGTTCCGCAGGGTCCCCGACCGGCGTAGAGTCGCCGCATGGCTGGCACACTGGTACGTCCCCGTAACGGCAAACTGATAGCCGGAGTCTGCGCGGCTATCGCAACCGGATTCGGCCTGCCCACGTGGCTTGTCCGGATCGGTTTCATCATCTTCGGACTGGTAGGCATTGGCGAGTTGGTCTACATCATCCTGTGGATCATCCTGCCCAAGTCCAGCGGCTGACCGCCACCGCACGCCGGCTCCGATTCAGGCCGATCGGCTCCTTGCACTTACCGTTGAAGGGATGACTTCCCTTCCGGTACCCAGCGCTCCTGTTCCTACCAGAGGGTGGTTGCGACTCATCCCTGCTCTCCTCCAGGGGGCCGTGATCGGTCTCGTGGAACTCGTTCCCGGAGTCTCCGGCGGCACGATGGCGTTGGTCCTTGGAATCTATGAGCGGCTGATCCGCTCAGCGAACCATGCCGTCCATGGTGTCGCGTCGCTGGTACGTCGCCGCAGCGTCGGGTCAGCCTTGCAGCACCTCAAGCAGGTCGAGTGGGTGCTCGTCCTTCCGCTGGTTGCCGGCATGGTGGTCGCTCTCCTCACCCTTGCCGGACCGCTTCACCACTTCGTTGACACACAACCCGTCCTGGCGCGGGCGCTCTTCTTCGGCATGGTTCTCGCGAGTCTGCTGGTACCGGCGTCGATGGTTCGTCAAGCGACATCGGCAAAGCCAGGTCGCCACGTCCGCAACGTGGCCGTGGTGCTGGCAGTCGCATCGCTTACGTTTCTCTTCCTTGGCATTCCGGCCCTACAGGTCGACGAGCCGCGGTGGTGGATCCTCGTCATCAGTGGAGCGGCAGCGGTTGGGGCGCTCGTACTTCCCGGGCTGTCCGGGTCGTTTGTCCTGCTCACGGTGGGCATGTACGAACCGACTCTGGAAGCCGTCAGCTCCAGGGATCTTGCTTACATCGCGCTCTTTGGCGCCGGCGCATTCCTGGGGCTTGTGACCGTGGTCCGGCTCCTCGCGTACCTCCTGCGCGAACACGAAGTCCCTACGCTCCTGATCGCTACCGGTCTGATCCTTGGCTCAGTCCGCGCTCTTTGGCCCTGGCAAGATGACACAGCGCTGCTCGCCCCAGAGCCCGGCGCCTGGGCAGGCCCTCTGACCGCGGCTGTGGCAGGAGTATCGGTGGTCATCCTGATGTGGCTGCTTGGCCGACGGGCGCACAAGCCAGCCTAGTCTGCCAGGACGTTGGCAGGGGTCATCGGCGTCGCAGAAGCCGTGCGTGTTCCTCAGGGGTGATCGCCAGCAACGAGCCGTGGCGTGCACGGGGCGGCAGGACGGCGTCGTGCACGTGCTTCCATTCCCGCAGCTCCGGGTCAGCGGCTTCGAACAGGTGATAGCCGCTCAGCCCGAATTCGTCGATCAGCAGCAACGGTGCGGAACCGTCGGAGGGCAGGACGACGGCGGGACCCTCGCCCTGCCTGATGTCCCCCTTTCCGGCGGCTACTACCCAGGGCTCAAAGTCAGGGTCGAGCAGGCTGCGGCCGCGTTCAACGAACACGAAAGCGTCATCCTCGGGGCTCCCCGCGGGGCGGGAGGTTGCGGAGAAGCGGTAGCACCACTGGCCCACCTGCAGGAAGGTCACGTCGATGACGGACTTGCCGAGGTCCAGGTACAGGACGGGTGCACTGAAGCTGGCGAAGTCGGCCGTTTCGGTGACGAACATGCGCTGGTAATCACTTCCTGCCTCACCGATGCCCGGAAGCGATGACGCGAAGAACACCAGCCAGGCGTCCCGTTCTATGGACCAGAAGGCTTTCGGGGCCCAGGCGTTGCCGGCGTCCTCACGGGCGATGGGGACGAGCCGCGGGCCGGACCACGTCATCAGGTCCTCGGATTCCCACACGAGGATTGACCGGCTGCCGCGGTGCTCGGCTCGGTCCCAGTCGCCGTCCGTCGCAACGCGCAGGTCGGTGGCGAGCACAACGAACTTGTCACGCGTATGGTCGCGGAAGATGAAGGGGTCCCGCGCGCCGCGCTCGCCGACGTCGCTGATCAGGATGGGGTTGCCATCGTTGAGGGGTATCCACGTCCTTGCATCCGGGCCGGAATTTACGGCGAAGCGGACCTGCTCGCCTTCCTTCTCCGTCTCGGGAGTGAAGTAGGCGAAGAGCCAGCGCTGGGAGGCGTCGTCGTCGTTATGGGTTGTGTCCGCGGAAGCAGCATGGGATGGAGTCACGGGAGTCAGTCTTTCAGACGCTGCCGGCTGCGAATCAGCCGGCATCGGCGTAGAGCTCGGAGGCAAGCGCCACCATGGCGGCAGCGCTCTGGGAGGGCGTCACGGAGCCCGGCCACACGATCGAGACCGGGACGGTTCGAATGACCGGTGTCATGGGGTGGACTACAAGCGGGCGGCCTTCGTAGGTCTGATTCGCTGCCGGTTGTTGAATCAGGATTGCGTAGCCCATCCCGCGTCCGACCAGCGACCGTGTGACCTCGTAGTCCGTTGTGCGGAACCGGATATTGGGCTGCAGCCCGGCGCTGGAGAACATCATCATGGTGTTCTCGCGGCTCGGATTCACGTCCAGCAGGATCATCGGTTCATCGGCCACATCGTTCAACCCAAGGGAAGGCCGGGACGCCAACGGGTGATCCGCTGCCAGCACGATGGAGGGCGCAGCCTCGTACAGGCGCTTGCGCTGCAGCCCGGCGGGCAGCCCCAGGTCGTAAGCGACTGCGAGATCCAGCCGGCCTGCGAGGACCCGTTCCTGAATCTCCGACTGTGGTCCGTCGAAGAAATCGAGCTCCACCAGTGGGTAGAGCCGGCTGTACTGGTCGATGAGGCCAGCGAGCACGGTGGGCGCGAGCGTGCGATAGCAGCCGAGTGTAAGGGCGCCCCGCAGTTCGGTCCCAGCGTCGGAGGCGTGTAATTCGAGGTCCGACGCCGCGTTCAGGAGGCCTTTCGACCGGTCGAGAACGTACTTTCCGGCGGAGGTAAGGGTCACTCCATGAGCCTTACGGCGAATGGTCAGCTGTGCGCCGAAGACGCGTTCAAGGTTGTTGATGGCACCGGAAATGGCTGACTGGGACACATGGAGCTTCTCCGCAGCGGAGGTGAGGCTGCCTTGTTCAGCTACGGCGACAAACGCCTCCAGTTGCCGGAGCGTATACCGTGCCATGAACACCTCACCCAAACCGTGGATATAGCCCTGATTCTTGTACTTTACCTGCTGATATGAGTCAGGCCACACTGAATCCATCAGCAATGTCGCTCAGTGCAGGAGATCAGCCATGAATGTCCAGGGGCCATCCGAGACCGCCGCATGTCCCTTCAGCGGGAACCTGCCCACGGACCCTACCGAACGCGCTGCGGTGTTGGCATCCCTTCCCGCCGACCACGTAGGGTCCGGCAGCGTTGCGGAGAACACCGAGGCGCCCATTGACCCGCCTGTCGCCGACTGGGTCACGATCCCCGAACTCCACCGGAACCCATTCCCGATCTACCGGAGGATGCGCGAAGAGGCGCCAGTGCACTGGGTCCCGGCCGTCAACCGTTACATGGTGACGAGTTACGCCGCCTGCCACGCCATCGAACAGGACGCGGACGTTTTCTCTGCCAATGAGACGGGCTCCCTGATGAAGCGCGCCATGGGGCATTCCATGCTCCGCAAGGACGATCCGGAGCACAAGGTGGACCGCGACTCCTACGGCAGCACGCTCCGGCCGGGCACGATCAAGAAGCATTGGGCCGCCATCTTCGAGGAGAACAACCGGAAGTACCTCGACGAGCTCGTCGCCAAGGGGCCGGGAGCGGACTTCGTCTGGGATTACGCAGCACCCTATGCGGCCGAGAACCTCCGACTGATCTGCGGGTTCCACAACTCCACGCAGGAAGATTTGCAGCGCTGGAGCCAGTCGATGATCGACGGAACCGGCAACTACGCCGATGACGCGGACGTGTGGGCGAAGAGCGAGGCCGCGTCAGCCGAGGTGGACGCGGCAATCGATGACATGATCCCGTACCTGCTGAAGAACCCCGATCACTCCCTCCTCTCGGGGCTGGCCTCCTTGCCGATTCCGCTCGAGTCCGTCAGGGCAAACCTGAAGATGACCATCGGCGGTGGGCTGAATGAACCGCGCGATGTCCTCGCGACCACCGTCTGGGCATTGCTCTCCCACCCCGACCAACTCGCGGATGTCGTGGCTGACTCGAAGCTGCACGCTACGGCTTTCGAGGAATCCGTGCGTTGGGTCGCGCCCATCGGCATGTACCCGCGCCAGACAACCTGCGAGACAGTCCTCGAAGGCGTGCGTATCCCCGAAGGCGCTCGGCTCGGTGTGGTGCTCGGCGCCGCCAACCGGGATCCGGCAGTATTCGTGGATCCGGAGTCGTACAACATCCACCGGGCCAAGAAGCCGCACCTCGGTTTCGGCGGCGGTCAGCACTTCTGCGCCGGCACGTGGATTGCACGGGCACAGGTAGCGCAGGTTGCTATGCCCGCCCTCTTCGACAGACTCCCCGGTCTGCGCCTGGACCCCGACAACGCGGCGGTCGACGCCGGTTGGGTGTTCCGTGGCCTGATCAAGATGCCGGTCCTCTGGGACTAGCCCGGCTCACACGGCGTCCCCTTCCTACTCACCATTCCTTCAGGAGAACCATGCCTACCATCACCTATGTCCAGCCCAGCGGCCAGTCCGACACCGTCACCGTGGAGGACAACACGTCCCTCATGCGCGCCGCAGTCGCCAACAACGTAAACGGCATCGTGGGGGAGTGCGGGGGACAGGCGATGTGCGCCACCTGCCACGTCTACGTCCGTCCCGAGTTTGCAGATGCACTGCCCGACATCAGCGAGGACGAAGAGGAGATGCTCGATTGCACCACTGCCGAACGAACCGACGCCTCCCGTTTGGGCTGCCAGGTTCGCGTCAGCACGGAATTGGACGGCATCGTCGTCGACATCCCTGAGGGACAGGTGTAGGCCGTGAGCGTTGTCATTATTGGGGGAGGCCATGCCGGCCTCCAGGTCGCCGATTCGCTCCGTTCCGGTGGGTACACCAAACCAGTCATCATCATTGAGGACGAGCCGGAGCTTCCCTATCAGCGCCCGCCCCTCTCCAAGGATTACCTGGCTGCTTCAGGGAATCCCGAGCCGCTGCCCCTGCGCACGCCGTCGTTCTATCAGGACAAGGACATTGACCTGAGAGCGGGCGTGAGAGCGACGGACATAGATAGGGACGCCAGCACGGTCACGCTCTCGGACGGATCGGTCCTTAATTACGAGCACCTGGTTCTCGCCACCGGCGCACGCAACCGCGAGCTGGCGTGTGCTGGCGCAACACTGGAGGGTGTACGGGGCCTGAAGACTCTGGAGGATGCCCGGGCTCTGCACAGTGCGCTGGCCACGGCACGGAACGTGGTGGTTGTCGGTGCCGGCTTCATCGGGCTCGAATTCGCAGCAGCAGCACACGCCCACGGGTGTTCCGTCACAGTCCTGGAATTCGCCCCGCGGCCGATGGGACGGGCGCTGACTCCGACGACGGCGGAATGGTTTGCACGGAAGCACCAGGAGAGTGGCATCCAACTGCGGCTCAATGAAGGTATCGACCATTTCGACGTCGGTCCTGACGGCCGCGTCGGTGCTGCAGTGTCAACTGCCGGTACTACGTACCCGGCTGACCTTGTGGTGGTGGGTATCGGCGTCGTACCGAATGATGACATCGCCGCCCGCGCCGGACTCCAGACGCAGAATGGAATCCTCGTCGAGTCCACACTGAGGACCTCGGACCCCTCGATCCTCGCTATCGGGGACTGCGCCAGCTACCCGAGCGTCCATACCGGGGCTGTCACCCGACTGGAGTCCGTTCAGAACGCAGCGGCCCACGGTCGCCATGCAGCCCAGACCATCCTCGGAACGCTGACGAACTACACGGATGTTCCCTGGTTTTGGTCGACGCAGGGCAAGCTGCGCCTGCAGATGGCCGGTATCGCCCAGGCGGACGACGACGTCGTAGTCATCGGGAATCCGGGTGCCGCCGCCTTTTCAGTCCTCTGCTACCGCGACGGTCAGCTTGTAGCGGTTGAATCCGTCAACGCGCCGGCCGACCACATGGCAGCGCGCAAGCTGCTTGCCGCCGGTCGTGGACCGGATCCCGCCGAAGCGGCAGTGGCCGGCTTCAGCCTGAAGGAATACGCACGGGCCGCCCTTCTCGCCGCAGCCTGATACCAATCCTGAAACCAATCGCATCCACCTCATTCACCGTTCATCCCAGGAGAAAACATGTCCGCAGTATCGGCAGCTGCCGCGTCGAAGGCGACGCAACGGCGCGTCGCGTTCGCCACAATAGTCGGCACCACCATCGAGTGGTACGACTTCTTCATCTACGCCACGGCCGCCGGGTTGGTCTTCGCACAGGTCTTCTTCGCGCCCGCCGGTGAATCCATCGGTCTTCTGCTGGCGTTCGCTTCCGTAGGTATCAGTTTCCTCTTCCGGCCGCTGGGAGCATTCCTTGCCGGACACTTCGGGGACAAGATCGGCCGACGTCCGATGCTGGTGCTGACGCTCATTCTGATGGGTGCGGCAACCACGCTGATCGGCGTTCTGCCCACCTACGAAAGTATCGGCGTCCTCGCGCCGATCCTGTTGCTGCTGCTGAGGATCCTGCAGGGGATCTCCGCCGGAGGTGAGTGGGGCGGCGCCGTCCTCATGGCCGTCGAACACGCACCGCGCGACCGCCGGGGCCGTGCAGGGTCCTTCCCCCAGCTCGGCGTCCCGCTCGGCATGTTGCTTGCCTCAGGGGTCACCGCCGTCATGACCGGCTGGGTTTCCCCGGGCGAGGCGTTCATCGAGTGGGGTTGGAGGGTTCCCTTCCTCCTGAGTATCGTCCTGATCGCCGTGGGCTACATGGTCCGCCGTGCGGTCGATGAGTCACCCGTCTTCGAGGAAATTGCGGCCCGTAAGCAGCAGACCAAGGTTCCGGCAGCTGAACTGTTCCGCAAGCACTGGCTGTTGGTCCTCCTGGCCGCCCTGGTCTTCGCCGGAAACAACGCTGCCGGTTACATGGCGACCGGAGGGTTCATTCCCAGCTACGCGACGGCAGAGGTTGGGCTGGACCGCACCGACGTACTCTTGGCCATCACGTTCGCCGCTGCGATGTGGTTCATCTTCACCTTCATCTCCGGGTTCCTGGCCGACAAGATCGGGCGCAGGAAGACCTACCTGATTGGTTTTGGCTCGCAGGCGTTGATGGTCTTCCCGCTGTTCTGGCTCATCGACACGGGATCGTTGCCGCTGCTGTACGTGGCGCTGGGCCTCTTCACCATTGGACTCGGGCTGAGTTACGGTCCGCAGGCCGCCTGGTACAGCGAAATCTTCCCGGCATCCGTGCGCTTTTCGGGAGTATCCATCTCCTACGCTCTTGGTGCCATCCTCGGCGGAGCGTTTGCCCCAACCATCGCGCAGGCGCTGATCCAGAACACCGGAACCAGCGCGTCCGTGTCGCTGTACCTGTTGGGCATGACCGTGCTTTCCACGATTGCGGTCCTCATTCTTCGGGACCGCAAGGGGATTGATTTGTCCATCGATAATCAGGCGGAGCAGGAAGTCGGGGCCACGGTCTTCGACAAGCGCCGCGAACCGGCCTTCGAAAGGGCTGGCGCCTAGGCTCTCCCACTCCGTCAAGGGCTGGCTGTCCCGGACTCCTCCGGGGTGGCCAGCCCTTTCTGCGTCCCAGAACGGGTGGTCATCCATGCTCAGGCCTCGTCTGTGCCTCGAAGGTTTAGCGGATCGTCCATAGGGAAGGCTCATATCGCTATGTTGCTCCACCGCTGTGCACACCTAGATTTAGCGCATCGGTACAAATGATCCCCTGTTTTGCAGTGCAAAGGAGCATGTATGTTCGGCAACCATTCCTCGGGCCGACGGTCGGCGCTGGCCGCATCGGTAATCATCGTTTTAGCCGGCGGCCTCGCAGCCTGCAGTAGCCCTGGAGGTGAAAGCGCTCCTGCTGCTCAGGAAGGCCCCGTGGATATCACCTTCCAGTCCTGGGTGCCGAACATCGATCAGGCTGTGGACGCCTATAACGATTCTCAGGACGAGGTGAACGTTACGCTGGAAACCATCACGGCGGGTCCCGACGGCGGGTACGCGAAGATGCTTTCGGCGGTTCAGGCCGGTAACCCCGCCGACGTCGTTCAGCTTGGGTACGACGCCATCCCGGACTTCCTGGTCAATGATGCACTTGAAGACATCACTGAGTATGTCGGAGACCAGGAGGAGAAGTTCGTTCCCTGGCAGTGGCAGACCGGCGTCTTCAATGACAGCGTTTATGCTGTTCCGCAAGCCAGCGGACCCCTCGGTCAGTTCTACCGCAAAGACATCTTTGATTCCTTGGGCATTGAGTACCCAACGACCTGGGACGAGTACTACGAAGCCGCGAAGAAGATTCGGGCTTCGGACCCTGACCGTTACATCACCGCGTTCGCCTTCAACCAGGCTCCTTGGCTGATTGGTCTGTCCCAGCAAGGCGGCGGAAACTGGTTCACGCCAGAGAACGATGCGTGGACGGTCACCATCAACGATGACGAAACTCTCAAGGTCGCAGAGTTCTGGCAGAAGATGATTGACGAGGATCTCGTCAAGATCGAAGCGGACTTCTCGAGCGAATGGAATGCAGACATCCAGAGCGGCAACGTCGTCACCTGGATCTCCGGATCCTGGGCTGACGCTATCCTCCGCGGTACTGCTCCCGACACCGCCGGGCAGTGGGCTGTGGGCGCGGTGCCTCAGTGGAAGGCCGGGGAGAATGTCTCCGCAACGTGGGCTGGTGGTTCCGCGAGCGCTGTGCTCAAGGGGTCGGATAATCCGAAGGAGGCCGCTGAATTCGCTGCCTGGCTCAACTCAGATCCCGAAAGCGTCAGCATCCTGACGAGCGTCGGGGCAGGCTGGCCGGCTATTGCCGACACGGCGTCTATCGCTTCCCTCCAGGATGATCCTGAAGTCTTTGCCTTCTACGGGGGACAAGACATCTGGGATGTGTTTGCGGAGTCCGACAAGAATGTCGACAACTCCTGGAAGTGGCCTCCTCTGTCCTCGACACTCTTTGCATCCCTCAGCGACAACGTGAAGAGTGCGGTCGAGAGTGGAACCCCGCTGACAGACGCCTACGACAAAACCCAGGACGAAATGAGCAGTGCGCTCAAGGACAAGGGAATTTCGGTCAATTGAGCCAGACCCGAACGGCGGGGCGAGTTACTCGCCCCGCCGCTGCCCCAACATCTCGAAATCACGAAGTAACCACACCTCGAGGTAAGGCTAGGCGGCATCCCAACCTGGCTTTGGTGGTTTTGGTAACGCCCTTCGCTGCCATGTTTGCTGCGTTCTTCATCGCTCCCATCGTCTATGCGATCGGCGACAGCCTGTTTTCTACGAAGGCATCAGGACTTGGATTCGGGGCTCCTGAGAAGGTTTTTGTTTTCCTCGACAACTACGCGGCGGCGCTGAGCAATCCCTCATTCGTCGCGAGCCTCGGACGGCTGCTCGCATTCGCCGCCATCGAGGTGCCGCTCATGGTGGTGACAGCCGTCGGGCTCGCTCTGCTCATCGATTCGGCTAGTGCACGGTTCCCCCGGCTTTTTCGTGTTGTGTTCTTCATTCCTTACGGCGTGCCTGGAGTGATTGCCGCGTTGCTCTGGGGCTTCCTCTATATCCCGGCAACGAGTCCGATCCTGCAGGTCCTGTCGGCCGCAGGCATCAGCGTGAACCCATTGGACACGAACAGCATTCTGTTCGCCATCGCGAATATCGCGTTGTGGGGTTTCGCCGGTTACAACATGTTCATCCTCATCGCGGCGCTGAACGCGATCCCGTCCGAATTGTTCGAAGCAGCGAAGATTGACGGGGCTTCGGAATGGGCCATCACGTGGCGGATCAAGCTGCCCCTCGTGCGCCCCTCCGTCATCCTCGTCACCGTTTTCACCATCATCGGGACCCTGCAGCTTTTCGTCGAACCCCTGGTCCTGCGTCCCCTGACTACAGCGATCAGCTCCGACTACACGCCGAACCTCGCCGCGTACAACCAGTCCTTCTCCCAGGGCAATCCGAACCTTGCCGCAGCTATGGCAGTGATCGTCGCCGTGCTGGGCTTCGCCTTCTCCTTCGGATTCCTCCGGCTCGTGAACCGCAAAGGAAACCGCGCGTGGTAAGCCAGAATCAACGCATCCGTCCGCCCCTGACGAGCTCGATCGCAGTCAACAGCGTGCTCGTGATCGCCGCCTTGTACTTCCTGCTGCCGATCCTCTGGGTCCTTGTTGCAGCGACCAAGAGCCCGGGGGAGCTCTTCAGCAGTTTCGGGCTGTGGTTCACGAACTCACCGCAGGCTTGGGAAAATCTCCGGAACGTCTTCACCCAGGACGGCGGCATCTTCACCGCCTGGGTGCTGAATAGCGTCCTCTACTCAGCGGTCGGTGCGCTGGTCGCAACGGCGTTATCGGCCGCCTGCGGCTATGCGATCGCCAAGTATGCCTTCGCCGGGCGGGAGCTGTTGTTCTCGATCATTCTCGGTGGAGTGCTCGTTCCTGCTACAGTCATCGCTCTCCCTCTGTACTTCCTCCTCAATGCAGTGGACCTCACCGGCACCTACTGGTCAGTCCTGCTACCCAGCATGGTGAGTCCCTTCGGCGTGTACCTTGCACGAATCCATGCAAACGCCGCAGTGCCGGATGAGATCATCGAAGCCGCACGCATCGATGGGGCGGGAGACCTGAGAATCTTTGCGGCGATAGCGACCCGCATGATGTCGCCGGCACTCGTGACGATCTTCCTGTTCCAGTTCGTCACCATCTGGAACAACTACCTGCTCCCCTTGGTCATGCTCAATGAGACGAAAACCTTCCCTCTGACACTCGGACTGACCCTGTGGAACTCCCAGACTCAGCGGGACCCGATGTTCTACCAGCTCGTTGTCACCGGTTCGGCGCTGTCGGTGGTCCTCCTCGTGGCGCTCATGATCGGACTTCAACGCTTTTGGAGAGCTGATCTTACGGCTGGGGCAAGCAAGGGATAGGTCGCCCCGCCCGCGTCGAAGGCTCATATGGAGTACGACGTCGTCAGTGTCAGCCTTTGCGCTCGGCCCGATAGGCGGTGGGGCTCAGCCCGTGCACGCGCCGGAACTGCCGGGAGAAGTAGAACTGATCGTCCATGCCGATCGCGCGTCCCACCTGCGCGACCGACAGGACGGTGGTGTCCAGCAGCAGCCTTGCGCGCGCCATCTTGAGGGCAAGGTGGTGTGCCAGCACCCCTCCGCCTGTCGCTTCCCGGAAAAGCTTGCTCAGTTGTGACGACGACACCCCGACCAGGGCTGCAAGGTCAGGAACACGAATGCTTCCGTCGATACGCTCTTCCAGGAACCGCATCGCCTGTTCGAGCGGTGCGCCGCGCTCCGGGGATCGGCGGTCGACGGCCAGCAGGGTCAACAGGCGCCAGGCCAATCCGGATGTTGCGATGAGGCGGGCGGGCGACTGATCCCGCTCGAGATCGGTGACAATCTCGTCGAGTATCGCGGTAAGCCGGTCGACGGCGACGAGCCCAATAAGGGGCCGCTCCTCGCTGATGCCGGCTTCCCCAATGATTTCGGGCACATCTGTTCCCCTCACATGGCACCACCAAATGGTCCAGGGATTCTGAGCCAATGCTCCATACGCGTGCGGTGTCCCCGTGTTTCCGGGGAGGACTACTGCCGTCCCTTTCTCAACCTGACTCCGGACGCCACCGACCTCAACCCAGCCACTACCGGCAACACAGAGCATGACGATTGTCTCGGGCGCTCCTGACGGGCGCCGCCGTCCATGGCTTTCAGCACGGGGAAAGAAGCCGGCATCGGTGACGACCATCCGCCGGGTAACCGGGCGGCTGAGCGCATCCCGAATCAGGGGCCGGGGCACCACCACCAGACGCTGATGATCAAAGCCGGTTGCCCGCTCGACCATGGGCTCTTCGGAATCGGATCGTCCATGCATGCCTCATTATGTGCCATGGTGAACCATCAACTGAATTCCTAGAGTTGCTTGTGTGACCCTAGCCAATGACGCCAAGAGCTCGATTACCCTTCCTCCAGCCCCTGCCGATCAGCGGGCATTGCTTGACGACGGCGGTGTGGCCTGCTGGAGCGAAGCTGTTTCCATTGACACCTACGAGCCCGAGGCACCGGACGAGTATCCGCTGTTCCTGGACCGCCGGGTGTATCAGGGCTCGAGCGGCCGCGTTTACCCCATCCCGTTTACCGACCGGATCTCCACCACAAAGAAGCCGCGGTTATGGCAGGCCATCCATCTTGAGAACAAGTGGATCCGGCTGATGATCCTGCCTGAGCTCGGCGGACGCATCCACATCGGTTATGACAAGACCAACGACTACGACTTCTTCTATCGCAACAACGTCATCAAACCTGCCCTGGTGGGGCTGGCCGGTCCCTGGATCTCAGGCGGAGTGGAGTTCAACTGGCCGCAGCACCACCGTCCGGGTACCTATCTGCCGGTGGAGACCGCCGTCGAGCGTTCTGATGACGGAACCGTGACCGTGTGGCAAAGCGATCTAGACCCACTGCAGCGCATGAGGGGAAGCCACGGAATACGGATCCGCCCAGACAGCTCCGTGATCGAGGTGGCAGTTCGGCTCTACAACCGTACCGACATGCCGCAGACGTTCCTGTGGTGGGCGAACGTTGCAGCACGGGTCCACGAGGAATACCAGTCCTTTTTCCCGACGGACGTCAACTACGTTGCAGATCACGCACGCCGGGCCATCACCGCCTTTCCCCGTGCAGACAGGCCGTACTACGGCGTCGACTACCCGGCCCTGGTGAGCGACACCAACCCGGACGCTGACCGCATCGACTTCTACGGCAACATTCCCGTCCCCACCTCGTACATGATCACCGACACCCAGGACGATTTCTTCGGCGGGTATGACCACCGCGCGCAAGCAGGCTTCATCCACTGGGCTGACCGCTCGATCGCCCCGGGAAAGAAGCAGTGGACCTGGGGCACCGGTGCCGTCGGTCAGGCCTGGGACAGGCTCCTGACAGACACCGACGGTCCGTATGTTGAGCTCATGGCCGGCGTCTTCACTGACAATCAGCCGGACTTCAGCTACCTCGCCCCGGGCGAGACGCGCACCTTCAGCCAGTTCTGGTATCCCATCCACGCCATCGGCCCAGCGCACCAAGCCACCCGCAACCTTGCCGTCTCGCTGCAGGCCCGGGCCGGCTCTCCGGAGGTGACGGTTGGCGTTTCCAGCGCGAGGACTCTCGACGACGCGCGGATTGTCCTGCAGCGGGACGGGCGAGTGCTGTGGGAGACGCGCGCTACCCTGGCGCCCGGCGCCCCCTTCACCTCCACTGTCATGCTCGACGACGACGGCGGCCCCGGGCTCACGCTGCAGGTTTTCCACGACGGCGGCGAACTGATCAGGTGGACGGTTTCCGCCGCATCCACCGATACCCCCGAACCGTGGGTTGCTACCGAGCCGCCGTTGCCGGCGGATGTGTCCTCAAGCGACGAGCTCTACATCACGGGCACGCACCTGCAGCAATACCGGCATCCCACCCGATCCCCTGCCCCGTACTTCCAGGAAATTCTCGACCGCGATCCACACGATCACCGCGCCTGCCTTGCCCTGGGTGACTGGCACCACCGCCGTGGTCAGTACGGGGAGGCCCGCGAGCTCTATGAGCGGGCCCTTGCGAGGCTGACCCGTCGGAACCTCAATCCGCCAACGGGCGAGGCGCACTACCGGCTTGGGCTTTTGGCCGAGCGGGCGGGGCAGCTAGATGATGCGGGCGTCTTGTTCGGCAAGGCCGCCTGGGATAAGGCCTGGGTGCATTCGGCACGACTGGGCGCATCGCGCATCGCACTCCGGGCCGGAAAGTCCTTGGAAGCCCTTGAATCCGCCCGTATCGCCGAAGCTCACGACCTGCTGAGCCCTGGCCCGCGGCACCTAATGATCCTTGCGTTGCGTCAGATCGGCAGGGACACCGAAGCGGCGGAGCTCCTGGAACGATGCCTTGCTGACGACCCGCTGGACCCTGTGTCGCAGGCACTGGCCCATGGCCTGACGCCGCTCGACCCGCGAACGGTCCTCACCGTGGCATGCGAACTGTGGCGCCTCGGTGATCGTGACACAGCTTTTGCCCTCACCGCCCAACCGCTGACATCGACGCTGAGCACCTTCGGTAATCAGGAGCCCCTGCGGCACTATCTCCGGGCACTGTGGTTTGATGCCGTTGGAGAAAGCGGCAAGGCATCGGACGAGAGGGCGGAGGCCCGCGCGTCGGACACCACCTTTGCCTTCCCATCAGGCCTCGACGAATACGATGCGCTGACGGCAGCCGTCACTGCACAACCGGAAGACCCGGTGGCGCATGCCCTCCTGGGCGCCTGGCTCATCGACGCCGGACGCATCGACGAGGCCGGCCGTTCACTTGGGCAGGCGCGGCGCCTGGGTTCAACCGACGCCGTGGCGTGGAGAAACGCTGCCATCGCAGAGGTCAACGGGAACGGATCGATGGCGGACGCTGCGCGCTTCTTCGACCACGCTCTGACCCTTCGTCCGGGAGATCCTCGATTGGTCTTCGAGCGGGCACTGCTCGCCGAACTCGCTGACGAACCGCGTGCAGCGCGCTTGCCGGCAATCGAACAGTATTGTCCGGGAGTACTCGTCCGTGATGATCTCACCCTGCACTACGTGAATTTGCTGGTCGACGTGGGCCGTTCGGAGGAGGCTCTGGTGATCATGCAGGAGCGCACTTTCCAGCCCTTCGAGGGTGGAGAAGGGCAGGCGCTTGCCGCCTACGACCGCGCGTCCCTCGCCGTTGCGCGCTCCCTGATCGCAACCGATCCATCCGCAGCGGTGGAGCTTCTAGCCGCAGGCATCGAGGCACCGCTCAACCTTTCCGAGGGGCGCCATCCAGCAGACATCCTCGCTCAGCGATACGTGCTGCTTGGTGAAGCGCTTGAAGCGACGGGGGACAACGAGAGGGCCCGGGAGGCACTGATACGAGCATGCGCGCGGAACCGTGCGTTCGCCGTCGGGCGCGCGATCGATGAGCAGGACTACTGGCGGGGTGTCGCGCACGCCCGCCTGGGCGATGCGGAGGGAGCATCGGACGTGTGGGCTGCGCTTGAGGCGCGGGCCGCTGAACTGGAAGCCGTGGGCCCGCACGTGGACTACTTCGCCACGTCGCTGCCCGAGCTGCTGCTCTTCGCACGGAAGCCGGAGGCAGAACAGGACTTGCTGGCTGGCAGGCTGAGGGCGCTCGGCGAGCAGGGACGAAACCTACGCATAAGGGAAGGCATCACACGATGAACGAGCGGTATCTGGGGTCAGGGACGATCGACTCCACTGACTCCACGCTGACCGGACCCATTCCCGGGCACCTTCCGGACCGGCTGACGATCTGTCTGTGGGACTTCTCCTGGTACACGCGAGCGGAACCGGGCGGACCATACGCGGATCTCGACGCAGCGTGTGCTGAGACCGCGGCGCTTGGCTATAACGCCATCCGCATTTGTGCGGCACCGCTGCTGCTCTTTGGGGAGCTTGGCCTGGATCAGATGGCGCGGTCGCTGGAGATCGAGGGTCTCGGCGCTGCGCCGGGCGGAGGGTTCTATGGGGAGCGTACCCGCTGGTATGACACGCCGGGCGGTTACACCATCAACTTGCATGACCGTTTCCAGGAGTTATTCGACTCGGCTGCTCGGCACGGACTCGTCGTCCTGCTGGCCAGTTGGGAGTTCCAGCAGAGCCCCGCGTTCGCCCGGTCGGAGGAGTGGTTTCGGGCTATCGACCGGGTGGCGATCCAGGATCGATACACCGTCTTGGCTGAGGCATGGCATCGGCTCATTACCGCGGTGACGGACGCAGGCTACCGGGAGCAGATTGCACTGGTGGAATTGCACAACGAAGTGGACTTCTCGATCCTGCCGGCACTGCACGACGGCGGCAGTGCGGCGGTCCTTCGCCTCCGCGAACAGCATCCGGACCTGCTGATTACCGCAAGCTTCGGGAAGCCTCCACACCTCACGATGCATCAGCTGCCGGATGGGCTCGGTGCCGCCCAGTTCCACATCTACAGCTACGGCGTGCTCGATGCGTTGCAGAAGCGGATAGACATCAGGTCCGAAAGGAGCGCCGGTTTTCCGAATGTTGAGTTGCAGGCGCTGCTGAACCCGGATGCGCCGACACCGGCCGAGTATGGGCGACCGGCGGAGTGGAAATACCAGGCCACGGTTGTAACGGACCAGATGGTGTACGGGTACGACTGGGTGGATGCCGATGCCTGGGACACCTGGCTGTACAACGAGTACGGCACCTACCGGGAGGTCATGCGCCGCGAGATCGAGTCGCGGGTGACTGCGGTTGCCGGGTGGGCGCGGTGGCAGCAGATTCCGGCACTCATCGGGGAGGGCTGGATCGGTTACACGCCGCTGAACGGGAACTTTGAGGAGGGTCCGATAGGGCGGGAACTCGCTGAACACGGTATCCGGGTAGCGCTGGAGCAGGGCGTCTGGGGGATGGTGCTGGGATCCAACGCGGCGCCGCATCACCCGATGTGGTCCAACAAGGACTGGATCCGGCGAACCAATGCTTTCATCCGGGACTACGGAAGCGCGACCACGAAGGGGTAGATGTACGACGCTCCAACGACCAGTATTCGCTGAGGCTTCGATCCGTAG
This sequence comes from Arthrobacter sp., assembly GCF_031179385.1. GTDB lineage: Bacteria > Actinomycetota > Actinomycetes > Actinomycetales > Micrococcaceae > Arthrobacter_D. Next base: position 26 of record NZ_JAPSHV010000020.1, on the reverse strand, counting down.
TCATCCGGCGGACGAGCTTGACTACT
>NZ_JAPSHV010000216.1 GCF_031179385.1 Arthrobacter sp. | reverse complement strand
CGCGGGTACGGTACCGAGGCGACCCGCGCCGTCGTCGCGCATGCCTTCGACGTGATGGGCGTGCACCGCATCAGCCTGGAAGTCTACGCGTTCAATCCGCGGGCGCAGCGCGTCTACGAGAAGTGCGGGTTCCGGGTCGAAGGGCGCTTGCGGGACGCGCTGCTGTGGAACGGTGAGTGGATTGATGCCGTTGTGATGGGCATGCTGTCGACCGATCCCAGGTAGTGAGGTACGGACCACCGGAGCCCTCCCTGTCCGCTGCTCCAGCAGGCCCGAGCCACCCCAGTCAGTCCCGGATTCTTACGGCCGTTTCCCGCAGATAGAGGTCCACCCGGGTGTAGGCGTCGCGCGTGAGCGCCTTCCATAGCTCGAGCGCCAGCCTGGTGTCTTCAGACTCCAACGTCGCTATGGCATCAGCGGTGAGCACTTTCACCGTTACCTTGCCGGTGGCTTTCACCGTTGTTTCCTGCCGGTCGTCGCTGCCGAGGGCGAGTTCTCCGAAAGTCATCCCCGCGCTCAACGTCGTGAGTTTCACCCGGTCTCCGGTGGGCCCGACTACGGACGTATTGACCGATCCGGACAGGATGAAGAAGACCCCGCCGAAGGACTGGCCGATACGGCGGATCAGATCGCCGTCCTTGTAGGTTCGGTCTTCCATCCGGTCGGCGAGCTTCTGCACATCGTCGCGGCTGAGCGGGCTGAGAGCGGGGCATTGGAAGATGTCCACGCGGCTGGGCAGCTCGAGCTCACCACCGTAGGTCTGGATGAGCCGGTTCTCGCACCACTCGACGGCCATGGTCCGCGTATCGAAGGTTGGGACCTCCCGATCAACGTCACGGAAGGCCTCGGCGAGGGTGCCTTCCGCATCGATCAGAACCAGTTCCCTTCCCTCGGCCACCAGGTTCTCGCGGACTTCAGCGAGGAGGCGCAGGGATACATCCGCCACCTCGTCCACCCGCCGCAGATCCAGAATGACGAGCTCCACTTCGTCGGTCAGCGTGCTGAGTTCGCGAACCATCGATTCCGTACCGGCGAAGAGCAGGTCTCCGTTCAGCTCCACCACACGGGCGCGGTGACCGTGGTCCCGCAGCACATCCATCGCCTCATCGTCGCGCCGGATGCCGGAGGGTGCGGCCGAGATGTCGTAGGTGGACCGGATTGCTGACTTGCCGACCCGGGCAGCGCGGACGAAGTGCAGCTCCATGTCCTGGGAGAGGCGCTGGCTGGCCGCCATGCCTCGAACGCTGCTGCCGTGTTCGTCCAGCGGCGGGGAATAGACAGCCAGCCCCACCTGGCCGGGCAGCACGGAAATCATTCCTCCACCGACTCCGCTCTTACCGGGCATGCCAACGGTACTGATCCACGAACCGGCGTCGTCATACATTCCACAGGTGGTCATGACCGAAAGAACGCGCTCCACCGGCACGATGTCCAGTACCTGCTTGTCGGTCAGGGGATTGCGTCCGCTGTTCGCGAGCGTAGCGGCCATGAGCGAAAGATCCAGGCAGTTCACCAGTACCGAGCACTGACGGAAATAGTCCTCGATCACCGGTGTCGGATCGTCCTCGATGATGTCGAAGGACCTCAGCAGGTGTGCCAACGCACGGTTCCTGTGCCCATGCTGCAACTCGGACGAAAAGATCCCCTCGTCAATCGATAGCTGCCTTCCGGCGAAGTCGGAATAGGTATTGACGATGCGCTTGATCCTGGTGTTCCCCCCGGAGCCCTTGATCAACGACGTCGCCGTGAGCGCCCCGGCATTGATCATGGCGTTTGCGGGGCGTCCCGTCCCTTCAGCCAGTGAGATCTCGTTGAAGGAATCGCCGGACGGTTCAACGTCAACCTTCTCGTCCACCGCGTCCAACCCGAGGTCGGACAGGGCCAGCCCATAGGTGAACGGCTTCGAGATGGACTGGATGCTGAACTCTTCCCGCGTGTCACCTACCTCGTAGATGTATCCGTCGACCGTCGTGAGGCAGATGCCGAAGTTGTCCGGATCGACATTCGCCATCGCGGGGATGGTGCTGTAGGGCTTGCCGTCCTTCAGCTCCGAAATCTCCCGGTGGATCCGTGCAAGATAGCCTTCGATCGGAGATTCCATAGGACAACCCTAGGGTGCGGCGGCGCCGGAGGTGAATCCGGCGCATCTCAGCGCTTGCGGCCGCCGTCGATGATGAGTGAGAGCGCGATACCGAGCATCCACACGTCCTTGGCGACGGGCGTGCCCTCCTGGGTGGGACGGACGTCGTCGTCCTGGGTCATTCCCGGCGTGCGGAAGTACATGGCGAGCAGGCCGCCCGAGAAGGCGGCGAGGCCAAGGCCTACCAGCCGGCTCGGAATGAAGGGAGCCAGGAGGGCGGCGCC
>NZ_JAPSHV010000099.1 GCF_031179385.1 Arthrobacter sp. | reverse complement strand
GAGGCACCCTCCTGATGGCAACCCATGACGAGGCCTTCGCTCGCGCAGTTTGTCATCGCATGATCACGCTTGGTTCAGGTTCGGGGAACAACCCTCCGACGACGCGGGTGACGTCGCCAACCCGGAGATAGCAATGGAGCGCCGGTTCGTTACGGGCGGGTGCCTCGCCCATGATGAGTCACCTGAAGCGTCATGGCGAGACCGAATATCGCGTCGACATCCGGCCCCCGAAGCGGAGGCGAACGGACGTCACCAGAGTGACTCCTTACGCAAGGAGCCAGTTCACTGCACGTTCGAGAAGTTGCCGGCGTTCGGGCGACTTGTAAGATGCGGCGTCGTGACCGAGGGCGTCATAGAAACTCCTTGCCGTGCCCGAATCCACCTTCCGTTCCAGAGACCACATCAGCGGATGGAGGTGGCTTTCGTGTTTGTGGCGGGCATGAACCACGACGTCCGGTGAGGTTCGCAGCCAGGAGTAACGTTCGTCGTCGACGGTGAAATTGGGGACACCTACGGGGAAGGACCCCTCGAGGAGAATGTGTGCCGATCCGTACGCCGGATGCATGGACACGCCCCGAACCCACCGGCCTCCAAGGGCCTGTTCCCAGGAATCGCAGTCCACGAAGCTGGTCGAGCTGGAATGCAGAGCGAGCAACGGCCGTCCGCCGGAAACCCATGCCTCCAGGCCCGCCTGTGCCGCGTCGGTTCCAGGCGATGCAGCACCGTCCCGGGGGAGGCCCACATTGACCACCAGCAGGTCAGGCCAGGCTGCCTCGTCCTGGAGCGACTCAAGCGCTGCGTCCACATCTGCCGCCAGTTCAACGGAGATCTCTAAAGAACGCAGAAAATCGGCGACTGCGTCGGAGGTTTCGGTGAACGGGTGCCAGGGGTCGGAATACCGGCCGGTGCCGCTGAGTAACAATGCGGTTGTCATGGGATCGCTTCCGTCGAGAGCAGGTGTGTGCGTCAGGAAATGACAAACAGCCTATCGGGAAGCGGCGAGGGGTGTGGCCAGTCTCACGTCACGATCGGGATGCTCTGCCAAGTACTTGTAGTTGCAACTGAAGAAGCACACAGCACTCCCGGCAGAACGGGAATGAAGCGAGAGGTACGCCGATATGACCATTGCATACGAAGAAGCAGTTATCGATCCGGCCGCGGTCGACGCCATTTTCACCAAGGCCCGCACGGCCAACTCTTTCACGGGAGAAGTAACCGAGGAGCAGGCCCAGGCCATCTACGAGCTCACCAAGTTCGGTCCTACCGCCTTCAACTCACAGCCGTTACGCGTAACCTATGTTCGCTCGGCTGATGCTCGAGCCAAGCTCGTCGACGCGCTGATGCCGGGCAACCGTGCCAAGACTGCCGGTGCACCCCTGGTGGCTATCCTCAGTTATGACACGGATTGGGCCGGGCACTGGGACAGCTTCCTCCCCGGCTACAACGCTCCGAAGGCCATGTACGATGCCAATCCCGAATTGGCAGCCGCCACCGGCAATAACAATGCGCACCTTCAGGCCGGTTACTTCATCCTCGCCGTTCGTTCACTTGGATTTGCTGCCGGACCCATGACCGGCGCAGACTTTGGCGCAATCGACGAGGCCTTCTTCCCGGCCGGAGACCAGAAGAGCTTCCTTGTGGTGAATATCGGTCAGCCGGGGGACGAAGCATGGGGCGACGCGAAGCCGAAGTTCTCCTATGACGAGGTTGTTCGTACAGTCTGATTCAGGCGATTACTGGTCAGGAGATCGAGCCCGCGGGGTTTCGTGCAGGTTACCCCGCGAGCAGCTCCTTGATGTCATCCGCGGTGAGTGCTGAGCTGAAGACGGCGTCGTCGTCCATCACTGAGCTGAACAGCTTGGCCTTCTGCTCCTTCAGCTTCATCACCTTCTCCTCGATTGTGTCAGTGGAGACCATCCGGTAAACCATCACGTTCTTCGTCTGGCCGATCCGGTGCGTCCGGTCAACCGCCTGCGATTCGCTGGCCGGATTCCACCACGGATCAAGCAGGAAGCAGTAGTCAGCCTCGGTCAGGTTTAGTCCGAATCCACCGGCCTTGAGGCTGATCAGGAACACAGGCGCAGAACCGTTCTTGAAGGAATCAATGACCTCGCCCCGCTTCCGGGTGGAGCCGTCGAGGTATGCGAACTCGACGCCCTGCTGCTCCAGCCGTGCGGCCGCGAGCTTGAGGTAGGACGTGAACTGGCTGAACACCAGGGCACGGTGGCCCTCTGCGAGAACGTCCTCCAACTGCTCGAACAGGACGTCCAGCTTCGCCGACGGAACGCCCTCATACTCGGGCTCAACCAGTGATGCATCGAGGCTGAGCATCCTCAACAGCGTGAGCGAGCGGAACACGATCATCCGGTTCCGGTCGAGGTCCTCGATCAGGCCGAGCAGCTTCTGACGCTCCCGCTGCAGATGTGTCTGGTAAATCTTTCGGTGCCGTGGATGCAGTTCCACCGCCAGGACCTGCTCCTGCTTGGCCGGGAGGTCCGACGCCACGGCTTCCTTGGTCCGCCGCATCATCAGGGGACGAATGCGGCGTCGCAGCCGCTGCAGGCGTTCGGTGCTGCCCTGTTTCTCGATGGGCGTCCGGTACTCCTCAGTGAACGCACGAGACGACGGGAACAACCCCGGAGCGGTGATATTGAACATCGCCCACAGCTCCATCAGGTTGTTCTCCATGGGAGTGCCAGTGATTGCGAGCTTGAACGGTGCATCCAGGTCTTTGGCACATCGATGGACCTTCGCCGTGTGATTCTTCACGAACTGCGCCTCATCCAGGATGAGACCTGCCCATTCCTCCTTGCCGTAGGCATCATTGTCCAGTCGAAACAGTGCGTAGGAGGTAATGACGACGTCGGCGCCCTCCACCTGCTCGGCGATCGGCGTGCCGCTCTTTGCCTGCGTGTCCGCGATACCGCGAACGGCGAGGACGGGAGCGAAGCGCTGCGCCTCCGCGATCCAGTTGGGCACCACGGACGTCGGTGCAACCACCAGGAAGGGGCGCTGCTCGCCCTGCTCCTTGGCGTGGGTCAGTAAGGCCAGAGTCTGCAGGGTCTTACCCAGACCCATGTCATCGGCAAGTACACCGCCGAGGCCATGATTCCAGAGGAAAGCCAACCAGTTGAAGCCGTCCACCTGGTACGGCCGCAGGGTTGCGTGGAGTCCATCGGGAAGCGGGGTCTGGTCCACCTCAGTCAGTTCCAGCAGTCCGTTGACAGCCGCGCGCCACGCCTGTGCCTGCTCGGTCTCCTCTGCGAGATCCTCGAACTCAGCCCACAACCCGGCCTGGTAGCGGCTGATCCGCAGGCCCGTTTCCCACTCGTTGAGCATCCGCGCTTCGTCGATGAGCTCCCGGAGCTGATCGAAGATGGGCTGGTTCAGGGAAAGGTAGCTGTTGTCCACCAGCTTGATCCGGTTGGAACCCTTGGCCAGTGCTGTGAAGATGTGATCGAACGGGATTTTCCGGCCCTGCACGGTGACCAGTACGCCGAGATCGAACCAGTCCCGGTCTTCGGTATCCACGGTGGTGATAAGGAGCTGCGGCGTTTCGGTCAGTTCCTCGAACGTCGGCTTGTTCCCTACAACGTCCACGCGGACGGCATCAAGGCGCTCGAGGCGAGGAAGGACAGTTTCCGTGAAATCCACCATCTCCATGCCGGTGTAGACGCGGTCCTTCACCATGCGCCCACCAAGGGCTTCCCGTGCCGCCTGCAGTGCGGTGGTTTCTGCACCGGCATCGCGGTAGCCGTCGTCCTCTTTTCCGGCTTTCAGCGGCTTACGGGTCTCTGTGCTACCCGTCTGGTACGCCCAGTCCCAGCGGAGATCGAGCTCATCCTCGCCGAAGGTGGCGGTGAGCACGAGCACCGGCGGGATGATCTCCGGGAAGGTGACCGAGCCATCGCTGCTCACTACGTCGATCGACTGGATGAGCCGCGGATAGAAGCCGGCGAGAAACTCCTGCTTCTCTGCCTCCGGAATGCGGACGGGTCGGGTGCGTTCGAGGAGCTCCCGGTTATGGTCGGTGAGTTTCCGCGTGGTCGGCGCCAAGGTGATGACGCCGTCCTCGGACGCGGTGTAGACGCCGTGGTTGGCGATGACGTGCGCCGAATCCGGCGGGTGATTCTCACCGTCGATGTTGATGGCAGGGCACAACTGGATGGCGTTGTCGACGGTGGTGGCGTCCAGCAGCAGCACCGCCTGGGAGGCAAGCTGCACAGTGACGCTCTTCTTCGTCCCAACGAAGGCGATGCCCAACCGCTGTGCTTCCTGCAGCAGCTGCCACAACAGCGGGTTGCTGAAATCATCAAGGTAGAGCCACGAGTCGTTGTTGCCGAAGTACGTGACTCCGGTACCACGATGCAGCGCCGGGAACTGGGCGAACCAGCGGTGCTGATCAGGATCGAGTTTCAGCCCGTACGTCTGGTAGCTGATGTTGCCCCACGCCAGATTGTTCTTGACCCAGTTCCCCTTCGCATTCTGAATCACGGGACGCACGCCTAGCTTGTAACCGCGGTAGCCACGCCGGTGGTTCCCGGTGGGGCCGGTGGTGGGGCGGAGTTCGAACTGCAGACCCATGGCGGCGGGCGGGACCGCGGCCAACGCGACGTCGTCGTCTTCGCGGGCGGAGAGCAGGCCCGAGAGGGACTCCTGCCAGCCTGCCGGACGGGATGACGACGGCGGTGCCGTCAGCTCTTGATTGGCGCGCAGATTTTCCATGTTGGATCGAAGCGCGACGGCTGCAACATGTTTGCAGTCCAGTCCCACCGGGCAGGAGCACACACTGTCGCGCAGGTGGTACCGGCCGTCGCCCTTCAGCGCCAGATACAGCTGCGTGCGATAAGGCGCGGGAGAACCTCCCATCACCCGAGCCTGAAGGATTTTGGAATCGGGTTCGAAAGTCAGCCCCTGAACGAGCGAGTCCTTGGCATACCCTTGGCCGCGCTGGAATGCGGCTCCTCCCACCATGCGAATGATGTCGGTGACATCGATCATGGGGAAAGGGGTTGCGGGCATGAATTCATGCTCTCACGCGCTACTGACAGACTGGATTCATGCGACTGATGACCGTCGGACATGGGACAGCGAACCGGGACGAATTCAGCGCGTTACTCAAGGGCGCAGGGGTGAAGACACTGGCGGATGTCCGACGTTTCCCCGGTAGCCGCCGGAACCTCGATACGAGCAAGGAAGCGTTGGAGGCGTGGTTGCCGTCAGGCGGGATCGACTACAGGTGGTTCGAGGACCTGGGCGGACGGCGTCGCCAGGCTGCGGGCGAACCGGAGACGGATTCATGGTGGCGCGTAGCGCAGTTTCGCGCCTACGCTGCCTACACCCGCACGTCTGAGTTCGAGGCAGCGCTGACGGAGTTGCGGGCGGTTGCAGCTGAGAATCCCACTGCGATGATGTGCAGCGAAAGCGTGTGGTGGCGCTGTCACCGGCGTATCGTCGCGGATGTACTGGTCCTGTTGCATGGATTCGAGGTCCACCATCTGATGCACGACGGCCGCTTGACACGGCACGAACCGTCCGATGGCGCCCGAATCCTCGGCTCCCGCGTGTTCTGGGATGTGCAGAACTAGGCGCCGACCCCTGTTCCGAGCTTTTTGAGCAGCGTCGCCAGCGTGTGGAGCTCGTTCGCGGTGAGACCGGCAAGCAGTTCGTGCTCGGTTGCCAGATGTGCGGGGAGGGTGGCGTCGACCGTCTCCCGACCCTTGGCGGTCAGTGTCACTTCCGTTCCGCGTCCGTCCACGCTGCTTTTTGCACGGCTGATCAGCCCTCGTTCCTCCAACCGGTTCAGGCGCTGCGCGACGGCGCTCGAGGTGATCATTGCGCTTGCCGCGAGCTCTTTCGGGCTCAGCCTGAAAGGGGCACCGTTCCGCCGGAGCGTGGCAAGGACGTCGAAGGACCCCGCATCGAGCCCGTGTCTCGCGAAGTTCTCCTCAAGCCGGCGGTCCACCTGCTGGGTGACCCGCGATAGCCGCCCCACGACGTGCATGGGCGATACGTCGAGATCCGGCCTTTCGGTCCGCCACTGTTGCACGATCTCATCGACGTGGTCATTCATGTGACCACTCTAGACAGATCACTAAGCACTTAGCTATATTAGCTAAGTGCTTAGCAAAATGAGCTGGACCCTTCTGATCACCGCAATGGCGCCCGCAGTGTGGGGGAGCACCTATCTGGTCACGGTTGCTCTCCTTCCCTCCGGCCTGCCCCTGACCGCAGCAGTCCTGAGGGCAGTGCCCGCTGGGCTCCTGCTCCTGCTCGTGGTGCGGCGCCTGCCGCGCGGATCCTGGTGGTGGAAATCGCTGGTACTCGGAGGGCTCAATATCGGGGTGTTTTTCGCCCTGCTCTTCGTCGCTGCCTACCGGTTGCCCGGCGGCGTGGCCGCCACGGTGGGGGCGGTGCAGCCGCTCATCGTGGCAGGTCTTGCAACGTGGATTCTCAGAGACCGGTTGTCGCTGGCCGTTATCCTCTCCGGCATTGCAGGCGCAGCCGGTGTCGCCCTCCTGGTACTCCAATCACAGGCACGGCTCGACCCCGTCGGCGTGCTCGCAGCACTCGGTGGCGCAGTGTCCATGGCTGCAGGGGTTGTGCTCGCCAAGAAGTGGGGACAGGCGGAGAAACCGCTCACCATGACGGCATGGCAGCTGCTCGGGGGCGGTATCGTCCTGATTCCGGTGATGCTGGCGGTGGAAGGTCTACCGCCGGTGCTGTCCGCCGCGAACCTCGCCGGCTACGCCTATCTCGCGGTTATGGGTACGGCCGTTGCCTACGCCCTGTGGTTCCGCGGCATCCAGCGACTGCCGGTTACGGCGCCGTCCTTTCTGGGGCTGCTGAGCCCAGTGGTCGCCACGCTTTTGGGTGGATTGGTAATGGGGGAGCGGCTTTCACCATTGCAGGGCCTGGGTGGGCTGCTGGTCATCGGATCGATCCTGGTGGTCGCGGTGGGCTCGCGACGCCCAAGCAGTGCCCGGGATGCCTCGGCGGCCGGCGTCGATCAATCGGCAGGGGCCCGGGTGTTGCCGGCACTGCGATAGATTTGAAGGACCGCCCCCGATTGACCAGGAGATACCCATGAGCCCTCGTTCCCTCTTCCGCAGTGTTGCTGTCGCGGAGGCGATCACCTGGGCCCTTCTCCTCGCAGGCATGTTCCTGAAGTACGTGTCAGAGACAACCGATGTGTTGGTTTCCATCGGCGGAGCGCTGCACGGTTTCGTCTTCCTGGCGTACCTGGTGAGCACCGCGTTCGTGTGGGTCAACCAGCGGTGGAGCGCAGGCACGGGAATCCTGGGGCTGGTTGCCGGCGTGGTCCCGTTCGCGACAGTGCTTTTTGACTGGCAGCTGGAACGCCGCGGAAAGCTCGACGGCGGTTGGCGCCTTGCGGCCGGAAAGGAGCAGCCGACCGGCCCCGTGGAGAACGTACAGGCGTGGGTGCTGCGGAATCCGCTGGCTGCGGTTCTGGTTGCCGTTGTTGGCGTCAGTGTGGTCTTCACGGCGCTGCTCATCGTTGGCCCGCCCGTGCAGGTTGGCTGACGGGATCGAAGTCAACGGAATGGCGGTTTGCCCGCAGATAGCAAGCGTGCTTACCATTCTTGTGTGCTTCAATCTTCAATCACTCCCCACCCTGCAGTCCGGTACGACGGTTCATTCGGCATCGCCGACGAGCTGAGGGAATCGTCCCGCCGGATCCGCGAGCTTGAGCGGGTTCGTGTTGAGTTGGCTCGTACCCTGCTTGACGTACAGCAGGCCTGCGAGACGATCAGGGATCCAAACCACGCGCAGCGTCTTATCTCTGCTGCTGTCCGGGACCTGGAGGAGCTGGACGCGAGGTTGTTTGAGGCTCGCACCTTCGACGCCACCGCGGGTGGCCGCCAGGGCTTGCTCGCGGGCTGACTACGACTGGTCGCTTGAGATCATTCGCAGGTTCGGACGCTCCTCGGAGGAGTGCGGAAATCCGCCCAGTTCCCTGATGTGCGCGATGAGTTCCTCACGGAGAATGGAGTCCGATCGTCCCGTCGCCTGTGCCTGTTCCTCCTCCATGTCCTCAGCCCGCTGCAGTATGGCCTCGCCTTCAGCGGTGAGGTTTACGTAGAAGACCCGGCGGTCGTCGTCGCTTCTGGTCCGGAGGATCAGTCCTCGGTTTTCCAGCCGCTCAAGGAGCTTGCCGATGGTCTGCGCCTGTACTCGGAGTTCACGCGCCAGCTCCACCTGGGTGATGGATCTGGTTCTGCCGAGCACGCGAAGTGTCAGTAGCCCAGCGTGCGTTGTCCCGAGTCTGCGCAACTGTTCATTTTCGCGATTGGCGCTGAGTCGGGCGGCCGTGTTGAGGAGCCGGTTCGTAGGCCACTGCGCGATATCCATGGTGTTTGTCTCTTTCGGTTGCTGAGCAACGAATCCTTGTGTGAGCGGGTAAAACGGAAAACCGGGCTTCCACACTCGGTGTGAGTTGGTCTGGAGTGGCGGCGGGACCTAATGATGCGGGCTGTCGTCTTGTTCGACAGCCCATGTCATGCGCTGGAGGAACCGCGTGACATGCAATGCCTCCTCGGGGTTGAGTGATTCGGCGACTTCAAGCATCCGCTTGTGCATGTCTCCCAGGGTTTGACGAACCTCGCTGTCCGCACTGTCGGTCGGCACAATTTCGACGGACCGGCGGTCTGTGGGGTGCGGCCGACGGAGGAGATGCCCGCTCGCAACGAGGCGGTCAATCAAGCCGGTGGTGGACGCCGTCGAAATGTTGAGCATGCGTGACAGATCCTTCGGGCTGATGCAGTGCCCGGCTTTATGTGCCCGCATTGCGTACCGGATGGCCAGAAGATCGGTCTCGTTCATTTTCATGGAGTCACGTGTCCGACGGCGCATCTCGGCTTCCGCAGCCCGGTATACGCGCAGTGCGTTCAGCACGTCCACGCTTCCGGGTTTTTCCTGATCGACGTACCAATAGCCTGCGCCGTCCGGACTTGTTGCGGTTTCCATAGTCTCTTAGTTTATCGCTCGCCTACATGCTAGGCCACCTAGACAAACTCAAGGCCGTCTGAGCTTTTCGGCAGCATCTCAAGATGAGGCGAATATTTCCGGTTTCTCATCGTGGACAGCTCAAGCTAAGGTCATATATAACTAGTTGAACTAGCTACTATCTTGCCTACCGATATGGAGCAGCCGATGTCTACAGTCGCCCGCAAATCGCCCGTGACCCTATCCTCGGTTCCGCCGGCCGCGCCGTCGGCGCTGGTCGATGACCTGTGGAGTATCGGAGGAATGAATGGGCCGCTGCTCGATGACGGAGCGACCGATACAGAGCGACTGGTAGCTGCTGCCGGAGCCGTTGAAAGCCTCGAGTGGGAGTTGGACCGCGCCCGGTCCGTGCTCGCGGATGCTGTCGAACGTGCGGCGTCGGACGGTTGCTCCGTCGAGGTGATCGCTGAGTCGGCAGGGATGACAAAAGAAGACGTCGCCACGCTGCTATGGGCGGCTAGATCTGAGCGCAGCTGGAAGTGAGCACGCTCAAGAGCTCTTCTCCCTTCGATAAACAAGTACTGGCCGGACGCTGGCAACTCAGGCAGCGGATCGGTTCGGGCGCAACCGGCACGTTGTGGTCGGCAACTGATCTCGAGACCTTCTCCAACGTAGCGGTCAAACTTGCACGGAATCCCGGGCACTCCTTCACCTCAGAAGCCGACTTCCAGGGATCCGTGGATTCCCCGTATATCGCGCGGGTGCTGGGTTCCGGTGTGGCACACCAGGGAAAGCCCGACCAGGTTGCCTACCTTGTGCAGGAGCTGATTCCCGGGCTGAACCTCCGTGACATTCTCTGCCGCACAACCCCCCACAACGTCGACGTGACCGCCTGGGCGTACGGAATGTTTCGTGCGCTGCAAACGCTGCATTCCGCCGGAATCGTGCACCGGGACATCAAGCCGTCAAACATCATGATTGCGCTCACCGCCGGCGGATCGCCGTCTCCTCAGCCGAAGCTTGTGGACTTCGGGACAGCGGCGCGCGGCAGACAGTGCGACGACGATGCTTCCTCGCAGGGCACCGTCCTCTACATGAGCCCGGAGCAGGCGCGCGGCAGCGGTGTCGGCAGTGCGAGCGATATGTATTCCCTCGGCCT
>NZ_JAPSHV010000019.1 GCF_031179385.1 Arthrobacter sp. | reverse complement strand
TGCCCAGTTCATAGCCGTAGGCCGGGTCGTACGTGATGACTGCGGGGTTGGTGGAGGCGAGGAGCGGTGAGTGGCCGTCAGCGTGCTGGAGGCCTTCACCGGTGAGGGTGGTGCGTCCGGCGGTGGCACCGATGATGAAACCGCGGGTCATCTGGTCACCGGCGGCCCAGAAGGAGTCGCCGGTGCGCTGGAACCCGAACATCGAGTAGAACACGTAGATCGGGATGAGCGGCTCACCCTGGGTCGCATAGGACGTTCCCGCAGCGGTGAATGCGGCAACGGCGCCGGCCTCGTTGATGCCCGGGTGAAGTATCGCTCCGGCCGGGGACTCCTTATATGCGAGTATCAGGTCGCGGTCCACCGAGAGGTAGTTCTGGCCGTTCGGGTTGTAGATCTTCGCCGTGGGGAAAAAAGCATCCATCCCGAAGGTCCGTGATTCGTCCGGCACAATCGGGACGATCCGCGAACCCACGCCCTTGTCCCTCATGAGGTCCTTCAGCAGTCGTACGAACGCCATGGTGGTGGCTGCCTGCTGCTTCCCGGATCCGCGGTTGGCAACCTCATAGGCCTTGTCTCCCGGCAGCTGCAGTTCCGCCGCACGGGAACGACGCTCCGGAACGAATCCACCAAGAGCCCGACGCCGGTCCAGCAGGTACTGAATCTCCCTCGCATCGGTTCCCGGATGGTAGTAGGGAGGACAATAGGGATCGGCTTCCAGCGCCTCATCCGCGATAGGGATACGGAGATAGTCCCTGAACTCCTTCAGATCCTGGAGCGTGAGTTTCTTCATTTGGTGGGTCGCGTTGCGGCCCTCGAAGTGCGGTCCGAGGCCGTAGCCCTTTACGGTCTTGGCCAGGATGACGGTGGGTTTGCCCTTGAACTCGGTGGCGGCCTTGTACGCGGCGTAAACCTTGCGGTAGTCGTGCCCGCCGCGCTTGAGGTTCCAGATCTCGGCGTCGGAAAGGTCTTCAACCATGGCTTTGGTCTGCGGGGTCTTGCCGAAGAAATGATCACGGACGAACCCACCGGACTCGGCCTTGTAGGTCTGATAGTCACCGTCAGCGGTCTCGTTCATGATCTTCACCAGCTCACCGGTGGTGTCCCTGGCCAGCAGGTCATCCCACTCCCGGCCCCACACGACCTTGATGACGTTCCAGCCGGCGCCGCGGAAGAACGCTTCGAGTTCCTGCATGATCTTCCCGTTACCGCGCACCGGCCCGTCAAGGCGCTGCAGGTTGCAGTTGATCACGAAGTTCAGGTTGTCCAGGCCGTCATTGGCCGCCAACTGAAGCAGACCACGCGATTCGGGTTCGTCCATCTCACCATCACCGAGGAACGCCCACACCTGCTGATCACTGGTGTCCTTAAGCCCCCGGTTATGCAGGTAACGGTTGTTCTGCGCCTGGTAGATCGCGTTCATCGGCCCGATCCCCATCGACACGGTCGGGAACTCCCAGAACTCCGGCATCAACCGCGGATGCGGATAAGACGACAAGGCGTGGCCTTCCTTGGACTTCTCCTGCCGGAACCCGTCAAGATCCTCCTCGCTCAACCGGCCCTCAAGGAACGCACGCGCATACATCCCCGGGGAGGCGTGGCCCTGGAAGAACACCTGATCCCCGCCCGAGGGGTGATCCTTACCCTTGAAGAAATGGTTGAACCCGACCTCGTACAGGGTCGCAGCCCCCGCATACGTGGAAATGTGCCCGCCGACGCCGATCTCCGGACGCTGCGCACGGTGCACCATGACCGCGGCATTCCAACGCATCCACGCCCGGTACTTCCGCTCGATCTCCTCATCCCCAGGGAACTCGGGCTCCTCATCAACCGGGATGGTATTCACATAATCGGTGGTCACAACGCTGGGAAGACCCACAGACCGGCCACCCGCACGCGCCAACAGACGCCCCAAAACCTCACGCGCACGCTCAGAACCCCGCACGTCGACCAGCTGATCAAAGGACTCAACCCACTCAGCCGTCTCCTCCGGATCCGAGTCCCCACCGGTACCCGTACCCACAATCCCCTGATCAGCAACCATGCCAAACCCTCCCAATCCGCAGATTATGTCTGCGACGTCTACGACTTTGTGCTTCGGGCCGTTGCTCGACGAAGCTGTCAGAACCCGATCGGCGTTCGCCTGACCTATTGATTCACTGTGACACTCTAGCCCTGTGGGAAGTTTGTTGCGTAGCTGGATGGATCCCTGCGGGCTTCGTTACGGGCGCCCGCGCTCTTCACGGTGCCCTACTCAAGCGTCCCACGCGATGGCAACGAGGGGCACCGGCCGCAGCGTCGTCGTGCCGGCCCGGCGTGCGCAGGTTGAAGCGTAGCGCTTAAGGGTGTTGGCTGGTAATAATGCATATCAACGTACTGTGTGCCCGGGGTCAGAGGTATCACCGGGATCAACGCAGCCTTTCGGGAGGAAAAAAGTGAGCGAGGCCGAAGCCGCCACAGCAGGAAGCGTGGCGGGCAAACTGGGTTTCAAGGACGGCGACCTTGTTCAGGAACTTGGATACGACGAGGACGTCGATTTCGACTTCCGCGCCGATCTGGAAGATGAGATCGGCTCCGAACTCCTCACGGAGGATGACCAGGACGTAGTCGATGGTGTGGTGCTGTGGTGGCGAACCGACGACGGCGACCTGGTTGACGCTCTGGTTGACTCACTCACGTGTTTGGACGAGGGTGGCGTCGTCTGGCTGCTTACGCCGAAATCCGGCCGGGACGGCTACGTGGCGCCGTCGGAAATTCAGGAGGCAGCCCCCACCGCCGGCCTTCACGCCACTTCATCCGCCGGGGTCTCGCGGGACTGGGCTGCAACGCGCCTGGTTGCCCGCCGGAAGCAGTAGATGACGCTTCCGCCGACAATCGGTGAACGCCCTCCCGGATTCGAGCTTCCCAACCAGCACGGGGAGCTTGTCTCTCTGGACGCATCGCTGGGTGCGTCCGTGGTCCTGGTGTTCTATCCGTTTGCGTTCTCGCGGGTCTGCACGGATGAACTGGATGAACTCCAGCGACATCTGGACGAGTTCGGCAGGCGGTCAGCGAAGGTCCTCGCTATTTCCGTGGACCACAAGTACGCCCTCCGCACCTACGCCGACCAGAGGGCCTACGACTTCGATCTGTTGGCTGACTTTTGGCCTCACGGTGCAGTTGCCGAACGTTACGGAGTGCTGGACTCAAAGCAGGGGTACGCATGCCGTACAACGTTCTTCATCGATGCGACGGGTGTGCTGGTGAATCGCATTGATGCTCCGCTTGGGCAGGGAAGATCCTTCGACGAGTACCGGACAGTGCTCCGGAATCTGTCTGAGCCGACAGAAACCGCTCCTTCGCTATGACGTCCTCGCCGCTGCCGCATGCCTCATCGCTTCCTGGATTCGGGACGACAGGGCTCGCCCGCTCCGAGGCATCGGCCGGAAGCGCGCTGTCCTCGGCGGAACGTGCTGGCCTCAATTCAGCTGTTGATCTCCTTGCGGGCAAGCGGCTTGCTGTTCTGACCGGGGCGGGGCTGAGCACTGACTCGGGGATCCCGGATTATCGTGGGCCGAACTCGGTGCCCCGAAACCCGATGACCTACCAGCAGTTTGTCGGCGATGAAGCCCTGCGGCGACGCTACTGGGCCCGCAACCATGTGGGCTGGCATCACCTGAGGCGGGCTGATCCCAATGATGGGCACCGGGCCCTGGCGCAGATGGAGCGCCGGGGACTCCTCACCGGGCTTATCACCCAGAACGTCGACCGGTTGCACTCCGTGGCCGGCAGCGCCAATGTCATCGATCTGCATGGGACCTACGATCGCGTGGTGTGCCTGAGTTGTCGCACCTCCTTTGCTCGCGGAGATATTGCGGAACTGCTCGAACGGCTCAATCCCGGATACCTGGAGCGCGCGGGGGACGCCGGCGACGTGGCGCCCGACGCAGACGCGGATGTGGACGACACCTTTGATTTCAGGATTGCGCCATGTCCGGTATGCGGTGGCATGCTCAAGCCGGACTTCGTCTACTTCGGTGAGAATGTGCCGAAGGATCGTGTGGAACGGTCGTACGCAATGGTTGACGATGCCGGTGCCCTCCTTGCCGCCGGATCGTCACTGACCGTGATGAGCGGCCTGCGCTTCGTCCGGCACGCAGCGAAAAACGGCAAGCCCGTGGTCATCATCAACAGGGGTGCTACGCGCGGTGACGAGTTCGCAGCGATCAAACTCGAGGTGGGCGTCTCTGAAGCCCTGGCTTATCTGTCAGAGGCCCTACCCGACATCGAGGACGGCGAGGCGCAGGACCTCTGAGCGCTGATTGGCGTTGGGCCGCATGGATCCGGTAAAGTAATTCCTCGTGGTGAGGGGCGGTTTCCCCAACTTCATCGCTCCAAGGGTCTTTAGCTCAGCTGGTAGAGCGCCACGTTTACACCGTGGATGTCATCGGTTCGATCCCGGTAGGACCCACCACAGAAACCCCGTAGTTTCGGGCCGAAAGGCCGGTTACCACGGGGTTTTTTTGTTCGTTTCGCCACGACAATCGCCGTTTGCCGATGGAACGTCGGGTGCGTCCTCGAATCAAAGCACTCCTTCGATTGCTGCAGCCAACGGTGCTCCGAGCGCCGCGGACATCGGACGTGAGAGATGGTGTTCGTCGCGATACGCCAACACATTCCCTATGATCGCGGGGCACGCTTCTGTACACAGATACGACGTCAGGTCTATGTAGTGACTACCGTGCCTGTTTGCGACTTCCCGCTCTACCTCTTGCCGTGAAGCATCGATCGCGTCGTCGCGCGGTACGCTGCAGGCATCTGCTTCTTCGAGGTTCCGCGACAGGCAGGACGCGGGCGCAACCGGAAACTGAGGGGTGTCCGCAAGGACAACGACCTCAGCCCCCACGGGCATCTGGCTGATCATCGAGCTCAGGCCTTCTGCCCACTGCTGTTCAAGCGGTGTTGAAGAATCAGCGGGTTGAACCCGCCCGTAATTCGCCAGAACAACCAGCTCAGGATCAAGATCCCTGATTTTTTCGAGCGCTCTTTTCTTCCACTCCTCACACTGGGTGTAGGGCGCGTCTTTGACGGAGATCATGAGATCAACGGAGGGGCATGATGATTTGGTCAGCGTATGCAACCTGTAGGAGCCGCCCGCTGCCACGGTCTCAAGCGCCCCGAACCATTGTTGTGCGTGGGAATCGCCGAACAGCACCATGTCCAGCTCAGCTTCCTGGGGACCGTATGTACATCCCGCGGGGATCTCAGTCTCAAGTTGTTCGAGGTGGCAGCCGTCGGCGTAGGTATCAGGCACACTCGCGGCAGCTTCCTCGAGCGAGGGTTCAATGTTCTCCGGAACGAATGACGTGCCGATCGGATATTGGGCTCCGGCTGAATATTGCGCCGTTCCGCCAGCGGTAAGTCGGGCGCGTTCCACAGCCTGGGCAAGCGACAGGGCAACCATCGCACACACAACCGAGACGCTGACGACCAGCGTAAGCGAACGTGGAGTCGACGAGAAACGTCCACTCCACGGCTTCCTGAGAGGCTCCTCGACATATGTGTAGATGAGTGTCGCGACAGGGATGCTCGCGGCTCCCAAAGCCAAGGTGAGCGCTAGAGGAAGCGGGTTCTCCGTACCGGCGGCAAGTTGAGGGATCGTCAGCATCGGCCAATGAACGAGGTAGATCGAGTAGGACCATCGACCGATCGCCTGCATGGGCGAACTCGACAGGAGCCGTGCATGGGTGACCGGTGAAAAGCCTCCCAGAATGACGCACGCAGTGGACAGAACCGGCAGAAGAGCGGCGAAGCCTGGAAACGGGGTGTCTTCAGAGAACAGGAGGAAGGAGCCAGCGATGCCCAGGAGACCCAGGTAAGTCAGTGCGGGGCGGGCGGCTCGCAGAACCGGGACTGCCGCGGACCCGGGAAGGAGCGCAACCATTGCGCCCACGCCGAGTTCCCAGGCTCGGCTCGGCAGCGAGAAGAAGGCCCAGGGGGTGGAGACCTGCATCAGGAAGAGATTGATGCTGAACGAGCCCAGAACCATGACGGCAGCTACAGCGAACAACCCCCGAACCGACTTCCGCACCGCAAGAAATGCGACGGCGAGGACGGCGGGCCAGATGAGATAAAACTGTTCCTCGATGCCGAGCGACCAATAATGCTGGAAAGGCGACGGGGCCGTCTCAGCCAGGTAGTCGGTGCCCTCTACGGCAAAACGTATGTTCGGGACATACAAGGCAGTAGCGGCCGCATCCTGAAATGCGCCTGGAACATCAACTCTTGGGATCCATAGGTAGGCGGCAATAGTTGTCGCAACCAATACCAGGACCGATGCCGGGAGGATACGCCTCGCACGTTTCAGGTAAAAGTCTGCAAACGAGATGGTTCCCCTCGATTGCAGAGTGCGCACCAGATGGGTCGTGATGAGAAAGCCTGATATCACGAAAAAAACGTCGACGCCGGTGTATCCACCCGGGAGAAAAGAAACTCCGGCGTGGTAGAGGACTACCCCAAGCACAGCCAATGCGCGCAGACCCTGTATGTCCGATCGAAAACCGGACGGAGAGCCAGCTGATTTGCTCGCGGCATTGAGTTGGGAGGTGACCATTTGACCAAAGATATCAATCCTGTAACAGTCCGTGCATCTTCCACGGCTCCTGAGCCCGGCCGTGAATGTTGCGACTGATTACCTGCCGCCCGTGGCGCCGTCTGGCTTCGACCGTGACGCCGGTAATAGGGTGGGAGGGCCAAGGCGCACAGGGGCGTCGCTTAGTGATGTGCCCCTGACACGGGGCAAAACTGCAGATGGAGACTTGATGAGTGCACAAATCGGCGTTACCGGCCTCGCCGTCATGGGGGCTAACCTTGCCCGAAACCTGGCTCGCAACGGGTACACCGTAGCCCTTCACAACCGGTCGGTTGAGAAGACCGACGCCCTGCTGGAGAAGCACGGCAGTGAAGGTGACTTCATTCGGACAGAGTCGCTTCAGGAGCTGGTTGACTCGCTCGAGAAGCCGCGCCGCGTCCTGATCATGGTCAAGGCGGGTGCTCCCGTTGACTCCGTCATCGAACAGCTTGAGCCGCTCCTGGAGCCCGGGGACATCGTCATCGATGCCGGTAACTCACACTACGAGGACACCCGTCGTCGGGAAGCAGCACTGGCGGAGAAGAACCTCCACTTCGTGGGAGTCGGCGTTTCAGGTGGCGAAGAAGGGGCGCTCCTCGGTCCCTCCATCATGCCGGGCGGCTCGCGGGAGTCTTACGACTCGCTCGGCCCCATGCTGGAGAAGATCTCCGCCAAGTACAACGGTGAACCCTGCTGCCGCTGGGTAGGCACCGACGGCGCCGGACACTTCGTCAAGATGGTGCACAACGGCATCGAGTATGCCGATATGCAGGTCATCGGCGAAGCCTACGATGTCCTCCGCACCGCTGCGGGCATCGAACCTGCTGAGCAGGCCAAGATCTTCACCGACTGGAACACAGGAACCCTCTCCTCCTTCCTTATCGAGATTACGGCTGAAGTTCTCGCCCATACTGACGCACGCACCGGCCAGCCGTTTGTCGACGTCGTCGTCGATTCGGCCGGGCAGAAGGGCACCGGACGTTGGACGGTTGTCTCGGCACTGGAACTGGGCAGCCCGACGTCAGGCATCGCCGAATCGGTGTTCGCCCGCGGTCTCTCATCCCAGCGGGGCCAGCGCGAACTGGCGCAGGGCATCCTGGAGGGCCACGAAGGAACCGTCGAGCTGCCCGAAGGCTTCGTCGAAGACGTTCGGCTCGCTCTGTACGCATCGAAGCTCGTCAGCTACGCGCAGGGCATCGACATGCTTACGGCCGCAGCGAAGGAGTACGGCTGGGATCTCAAGCTGGACGAGATCGCCTCGCTCTGGCGAGCCGGCTGCATTATCCGCGCTGAACTGCTCGACGACATCATGAAGGCCTACGCCGCTGAAGAGAAGCCTGCCAACCTCCTGCTGGCTCCGGCATTCGCCGAGTCCATCGCCGGAGCTGTCCCGGCTTGGCGACGGGTTGTGGCCACTGCTGTGCAGCTGGGCATCCCGGTTCCTGTTTTCTCCTCGTCGCTGGCCTACTATGACGGCCTTCGCCGCAAGCGCCTGCCTGCAGCCCTCACCCAGGGCCTGCGTGACTTGTTCGGCGCTCACACCTACAACCGCGTGGATGCCGAAGGTACTTTCCACACGCTGTGGGGCGAGGACCGCTCGGAAGTGGAAGCAGTCGACACCCACTGACGCTGTAGACGAAGCAGTAGAGAAAAGAGCGCCCCGGCAGGCTAACCTGCCGGGGCGCTCCCTTCGTTGTGGGGCTGATCATCTGAGAAATATTGCCTCAGATATGTGGTCGCAGATATGTCTTGTCAGATATACAGTGCCGGGTCGATGTACTCGGCCGGATCCACTGCCGGAAGCGTCTCGCGCGCCGAATCTCGATGCCGGAACGTGGCCGGAATGCCCGTGACGATGGAATCCGGGGGCGTGTCCTTGACGACGACGGCGTTGGCACCTACTGCGCTCCCCGCACCGATGGTGATCGGGCCGAGCACCTTGGCACCCGCACCGATCGTGACACGGTCGCCGATGGTCGGATGCCGCTTCACCTTCTCAAGTGAGCGGCCTCCGAGAGTCACACCCTGGTACATCATGACGTCATCGCCAATTTCAGCCGTGCCGCCGATCACCACGCCCATCCCATGGTCTATGAAGAACCGCCGGCCGATTGTGGCTGCGGGATGAATCTCGATGCCGGTGAGGAAACGGGCCGCCTGCGCGAGGACTCGCGCCGGGAACCGAAGCGCGGGAACCTGCCACATCCGGTGCGTCAACCGGTGCACCCAGATGGCATGCAAGCCCGAATACACAATGCCGTTCTCGACGTTCCCCCGGGCCGCGGGATCGTGCGCCCGCGCGGCCTCGAGGTCTTCTTGCAGTCTCGCTAGGAAGCTCACAGACCACTCTCTGTCGAAGGAATTTCTAGCCCCGGATGTCGTCGAACAGGACGGTGGAGATGTAACGCTCTCCGAAGTCGCAGACAATCGCAACGATGAGCTTACCGGCGTTCTCCGGGCGCTTGGCCAGCTCAAGGGCAGCCCAAACAATCGCTCCTGAGGAGATGCCGCCGAGAATGCCTTCCTGCGTGCCAAGGGCTCGCGCGACGCGCACCGAGTCTTCGACACTGGCATCGATGACCTCGTCGTACACCGAGGTATCCAGAAGCTCGGGGATGAAGTTGGCCCCCAGACCCTGAATCTTGTGTGGTCCAGGTGTGCCCCCGTTGAGGATGGGCGAGTCCGCCGGCTCGACCGCAACAATCTGGACACCGGGCTTGCGCTCCTTGAGTACCTGCCCGACACCGGTCACCGTTCCGCCGGTTCCGACGCCGGAGACGAAGATGTCGACCTTGCCGTCAGTATCCGCCCACACTTCTTCTGCTGTCGTTTCGCGGTGAATCGTCGGGTTGGCCTCATTCGCAAACTGCTGCGCCCAGATGGCGTTTTCGCTGGAGGCGACAATTTCCTTGGCGCGGTCGACGGCGCCGCGCATTCCTTCAGAGCCGGGTGTCAGTACGATTTCGGCCCCGTAGGCGCGCAGCATGACCCGACGTTCGGTGGACATGGTCTCAGGCATGGTGAGGACCACCTTGTACCCGCGAGCGGCACCCACCATCGCCAACGCGATTCCGGTGTTACCCGAGGTGCCCTCGACGATGGTGCCGCCCGGCTTGAGGGCGCCCGACTTCTCGGCCGCGTCAATGATCGCGACGCCAATGCGGTCCTTGACGCTGTTGGCGGGGTTGTAGAACTCGAGTTTGACTGCAACCTCGGCGTCCAACCCCTCGGTCAGACGGTTGAGCCGTACCAGGGGAGTGCGGCCTACCAGCTGGGTAACGTCGTCGTACATCGGTGCCATGAGAATCCTGTCTGGGTTACGTCCGGAATTGAAGCAAAACTGTGCTCAGCCTAGCCAGCGACCAGATGCAGAACTATGCGACCAGCCATTCAGCGTAATATTTCCGGGCCTTGGCCAACTTTGGATTGATAATCACCTGGCAGTAGCCCTGCTCGGGATGCTTCGCGTAGAAGTTCTGGTGGTATTCCTCCGCCACATAGAAGGTGGGGAGCCGCACCACTTCCGTGACAATGGGGTTCGCCCAGTCCGATTGGTGACGTTCAATGGCACGCTCGAACAGTTCTTTCTGCTCGGCGTCCTGATAGAACATTGACGAGCGGTACTGTGTGCCGACGTCGTACCCCTGGCGATTGAGAGTGGTCGGGTCATGGGAGGCGAAGAAGATACCAAGAATCACTTCGACCGGAACGACAGTTTCATCGAAGGTCACCGCGACGACCTCAGCGTGTCCTGTAATCCCCGCGCACACCGATTCATAGTCCGGATCCTGCTGATGGCCGCCGGTATAGCCGGACACCACATCGGTAACGCCTCGGGTCTTCTGGTAAACGGCGTCAAGGCACCAGAAGCAGCCCCCACCCAGCACGAAAGTCATCATGGTCTTAACAATGCATCCGGGAACACAATGATTCCCGGGCCAGGTAGCAGTTACGCGCGGAGGGACGCCAAGCCACAGTGGGTGAACCCGGAAAGCTGGTAAAACTAGGGCTATGGAAGCTGATCAAGAACGCGCCCCGGAACTCAACGAGGCGACTGCATCCAGGCCCAGTGTCGGTGACGTTCTGCTCGCAATAGAAGAACTATGGCCCGAATCCCTTGCCGAGGGCTGGGACGCAGTCGGCCTTGTCGTTGGGCGTCCCGATCGTGAAGTGTCGACCATCCTCTTCGCCGTGGACCCTTCGGAGGCAGTGATCGACGACGCCGTTGATCGGGGAGCGGATCTGATCGTCGCCCATCATCCGCTCATGCTGAAGCCCGTGAACTCGGTGGCTGCCACCCACGCCAAAGGGGCGGCGGTGCACCGGCTCATCGAAGCCGGATGCGCACTCGTCACCGTGCACACCAATGGGGACAGCGCCGTGGGCGGCGTTTCGGATGTCCTTGCGGACGCGTTCGGCCTTGCCAACGTTCAGCCGCTTGCCGGTGCAACGGACGGGCTGCCGGAGGAGGGTATTGGACGAGTCGGGGACCTGGCTGAGGTCACGTCCCTCGGCGACTTCGCTGAGCTCGTTTTCGGTTTGCTGCCGGCCGTTGCCGGCGGAATGCGCGTCGCCGGTGACCGTCATGGGCTGGTGCGGCGGGTGGCGGTGTGCGGCGGTGCCGGAGACAACCTGTTTGACCAGGTGCGGGCAAGCCAGGCCGATGTCTATGTCACCGCCGACCTTCGTCATCACCCTGCCCTCGAGGCTCGGGAGTCGGCTGTGAACGGCCGTCCCTACTTAATTGATGTCTCCCATTTCGGTAGTGAATGGCTCTGGTTGACCCCTGCCGCCAACGCACTGTCCAACGTGTTGTCCGACCAGGGCTTCATCGTCGACGTGCAGGTAAGTACGGTCAACTCGGACCCCTGGGACTTCGTCCTTACCCCCGGCGGGAACTAGCTCCTCGGCGGCTTCAGAGCGTTACGTCCCAGCGGCGTGCCATAAGGTAGACGGACAACGAAATTGGCGACGGCGGAGGACTCTCGGTGGCAAAAGCACCTCAGGCGGAACAACTGCGGCTTCTTGACCTGCAGGCTCATGATTCGAAGCTCAACCAGTTGCAGCGGCAGGCTGCTGCCGTCAAGGCGAATCCCGAACTGACAGTCCTCGCCGGTCAGGTGGCAGCTGCAGATTCCGAACTGGTCGCAGCAGCCACGACCCTCGGCGACGCTGAGCGCGAACTCAAGCGCGCGGAAGACGACGTTCAGGCCGTTGTGACGCGGCTGGAACGCGACGAACAGCGACTGAACAGCGGCACCGGGTCATCAAAGGACCTCACCGCGCTCCAGAGCGAAGTGGCGTCACTCACGCGGCGCCGATCTGACCTCGAGGACATTGAGCTGGAGGTGATGGAGCGGGTTGAGTCTGCCCGGGCAACCCGGGACGAAGCCCAGAAGCGCTCGGAGTCCGTCCGGCTGGAGCTTCGCGAACTCGAGGAAGCGCGCGACGCTGAGCTGGCCCGAATCGACGCTGAGCGCGCAGAAGTTCAGGCAGAGCGCGATCACCTTGCCGCCTCATTCGAACCTGCCCTGCTGACAATCTACGAGCGGACCCTGGCGAAGCGCGGGGTCGGCGCGGCCCGGTTGTTCCACGGACGGTCGGAAGGCTCCGGTATGCAGCTCAGCCCCGGCGACCTCGCTGACATCTCCCGTGCTGCTGACGACGACGTCGTGTTCTGCCCCGACTCCGGCTGCATCCTTGTGCGCTCTGCAGAGTGGGGAAGCTGAAAGGGTGCACGAACCAGCTGTGACTCTGTTTGACGATGTCCCTTCAGCCACGACCCCGAATCAAAGCACCGAACAGTCCACGCACGACCTCCTCATCGTCGAAGCCGACGGCGGTTCACGCGGGAACCCGGGGCACGCCGGCTACGGTGCCCTGGTCCGGGATCCGAAAACCGGGGCGATCCTGGTGGAGAAAGCGGGCTATGTAGGAATCGCTTCGAACAACGTGGCGGAGTACTCGGGCCTCGTCGCAGGCCTCGAACTCGCGCACGACATAGACCCACGCTGCCGCATCCTCGTGAAGATGGACTCCAAGCTCGTTGTCGAGCAGATGAGCGGGCGCTGGAAGATCAAGCACGCGGACATGCAGAAGCTGGCCGGACAGGCCCGCCGTGTCGTCGATCCTCGCCGGGTGCGGTATGAGTGGATCCCGCGGGAGCGCAACAAGGACGCCGACAGGCTGTCGAATGAAGCGATGGATGCCGGGATGGCCGGTGTCGAGTGGAAGCCCAAGCCCTCCGGGCAATCAAAGCCTGCTCGGGTCGCGGGGGAGGAAGCCGCCGTCGCCGAGGCTCCCCGCGCGCCCACGGGCGCGCTTCACCACATAGAGATCTGGGTGCGGGACCTGGAATCGGCGCGCAGCAGCCTGGGGTGGCTGTTCGAGCGGTTGGGTTTCATCCCGAAGGACACCTGGACCAGCGGCGCGAGCTGGTCGGGGGCCGGCGCGTACCTCGTGCTTGAGGCCGGTCCTGACGTACAGGACGAACGCCACGAGCGCCGTCGCCCGGGGGTGAACCATCTTGCGTTCAATGCGGGATCCCGCGCCGAAGTCGACCTTCTCGCGCGTCGCGCGGCGAGCCATGGCTGGTCGCTGATGTTCGCCGACCGGCACCCCTACGCAGGCGGGAAGGACCACTACGCCGCGTACCTTGAGAATGACGACGGATTTGAGATTGAGCTGGTTGCTGCGCCAGAAGCGTAGCCCAGGGTCGACCCGCTAGGTCAGGCGCCCCTCGCCTCCCTGCAGCACTATGTTGAGCTGAGCGGCCTTCCTTGGTCCGGCAGGAACGAGTTCGCAGGTCCACCGCTCTGACGCTGCCCGAAGCAAATCTTCCGGAGTCGCAGGTTGCTTTCCCCGGCGCGTCAGCAGGTGACGCGCGAGCTCGCCGCGGGTGTGCTTCGCGAAGTGGGAGACCACCGTCCGCTGCCCATTGCGCTCCTGGAACACGTTCACGGCCACCGTACGCTCCGGCTGCCCGGACCATACACCGGAATAGGTGCTTGAGCGGCAATCGACAATGAGGGACTCACCGGCCCGTTCGTCCAGAGCCGGCGTCAGGCGCTCCCGCCAGAAGGCGGCAAGCTTACCGACGCCGGGAAGGTCCACGGACATCGACAGCCGGTAGGCGGGAAGCGCGTCCGCAAAGCCCACTGCGCCCCACAGCGCCGAAACAACGACGACGGCGGCGTCCGCCTTCCGCTTCTGCGTAGGGGTCATGGTGCGGTATCCGAGAGCGTCATACAGGACACCGGAGTACACGCTATGGGCGGGTGCCGCGGGCAGTTCGTGCAGGATGATGTTGCGCGAAACCTCGTGCGCGAGGGACTCTCCCACCTTGAGGACGGTCTTTGCATCATCGTGCGCGCTGATTTTCGACAGGGCGCCAAGGACCTCCGCTCGAGCGTCTGTGAGCTCAGGAAACGCCAGCGAAGTGAGATCGAGGGGCCTTCCTTTTCCTGCAGCCGTCTTGCCTTCGGAGGGTGGAAGCAGAATAAGCACCTCAATACTGTACCCGTGACCTGTCAGCGAACGAATCGGCGGCCGCCCGGCACGGGCAAGCAATCCGGGCACGTAGAATCGAAGTGGATGGGTTGGCCAGGCGGCCGCGTGGGAAGCTAGGGCTTCTCCCGAGGAACGTCCGGGCTCCGCAGGGCAGGGTGGTGGGTAACGCCCACTCGGGGTAACCCGCAGGCTAGTGCCACAGAAATGAGACCGCCCCATTGGTTCGTCCATAGGGGTAAGGGTGAAACGGCGGTGTAAGAGACCACCAGCGCGCCGGGTGACCGGCGCGGCTAGGTAAACCCCACCCGGAGCAAGGCCAGACAGGGCACGTTCGAGGGCTGCCCGCCCGAGTGCCCGGGTAGGCCGCTGGAGGGCGTCGGCAACGGCGTTCGTAGATGGATGGCCGCCACTGCGTGTTCCCTGTGAACGGGCAGGACAGAACCCGGCGTATCGGCCAACCCATCCATTTTCGGTCGGTTCTCGCTGTGGCCGGAGTATGGTCTACCGACTGCACCCTTTAGTCAAGGCTGCAGGATCCGTTGCAGTCCGTCATCCACAACGCGGCTGTACACCCATTACGTTCCATTACCCTGAAGGAATGGCCGAGACGACTGCACCGAATGCGTCCTTGGTGCGTCGCAACCCAAACTTTCGATCACTCTGGCTATCCGCCACGGCCGGAGTCTTCGGCACTGCTGTTGCCGCCGTCGCTCTACCCGTCATTGCGGCAGTGGAACTCGCCGCGAGCGACTTCGCCGTAGCGGCCCTCGCGGGAATGGCTTTCCTTCCATGGCTGCTCTTCGGCCTGCCGATCGGTGTGTGGGTCGACCGCTGGCCGCGCAAACCGGTCATCGTCTGGTCCCTGGTGGTGCGCGTAGTGTCGCTCGCAACGCTGCCGCTGGGGTACTGGCTCGGAGCGCTCACGTTGGCCCAGCTGTTCCTGGTGGCATTCATCGCCGGTACGTCGTCAGTGTTCTTCAGCCTGGCCGACCAGGCGTTGGTCCAGCAGGTCCTGACCGGCGATGAACTCGTGGAGGGAAACGGCATCGTTACCGCCTCAGGAGCTGCCGCCGACGCCGCAGGTCGGGGAATCGGGGGCTGGCTCGCGGTTGTTCTGGGAGCTTCCAACGCGCTTCTGGTGCAGGTTGGGGCATCCATCGCTTCGCTGGCGGCGATTTCGTCGCTTCACGTCCACGAAGGGGTAGCCCCCCGCGCGGAGCATCGCATCTTCGCCGAAATGGTCGACGGACTCCGGTACACCTTCAGCACCGCGCCGCTGAGGGCGATCCTCTTCAACGCAGCGCTGTGGAATCTCGGCGGGAGCGTAGTCGCGTCGTTGATGGTGCTACTGGTGATCCGCGTGCTCGGCGAGTCGGAAGTATGGGTTGGCCTGCTGATGGCCGCAACATCCTTGGGCGGCGCAGTCGGCGGTCTTGGCGCGAGACGACTCACCGAACTGTTGGGCTCGGGGCCGGTGTGGCGGTGGTCAATGGTGCCGGGAGTGCTGGGATACGGCTCCCTGCTGCTCATGACGCCGGGCCCGGGCATGATCATCGGACTGGTCGGGATGTTCGTGATGGGAGTGTCGATTGCTCTAAACATCGTTGTCGGGACGAGCTTCCGTCAGCGGGTGTGTCCACCTGCGATGATGGGCAGGCTTGGAGCGGCAACCCGGATGGTCAGTTGGGGGATGCTGGGTATAGCTAGCCTCCTCGCCGGATTGCTGGCCCAGACGCTGGGCATTGCAACCGCTGTCCTCGTCGGGGTGCTTTTGGCGACGGCCGCTCCGATCGCGGCCATCTTCGGACCGCTACGATCGATCCACCGGCTCGAAGACCTCGAACAGGCGCCGACGCCTGCGCCTTAGTGCCCGAACGGGTCCGGGTCGACACCCGGCATCCAGGTCAACCCCGGCTTCCCCCACCCGTTGATCTTGGCCGCTTTCTTTGCCTGCCGTCCGTACCTCGCGTTGAGCCGGTCCACGTACAGCGTGCCGTTGAGGTGGTCGAACTCATGCTGCATGCAGCGGGCAAACCAGCCGGTCGCCTCGAACTCGACCGGCACGCCGTCGCCGTCGTACCCGTTGACTTTCACCCAGTCCGCCCGCTTCAGGGGGAAGGCTTCCCCCGGGAAGGAGAGGCAGCCTTCGGACTCTTCCTCGTCCGGTTCGGCTCCAGAAACCTTTGAGGTGACCAGTGTCGGGTTCACCAGCACGCCACGGGGCGGGACATCGTCATCATTGACCATTCCGTAGACGAAGATGCGCAGACCGACGCCGATCTGCGGCGCTGCGAGGCCTACACCATTGGCCTCGTCCATGGTCTCGTACATGTCCGCGATGAGCTGACGCAGTTCGTCGTCGAATTGTTCGACTTCCCCGGCCCGCTGGTGCAGGACGGGCTCGCCGGCGATGGTGATAGGGCGTACAGGCATGGGTAGCTCTTCCTTGCTCCGGTGATCTAGCGGGCGATTGATCGGCCGATGGTCTCGCGCATGATTTCGCTGGTCCCGCCAAAGATGCTTAACAGGCGGACGGCCAGGAATGCCTGCGCCACGGGGTACTCGAGAATGTAGCCGTACCCGCCATGCAGTTGCAGGCAGCGGTCCGTAATGGATTTGACCCGCTCGCTGGTCCACAGTTTCACCCGGGCGGCAGCTACGCCGTCGAGCGCGCCATCGTTGAAGGCGAGAACTGCCCGATCGACGTAGGTTTCCATGACTTCCACTTCGGTCAGGAGGTCCGCGAGCTCGAAGCGCGTGTTCTGGAAGTCGATCACGCGTTCACCGAACGCGTTGCGCTCCCGGGTGTACCGGACCGTTGCCTCGTACATGGCGCGTGCGACGGCCGCTGATGCCACGGCGATCGCAAGGCGTGCCTGCGGCAGCTGCTCGGTGACATACCGTAGCCCGTGTCCCACTTCACCCACAAGGTTCGCTTCAGGCACCCGGACATTGTCAAAGAACAGTTCGGCGGTATCGGAGGCCTTAAGGCCCATCTTGTCCAACTGCTTGCCGGTCTCGTATCCCGGCCCCTTCTCAACCATGAACAGGGAGAATGAATCGCTGCTGCCGCGTCCACTGGAGCCATCGGTGCGAGCGAGGACCAGGGAAGCATCCCCGCTGATGCCGTTCCCGATGAACGTTTTCTGTCCGCTGATCAGCCAGCCATCGCCGTCGCGCACTGCCTTGGTACGCACGCCGCGAAGGTCACTTCCAGCGCCAGGTTCGGTCCACGCCACCGACGTGACGGCTTCACCGGTGACCATGCCGGGGAGCCAACGCTGCTTCAGCTCATCGGATCCGTAAGCCAGCAGATGGGGCAGGACCATGTCATCATGCAGGTGCAGTGCAAGCCCTGCGGCCAGATGGTTGGCTCGGGCGAACTCTTCGTCGAGGACCACGCGGAAGCGGTAGTCGGGCATGCCGGCTCCGCCGAATTCTTCCGGGACGGCCAGACCCAACAGACCCTGCTCCCCGGCTGCAGTCCACATGGTGCGCGGCATCATGTGTTCCCGGTCCCACCGCGCGTAATGAGGCGCAATTTCACGAGAGTTGAACTCCTGCGCCACTTCCCGGAAAAGCTCGTGGTCTTCCTCGAACAGAGTGCGTTTCATGCAGCTTCCCTCTCTGATGAATCTTCGTTCCGCACACCACTCATCAGACCGAAGAAATGCCAATGGCCGCCCCGAGGATGCAGGGCGGCCACCGAAGCCTGCGGCTACTGCCGGCGGGCCAATGGGGTGAGTAACGGGGTTTGAACCCGCGACCTCCTGGACCACAACCAGGCGCTCTGCCAACTGAGCTATACCCACCATGCGCCTCGAATCATCGTCCCGCACAGGATCCGCCGCTAAGCGGACTTGCTGGGGCTGAACGAGGCAGCGCAGACAATTCTACACACATTTCCGGGTACATTTTTCGCCCCCTCCCTGAGCCGGTTCCGGGACGGGTACGGCGGGCTAGCTTCCGGCCAGCAGATCCTGCGCTGCTGCCCTGCTGGTCTCGGAATCAGGCCCCGGACCAGGCACGAAGATGGTGCTGCGGTAGTACTGCAACTCCCGGATGGAGTCCTTGATGTCACCCAGTGCGCGATGGTTACCGCTCTTCTC
Organism: Arthrobacter sp.; assembly: GCF_031179385.1. Taxonomy (GTDB): domain Bacteria; phylum Actinomycetota; class Actinomycetes; order Actinomycetales; family Micrococcaceae; genus Arthrobacter_D. Next base: position 15,072 of record NZ_JAPSHV010000019.1, on the reverse strand, counting down.
CGGCGCCTGGAAGTACGCTCGGGGATACCAGCGGCGAGCCAGTTCCTTGATGGTTGACACGTCGACTACGCGGTAGTGAAGGTGCTCAACCAGGGCAGGCATGTCCCGGGCGAGGAACACCCTGTCCGTGCCCACGGAGTTTCCTCCCAGTTGGGCGCGCCGCGGATCAGGGACGTGCGTCTTGATGTACTCCAGCACCCGGTCCTGCGCTTCCTGCATGGTGACTCCCTGCGGGAGCTCTTCCAGGAGACCGGAGACGGTGTGCATGTTGCGCACGAAATCGCCCATCGATTCCACCGCGCCCGGCGGCGGAGCAATGACGACGTCGACTCCCTCGCCCAGAATGTTCAGTTCGGAGTCGGTGACGATGACCGCCACCTCAATAAGGGCGTCGGTTACGGGATCCAGTCCCGTCATCTCGCAGTCGATCCAAACGATGGGTTCACTTGTTATTGGCACTCGACAAATGTACCGGGTGCTCCATCGGCCCCGACCGGCTCAGGCCCGTGAATGGCTCCACTGGGGCAGGGTGGAATCAGAATCCTCAGCCCTCTGCCGGTTCGCTGGCCCGTTGTCCCGGAGGTACCGCTGGACGGGAAGTTGGCCCGTTTCGGGAGGGCCGAAGGTATCTATCCACCGGCTGTCAGGTTCGACGGCCTCGACCGGTGCCTTTTCCGCCTTTGGCCACGGGAGCGTCTCGGACGCGGTTGGCGTAATCGGCGGCGCAGGCTCTTGCGGTGTCCCGGACGAATCAGGCGCTGGTCTCGAAACCGATGCGGCCAGCCACGAAACGAGGAGGAATCCGCCTGCGAGTGCTGCCGTCACGAACGCAATGGTCAACACGCTTAGCTCGAACACCGCCATGGTGACGCCGGCCGAGAGGGTCACGAACCCACCCCACACCACGACGTCGGACCCTCCGGAACCGTCTATCTCGCGTGCCGGAATCTCCGCCCGGTGGCGCCCCAAAGCCATCAACCGCCCGTCTGTACTCGCAGGAAACTGTCGCCAGTCTATGGCCTGTCTGCCTGCCCGCTCCGCGACGCGCGTCGAAGCCCTGCGAAGGCTGCCGAATGATAAAATCGAGCGACCTCGATCCCTTGCCCCGCCCAAGCCAGACCGACGATCGGACCTGCCTCAATGACCGCCCCTGCGCCTGCCACAGTTGCGACCGCGCGCACAGGGCGCCCTCAGGTCGCGATCATCCAGGGCTTCATCGGCTCCATGCTCATGCTGATCGGCTCGTTCGGCGTGGGGTGGCTCTCCTTGGCTTCTCGCGAACTCCGGCAGGTGCCGGCAATTATTTGGCTACGCTTCGAGCCCGTCGGTGCTGTGATTTCGGTCATCCTGCTCGCCATTGGTGGAATGCTTCTTGTGCGGTCCTGGCTGAGACTTGGCCAGCGTATTGAGAATTGGGGGCCGGAGTCGCGGCGCACCATCCTGGCTGCGACCCTCGCATGGGGCGCACCGATGTGTTTCGCCCTCCCGCTCTTCAGCCGCGACGTTTTCGCGTACATCGCCCAGGGGCAGGTGATGGTTGCCGGTCTGAACCCGTACGAGGACGGCTACTCGCAGATCTCCAACTACCTGCAGATCGGCGCGGACGACCTCTGGGCGCAAAGTCCGACGCCGTATGGGCCGATCTTCCTGTGGCTCGAGGAAATGGTCGTCCGGTTGACCGGAGGGCAACCGGACCTGTCCATACTGCTCTTCCGCCTCATCGCCCTGGTTGGGGTGGCGCTATGCGTTTACTACGTGCCCCGCCTTGCAGAGCTGCACCACGTCAATCCGAACCGGGCGCTCTGGCTTACCGTCGCAAACCCGCTGTTCCTCACCAACTTCATTGCGAGCATCCACAACGATTCTCTGATGTTGGGCCTCGCGGTTGCAGCTCTTTATATTGCGGCCCGTGGGCGGTTCGTGCCGGCGATCCTCCTCGTGACGCTCTCAATCGGTATCAAGCCGATCACCCTGATCTTCCTTCCCTTCATCGGGCTGATGTGGGCGGGACGCGGCGCGAGTTGGTCCCGCAAGGCCATCTACTGGGCGCTGACGGCCGGTATCTCGCTCGGCATCCTATGGATCCTCGGGATGCTGAACGGCTTCGGGTTCGGCTGGGTCGGTGCTCTCAGCACACCGGGCAGCGTATGGATCTGGTACGCGCCGATCGGATTCCTGGGGATGGTCGTGGCGCTCACCGGAGATGCCCTCGGGTTCGAGGGCTGGTCCTGGGCAGAGATCGTTCACAAGGTCGGCACGCTCGCGTCACTGGTCTTCATCACCTGGTTCGTCTTCAAGGGAGAGCACGCACATCTGGTGCGCAGGCTCGCTCTCGCTCTTGCCGCCGTCGTGCTTCTGGCACCGATGATTCAGGCCTGGTACGTCGTGTGGCTGATCCCGTTGTTCGCCGTAACGGGTATCCGGGACGACTGGCAGGTCAAGATTCTTTACTTCCTGGTGTCCTTCTTCATGATCTATGCGATCTCTGATCAGCTCGACATCTTCCCCTATATCGAGCTGAGCCTGCACACCGCCAGGCAGCTCGCCGCAGTACTAGGGGTGGCGTTCGCAACCTACCTCGTGCTGCTTGACCGGAAGACCAGGACGCTTTTCCGGGGCTCGCGTTCAACTGAAAAGGCTCCGCTTACCTGACCAGCCGTTTCTGCGCGAACATGCGAAGGGCGCTCGATGCCGCAATACTGGGGGAATGAGCGAACTGCAGGAAAACGTCATACGGGCGGCCTTCGACATCTCGACGTGGGAACCTGAGTCCTACGAGGTGGACGGCGTGGACAGTGAACTGTCCCGTGTGCGCGCAACGAAGGAGTTTGCCGGCGACATCGAAGGGTCGTCTGTGGCGGAACTGCTTATGGCAGGCAATAATCGGGGAGCCGGGTACGTGGCGTCCGAGGTCTTCACTGGTAGTGTGCTTGGCCGGCGCGGAAGCATGATCGTCCAGCACTGGGGACTTGCGGATGGAACCGCGGCGGCGAGCTCCGGGCACATCATTCCGGGGTCGGGGACCGGTGAGCTCGAAGGAATCGCAGGCCGTGCCGAGTACTCGCAGGACGTTTCCGGCCAGCATTTCCTCGAACTGAGGGTGACATTCTCCGAATGATTCTGGTGCCCCCGGCGCGACTCGAACGCGCAACCTACGGATTAGAAGGCCGTTGCTCTATCCATTGAGCTACGGGGGCGGGGCGGACGGAGTGCCCACACAAGTTTAGCCGTTCCAAGTCTGCGTCATTCCCTCCACAGCTCACAAATTGCGCTGGCGTTCTCCACATACCAGCCGGCGGGCCGCACCCGCTGGCAGCCTCATCAGAGACTGAACGTACCGATGCATCGGCGTCGGTACGTTGAAACCTCTGAAGGGATGATGAATGAGCAACTATGTGACGGTCCGCGGCTTCGTCGGCACCGATGTCAAGTGCACAGTAGCGGGCAGCGGCCTGCCGATCACCAAGTTCAGGCTGGGCAGCTCCGACAGGTACTTCGACAAGAAGACCAACACTTGGGCGGACGGCGACACCAACTGGTACTCGGTCTCCATGTTCCGTCAGCTGGCAACAAACGCAGGAGTGAGTTTTCAGAAGGGCGACCGCATCATCGTGACCGGTAGGCTCCGGGTCCGGAGCTGGGTCAATGAGGAGGGGAAGAGCGGCACCACCGTCGAGATCGATGCTGATTCGGCCGGTCATGATCTGTTGTTCGGGACCGCGAGTTACCGTCGCTCAAGCGCAGATCGGATCGATCCGTCGGGGCTTCAGGCAAGCTCCGATGACGCCTTCACCGGAGTCGACTACGGAACAGGCGAAATCGCTCCAGGTTACGGTCCGCCCGGTACAGGCGCCGAGCACCCGTCAGAGCAGCCGGACCAGGATGCCGATGACGAGGCGCACGTAGAGGAGGAGCTCGCTTCTGCCCCGTTCTAGCGGAGGTCCGGGTTGTGCCGTGTCAGAATTGGGTCATGCGGGGACAGACGGCACAGCGGGACGTGGTCATCAAAGGGACGGTCTCGGCAGGGAGACTTTGCTTCGCCGCCGGCGTCATCATCCTCGGGCTGAGTGGGTGCGGTGCGGCTGCCGGAAGCCCGACTCAGGTTCTCCACGTGGCTCCGGCAGCTCCGACAGCTCCGACAGCATCAAGCCCGGCTCCGGCAGCACAGAAGGCTCCGTCCGAGGCGCCGTCGAACGTCCTGACCGCAGTCACAGAAGCATTGAACTCAGCGGCGGCTCAGACGCCCAAACCCAATGCTGACGCGCTGCGGGCGGCGTTCGGCACGGCGGGAGTCGACCCCGCCGCGGTCGAGGTTTCGATCGACACCACTCCCACTGGTCTGGAAGTTGATGCGATGACCGCAGCCGCCCCCGTCGGAGACTCCTGCATCTTCGGACACGTGCGTGACGGAGTCGCGACCGTGACGCAACTTCCGGTTCTGGCAGACGGGCGATGCTTCATCGGAGACCAGCGCTAGCGGTCCTGCCGGTGAGCGCAGACCCGAGAATATGTTCTGGGGGTCACCACGCACTAGCCTTGGACTATGGCGGAATTTATCTACACGATGACCAAGGCCCGTAAGGCTGTTGGCGACAAAGTAATTCTCGACGACGTAAGCATGTCCTTCTTCCCGGGCGCCAAGATCGGTGTGGTGGGGCCCAACGGTGCGGGTAAATCCACCATCCTCAAGATCATGGCGGGGCTGGACACTCCATCCAACGGTGAGGCCCGGCTCAGCCCCGGCTACACCGTGGGCATCCTCCTGCAGGAGCCGCCCCTGAACGAGGAAAAAACCGTTCTCGGCAACGTTCAGGAGGGCGTCGGCGAGATTTACGGCAAGATCCAGCGCTTCAATGAGATCTCCGAAGAGATGGCTAATCCTGACGCAGACTATGACAGGCTGCTCGACGAGATGGGCAAGCTGCAGGAGGCCATCGACGCCGCTGATGCCTGGGACATCGACTCCCAGCTGGAACAGGCGATGGACGCCCTGCGTTGCCCGCCGCCGGAGGCCGACGTGACGGTGCTTTCCGGTGGAGAACGGCGTCGGGTCGCTCTGTGCAAGCTGCTGCTCCAGAAGCCTGACCTGCTGCTCCTCGACGAGCCCACCAACCACCTCGACGCCGAAAGCGTGCTCTGGCTGGAACAGCACCTCTCCGCCTACCCCGGTGCAGTGCTGGCAGTAACCCACGATCGCTACTTCCTCGATCACGTCGCCGAGTGGATCGCCGAAGTGGACCGCGGACACCTCTACCCGTACGAGGGCAACTACTCGACGTACCTCGAGAAGAAGCGCGCGCGCCTCGAGATCCAGGGCAAGAAGGACCAGAAGCTATCCAAGAGGCTCTCCGAAGAGCTCGAATGGGTACGCTCAAATGCAAAGGGCCGCCAGACCAAGTCGAAGGCGCGACTCGCACGGTACGAGGAGATGGCATCCGAAGCCGAGCGCACCAGGAAGCTCGACTTCGAAGAGATCCAGATCCCGCCGGGCCCCCGCCTGGGCAGCCAGGTGATCGAGGCTCACGACCTGCGCAAGGGCTACGACGACCGCATTCTCATCGACGGGTTGTCCTTCTCGCTTCCCCGCAACGGCATCGTCGGCGTCATCGGTCCGAACGGCGTCGGAAAGACCACGCTCTTCAAGACGATCGTCGGCATGGAGCCGTTGGATGACGGCGAGCTGAGGATCGGCGAATCGGTCAAGATCTCCTACGTCGACCAGTCCCGAGGTGGCATCGATCCCAACAAGTCGCTCTGGGAAGTGGTTTCGGACGGTCTCGATTACATCCAGGTCGGCCAGGTTGAGATGCCGTCGCGCGCGTACGTCTCCGCCTTCGGCTTCAAGGGCCCGGACCAGCAGAAGAAGGCTGGAGTGCTCTCGGGCGGTGAACGGAACCGCCTGAACCTGGCACTGACGCTCAAGCAGGGCGGCAACCTTCTGCTGCTCGATGAGCCCACCAACGACCTCGACGTTGAAACCCTGTCCAGCCTCGAGAACGCGCTGCTTGAGTTCCCCGGCTGCGCTGTCGTGGTCTCGCACGATCGCTGGTTCCTCGACCGGGTGGCCACCCACATCCTCTCCTACGAAGGCACGGAGGAGGACCCAGCCAACTGGTACTGGTTCGAGGGCAACTTCGAAGCCTACGAGGAGAACAAGGTTGAACGGCTCGGCCCCGAAGCTGCGAAGCCTCACCGCGTGACCCACCGCCGCCTGACCCGCGACTAGTCCGGGCGGCAGCTGTAGGTACCGGCCAATAGGTCATCGAAGGAGGGAGGGAGCGTGCATCGAGCACGCTCCCTCCTTCATTTGCGGAAGCGGACCTCAGGCCTTCCAGCGACGCATCTTCTGGTCCATGAGCTTCTTCTGCACAGCACCTTCCAGGCGGCTGCCGGCGTCGTCGGGCACCCGGACCATCCCCTCCTGTGCGACGGTAGCCACCAGTTCACCTGCCCTGTTGTAAATCTTTCCCAGCGCCAATCCGCGTGCCCCCGACGCACTGGGTGAGGCCTGCACGTAGAGCAGCCACTCATCAACCTGTACGGGGCGGTGCCACCACATGGCGTGGTCAAGGCTGGCCACGCTCATCCCCGGATGGATCCAGGTGAGTCCGTGCGGGCGCAGGATCGACTCGAGCAGCGTGTAGTCGCTGGCATAGGCGAGGGCCGCCTGATGTAGCGCCGGGTCTGCTGGCATCGAGCCGAAGGTCTTCATCCAGACGGCGTTCACCGGCTCTTTGGACCCCGTGTTCTCCACGTAGAGAGGTGAGTCGATGTGTCGGATGTCGAACGGGCGGTCGTAGGCCCACGCTTTCGCCACCGGGTGGTCGAAACGGCCGAGGAGGTCTGCGGTGGAAGGCAAGGACTCGGGCTCGGGAAGGTCCACCGGCATCGGCTCCTGGTGTGTGATCCCGTCGTCCGGTTGCTGGAAAGAGGCGATCATGGACAGGATCGGTACGCCGTTCTGGTAGGCGTGGACGCGTCGGGCGGAGAATGAGCGCCCGTCCCGCAGTCGCTGCACCCCGAAAGTGATGGGGAGTTCGGCGTCGCCTGCGCGGAGGAAGTACCCGTGCATCGAATGGACGTACCGCTCGGACTCAACGGTCCGGATGGCGGCGACCAGAGCCTGCGCCAGGACCTGTCCTCCGAAGACCCGCTTGCCCGGCTGCTTCACGGGCGTCGCTACATAGATCTCCTCGTCCGTTTGTGCCCCGGCCGCGCTGTCCAGGTCAAGCAGTCGGACGAGGGCAGCGGTGGGATCCTGCACGGGTTCGGCGGACATGGTGATGTGGAGCTCCTTGATGCGCGGGGACGGGCCTGTTCAGCTCCCGTGCGGCGCGTAACCAGGGGAACCATCACCGACATTAGACTGCGCGGCGAGCCGCCTCAACTGGCTGGGAGCCATCAGGAGCCGCGCTCGCCGGTAGGGGCCCGCCGGAAAGTCACGGGAATGGAAGCGGCCGACGTGCAGGTGAGAGGATTGCACCATGTCCCACCCCTCCACGATGTCCCGTGAACTGACACTGGCCGAACCACAGATAGTGCACGATCTGCGCACATTCGTAGGACGTGCGCGTGCAGCCCAGGACGGGGCAGTGCGGCTTCAGGCCGTGGGCGGGGTGCTGGCAGCATATGTCTGCATCCTCGGTCCACGCATCCTCGGAGAGAACCTGCCGACTGTGCTCGGCCTGCGTACCATGCCTCTTCGGGAACCCGCCCAGCTGGACACCACCGTGGCGTTGGCATCGGTCTCCGACCGGCTTGCGCGCATGGGGGATGACGACGTCGTCCTACCGGTGCCGCCGGTGACCGTCACCGAGATCTGGGCAGGAGTTCTGCCTCCGCGGGCTGGCTGGGAGCAGCAGGGAACCGTTTCGTCCGACGCATTACTCACCGCGGCTTCGGACGGCATCCGCGAGATCGCGGAGGCGGTACCGCAATCGCCCGGAGCGATCGTTGTCAACAACGCCCGGGGGGTCGTGTGGGCCCGACCGATCGAGCAGGCGCCCGCGGAGCTGCCCGCAGGCGCTGCTTTCGGAGCTTTCGCGCTGGGATTCCTGGTTCCCGGAAAGCAGGCCGCCGTATTCACGAATGGCCGCTGGACCCGGCTCACCACGGACACCGGTCACGTCCTTGTCCGGCGGGCTGCGGTTCTCTAACCCTAAACCGCACCAGCCTGGCGAGGCGGACCGCTGAGGGCGTCAGGCGGAGTTCACCATGGAGTGTGCGGCGCGTTCCAAATAGTCCCACAACGTCGCCTCGTGCAGGGGCGAGAGTTCCAGGGAGTCCACGGCGTCGCGCATGTGCTTCAGCCAGCGGTCGCGGGCTGCTGGAGTGACCTGGAACGGCTGGTGACGCATACGCAAGCGGGGGTGTCCGCGGGTCTCGCCGTACGTTTTGGGTCCACCCCAGTACTGTTCCAGGAAAAGCAGCAGGCGCTCCTTGGCGGGGCCAAGATCCTCTTCCGGGTACATGGGGCGGAGGAGCACATCTGTTGCCACACCGTCGTAGAACACGTCGACCAGGCGAACGAACGTGCCGTGCCCACCTACGGCTTCATAGAAATTGTCAGTGTAGGAAGGCTGATCGAATCGCGGGCCAACAGGAGTTAGACGCGCGATAGGCTCGCCGAAGCGCGACGGGATGGGGATAGGGCCGGGTGTTTCACTGCTCATTGGCTTTTTCCGCCTTTTCGTCGTCGGTGGCAGGAGGGACGTAGTTTCCCTGCGATCGGTTGCCTACCTTCATGATGTCACCGTTGCGGATGTACCAGATTGCGCCGTTCTCATCCACCATGCGGGTGATCCGGAGGCCCACGGACTGCACTACACCCACTGTGTCGCCGACTTCAATGACGTCACCGATGCCGTACTGGTCCTCGATCGTGATGAAGAACCCGAGAAACGCGTCCCGAATCACTTCCCGGGCACCGAAACCGATCGCAATACCGACAATCCCGACACTCGCAAGGATGGGGCCGATGTTGACTCCGAGCTGTTCGATAGCGGTCATGATCGCGATGATGGCGATGGTGACGGCCGTCGTACTTCGCAGCAACGCCCCGATTGTCTCAGCGCGCTGCATTCGGCGCTTGTGATCAAGCGTGCGGAGAACCGGCTGTGCCCACCGGAAGTGCGGCTTCTTGAACATCTCGTACCCGTTTTGAACGCGGCGTACCATGCGGTTGATCAGCATTCGCAGGAACAACCACAGGATGAGGGCGGCCAGCAGTATCAGTGCGGCGGCGATGATGTTACCGCCGTAACCGAGCTGGTCAAGGAACTGCATGCGAAAAACCTTTCTTAGGGGGCACTCGCGGTCCGGGAAGTTCACGGCACAGGCGGCCACGGCACAGGGAGCAGGTCAAGATTACCGTCGTAGGCTGGGCGCAATCGCATTCTGGTGCTCGGCGGCACCGTTTCCCCTCCCGCGCTGTCGCCCGCCCCGCTCCTGCATGCGTACGACGACGCTGGACCCGCGCCGCTGGAACAGTACCGGCAGGCGAAGGTCGCTGGGGACTGGTGCCGTGTGCGCTGTGGAGGAGACCATTCGCGGAATGCTGGAGGACGAGCTCGTAGGCGGAGTGCAGCGTCAGCGGCGCTCCGGGCTGTGAGCGACCACGGGCTGAATTTGCTCAGGCTGTGGTTTTCTCGCGGGACGGCTGGCTGAGCGGTCCCGCGGTACCCCCTACCATCACCACCGGCTCATGCTGGACGGGGAAGTTGACCGATCTGCCGATGAAGCAGGCCCTAGCGGCGTCGGCATGAATGGACTGGGCCGTATGCTTCGCCGCGCTATCAGTGATAGTTACCCGCGGCTTCAGCGTCACCCTCGTGAATTCGCCGCTGCCATCCGGGTTGAGGCGCATGGTGCCCTCGGCGGCGTCTTCGTAGGCAGTGACAACGACGCCGTTCTTCACCGCCATGTGAAGGTAGGAAAGCATATGGCACTGGGAGAGCGCTGCCAGCAGAAGCTGCTCTGGGTTCCAGTGGTCCGGGGAGCCATGGAAAGTCGGGTCGGCTGATCCGAGGATGACCGGCACACCGTCGGAGGACACCTCGTGGTCACGGGAGTAGGACCGGTATGCCGAGGTGCCTTCTCCACGGTTGCCGGTCCACACCACACGTACAAGATAGTGATGCTCGGAAAGATTCATAGGCACAAAGTACACCCGATGGCCCGGAACCGCAGAAGGGCGGCTGCTTGCCATCGGGTGCACGGAAAACGCTACTTGTCAGCTGCCTGGGCCCTCAATGCGCGTGCAACCCCGTCGCGATTCTCCAGCGTGAGACGACGAAGGGAGGCAAGATCCGAATCGAGCGTGCCAAGGAATTCATCGGTCGCATCGAGCGTCGCTTGTGTCGTCAGGCGTGAGGGGTAGAGGCCCACGATGATCTGCTGGGCGATTTCATGGGTCCGGCTCGCCCAGACATCCTTCGCTGCAGCAAAGTATTTGGCGGCGAACGGCTCGAGCAGGGCAGTGTCGTGCACACGGGTGAACCCTGCAATCGCTGAACGCTGCGCCGCATTCGGCATGTCCGAGCGATCAACGATTGCGGCCCACGCCTGCTGCTTCGCCTCGGGCGTTGGAATGGCCGCCTTTGCCTGGGCGGCCGCAAGCGCGCCCGTGGCGGTGGCGTCCCGCTCGAGTTCAGCATCGATGTCCGGCTGAGCCTTGCGTCCGCCTACGACGAGACTGGTCAACAGCTCCCAACGCAGGTCCGCGTCGACGGTCAGCCCTGCAGGCGCCCCCGACTCATCGAGGATTCCTTCGACGATGTCGAGCTGGGGATCGGTCTGCGCGTGTACGGCGAACGCCTTCACAAACTGCAGCTGGGAGTCTGAACCGGCCTCCGCACCCTGCGCCAACTCCCACAGGCTGTCCGCGGCTGCGATTTCCATTGCCTGCCGGTCCTCGGGATTCACATAGAAGAACAACGTGGTAGCCAGCTGCCGGAGAAGTACAAGAACGACGGACGAATCCGATTCCGAAGCGATGTTCTGAAGGATCAGCTCAACATAGTTGCGCGCAGGAGTTTCACCGTCGCGTGCGGCATCCCACGCGGAAGCCCACACAAGCGTCCGGGGCAAAGATTCGCGGAAATCCCTGAGCGATCGGGTCGCGGTCCGCAGCGACTGGTCGTCCAGTCGGATTTTGGCGTAGGCCAGGTCATCGTCATTGAGCAGCACCAGGTCCGGCCGCTCCAGACCGACGAGCTCTCCAACCTCGGTGCGCTCTCCGGCAATATCAAGCTCCACCCGGTGCGACCGCTCGAGCTGGCCGGTCTCTGACCGGTTGTAGAAACCAATCGCGAGGCGGTGGGAACGGATCGTGGGGTAGTCCTCGACCGCCGTCTGCTGGACAACGAACGAGGTAATGACGCCGTCGTCGTCGGAACTGATCTCTGGACGGAGGGTGTTCACACCGGCAGTCTCCAGCCACTGGGCGGACCATTCGCCAAGGTCGCGGCCACTTGCCCTCTCCAACTCAACCAGCAGGTCGGAGAGCTCGGTGTTGGACCAGGCGTGCTTGCCGAAGTACTCCCGCACACCCTGCATGAACTTGTCCTGGCCCACCCAAGCCACCAGTTGCTTGAGGACTGATGCGCCCTTGGCGTACGTGATCCCGTCGAAGTTGACCTGCACGTCCTCCAGGTCATTGATGGGAGCAACGATGGGGTGGGTTGAGGGCAGCTGGTCCTGACGGTAGGCCCACGCCTTCTCAAGCGAGGCGAAAGTAGTCCACGACTGCGTGAACTTCGTTGCCTCCGCCGATGCGAGGGTGGACATGAACTCGGCGAAGGACTCGTTCAGCCAGAGATCGTTCCACCAGCGCATGGTCACAAGGTCGCCGAACCACATGTGCGCCAGCTCGTGCAGGATGGTGATCGCCCGGCGCTCGATGGTGGCTTCGGTGACCCGGGATCGGAAGACGTAGCTTTCGAGGAAGGTTACTGCGCCGGCATTCTCCATCGCTCCGGCGTTGAACTCGGGCACGAAGAGCTGGTCATACTTCTCAAAGGGGTACGGGGTGCCGAACTGTGCCTCAAAGAACTCGAATCCCTGGCGGGTCAGTTCGAACACATTCTCGGCGTCCAGATGCTGCATCAGTGACTTCCGGGCGAAAACGCCCAGCGGAATGGTGCGGCCATCGGAGCTCGTCAGTTCGCTGCGCACGGACTGGTACGGCCCGGCAATCAGCGCGGTGACGTACGAGGACAGCACGGGTGTCGGTTCGAATGCCCACGTGGAGCGAGCTCCGCCGTCGTCCGCTGAACCGGCCTGCACGGGCTCAGGGGTCGGCGAATTGGAGATGACATCCCAGTGGGACGGCGCTGTCACGGTGAAGCGGAACGTGGCCTTCAGATCCGGCTGTTCGAAGACAGCGAAAACGCGTCGGGAATCGGGAACCTCGAACTGCGTATAGAGGTAGACCTCGTTGTCCACGGGATCAACGAACCGGTGGAGGCCCTCGCCGGTGTTCATGTACAGCATGTCGGCATCCACAACCAGCTCGTTGGAGGTGGCGAGGTTGTCCAGGCGGATACGCACACCGTCGGCCACATCTGTGACGTCAAGGTCCACACCGTTAAGCGTCACCCGGTGCACGGCAGAGGTAACAGCGTCAATGAAGGTGGACGCACCCTGCTCGGCGTCGAAGGAGACCACGGTGGTCGATCGGAAAACCGAGCCCCCGCGGGTCAGGTCGAGATTGATGACGTAGCTGTGGACGCTGACTGTGGCCGCCCGCTGGCGTGCTTCGTCCCGCGTCAGGTTCATACCTGGCAAGGTGATGCCTCCGAGAGTAAGGAGTGGACTGACCGCGCTGTAACACGGTGTGATCCACCTTACGCAGAACTTAGATCCTTCACCATTTCGCCTTTTCCGCGCCAATTCCTCAGGGGCATTCGCCTGAACGCCGAGCTCAACCTGTTCACAAGGTCGTCTCCTTACCGTTGCACCAGCACGACAGTCGTGCGACGCCTCGCCACCAGTGGCGATTCGGTTGATGCGGCTGTCCGGACTGCATAGGAGTGTGAACATGTCCGCGAGATGGAGCACTACAAGGGCCACCGCTATTGCGTCGGCGCTCGCGATCGGCGGGAGCGCGATGGTTGCTATGCCCGCGATCGCCGCGCCGGGTGAGGCGAATGCGTCGGCTGTGAAGATGCAACTCTCCCTGGAACTCGGTGGTACAGCCGTGCTGGAGGTCGATGCAGCCGCAGCAACGAAAGGACCACCCGGGGGGGAGCTGTTGATCCCCGACCTTTCAGCTCACTTCGGCACGCTCAAGGGCGCCGCTGCAGCTGGCGTCGCAACGCTCGACACGGTGTCAGGCGAGGGTGGTAGCAGCAGTTCCGCGCTTGTCGAGGACCTTTCCGTATCTGTTCTCGGCGTGAGCGCCGTGTCGGCACAACAGGTGTCTTCGTCCGCCGATTGCATTTCCGGCGCGCTTCCGGAGGCTGAGACTGACGCGCAGGGCGTGACAGTGCTGGGCACCGAAGTCGATCCGACAGGCATCCCTGCTGAAGGCCTTGAACTGAAGGCCTCGGCAACTGTCCCGGGGATGACCCGCGCAGACGTGATCGCGAAGGTCCGCCCTGGTAGCACAAGCTCCAACGCGTCATCAGCGAAGGTGAACGGTCTCTCCGTCAATCTCCTGCTCAAGGGCAAAGTGACGGAAGTAGGCGAAATTGCCTCCATCTGGCTGGGCAGGATTTCGATCGGTGACGTCAGCTGCGAGCGCGTGGACCGGCCCGCTGCTCCGTCGGCCGAGGAGCTGACGCCGGCTGACGGCGTGACAACGGGCGGCGACACTGTGACGATGCATGGGTCCGGCTTCACGGCGGATACAACGGTGAGCGTCGGAGGGAAGGCAGCGGGCGACGTCGTCGTTCTGTCGGATACGGAACTGAGCTTCGAGACGCCGGCCAACGTCGCCGGCCCTGCGGCTGTGACAGCGACAACTCCCTCGGGCACGACCAACGCACTTGAGTTCATCTATAACGAACCTGCCCCGGAGGCGCCGGAGGTCGACGAACTCGACCCGGATGAAGTTGCAGCTACGGGAGGTAAAGAGGTCTGGGTCTTTGGCTCCGGCTTCATCAGCGGCCGCACCAGCGTCACGATCGGCGACAAGGTCATTTCACCCTCCGACGTTGAAGTGATGAACACCGGCACCCTCATCATCAAGGCTCCGGCGCATCCCGCCGGCACCGTCCCGGTGAGCGTCACCACGCCGGTCGGCACCAGCGGCTCCATGGAACTCACGTACCTGGCGGTCACCGTGCCACCGACCATCACATCTGTTTCCCCGAACTCCGGCCCGCTGGAGGGCAACAACGTCGTGACGCTAAGGGGCACCGGCTTTGTTCCGGGGGCCACTTCAGTGACTATGGATACCGCCTCATTCCTGGACGATGACGTCACTGTTATCTCCGACACCGAACTCTCCTTCCTGGCTCCCGCCGGGACGGAAGGCCCGGTCACCATTTTCATTACGACGGCGGCAGGTCCCTCCAACGAGGTCACATACACGTACAGCGCGACCGCCGTCCCGACGGCGCCGACCGCCGTGTCGCTGACGCCCAGCTCCGGTCCGGCGGCAGGCGGGACACCAGTCACGGTTGTGGGAGATGGTTTCCTGCCCGGGGAGACCTCCGTGACGATCGGCGGAGTGAACATTCCGGTAGAGAGCGTCACCGTAACGTCGGCGACCGAACTCTCCTTCATTGCTCCAGAGCATGCTTCCGGAAACGCGGACGTGGCGATCACGACACCGCATGGCACCTCCAACGCGCTGAGTTACTCCTACGAACCTGCGCCGCAGCCCTCTGTTGCCATCCAGGGACATGACTTCTCCGGTGACGGGAACCCAGATGTTCTGGCGCGGGATAGCAAAGGCAACCTGTGGCTGTACTCGGGTAACGGTACCGGTGGGTGGCTGAAGAAGACTGCGGCCGGCACGGGCTGGAACTCGATGACCAGCATCGTCGCTCCCGGTGACTTCGACGGCGACAAGAAGGTTGACCTGCTGGCGCGGGATAGCAAAGGCAACCTGTGGCTGTACTCGGG
>NZ_JAPSHV010000215.1 GCF_031179385.1 Arthrobacter sp. | reverse complement strand
CGCCCGGTTACCAGGTGAAGTTTTCCGACACGCGGGAGCGGTCGTTGCATGCCGGAGACCATGCACCTAGCGTCTCAGTAGAAGTTACTTGACATAACATTAACTCTCAAGTTGAAGGTGAATGTTTGTCAGGTCGAAGGTTGGAACCTCCAGCCCACAAGACCCAACCAGCGCACAGATCGAACAAGGGACACAGGACGTGGCAGCACCGCAGAATTACTTGGCCGTCATCAAGGTCGTAGGCATCGGCGGCGGTGGCGTGAACGCCGTCAACCGAATGATCGAGGTCGGCCTGCGCGGCGTGGAGTTCATCGCTATCAACACGGACGCGCAGGCTTTGCTCATGAGCGATGCCGACGTGAAGCTCGACGTCGGCCGTGAGCTCACCCGCGGCCTGGGCGCCGGAGCGGATCCGGAAGTCGGCCGCAAGGCCGCCGAGGATCATGCAGAAGAGATCGAAGAGGTCCTCCGCGGGGCGGACATGGTCTTCGTCACCGCCGGTGAGGGCGGCGGGACGGGTACCGGTGGCGCGCCCGTCGTCGCTCGTATCGCCCGTTCGCTTGGCGCGCTGACCATTGGCGTGGTCACCCGCCCGTTCACCTTCGAAGGGCGCCGTCGGTCAAACCAGGCGGAAACCGGGATCGACACCCTGCGAGACGAAGTGGACACCCTGATTGTCATCCCGAATGACCGTCTGCTCTCGATCAGCGACCGTAACGTGTCAATGCTGGATGCCTTCCGCTCGGCGGATCAGGTGCTGCTCTCCGGCGTCCAGGGCATCACTGACCTCATCACCACACCCGGGCTGATCAATCTCGACTTCGCCGACGTCAAGTCAGTCATGCAGGGTGCAGGGTCCGCCCTGATGGGTATCGGTTCCGCCCGCGGCGAGGACCGCGCTGTGAAGGCCGCCGAGTTGGCTATCGCATCACCGCTCCTCGAAGCGTCAATTGACGGCGCCCATGGCGTGCTGCTCTCCATCCAGGGTGGTTCCGATCTCGGGCTGTTCGAGATCAACGAGGCCGCTCGCCTGGTCCAGGAAGTGGCTCACCCCGAGGCGAACATCATCTTCGGTGCTGTCATTGACGATGCCCTGGGTGATGAAGCGCGTGTCACCGTTATTGCAGCGGGCTTCGACCAGGTGGATGCCACCTCGCAGCCTGCCCCGGCTGCCAAGCCCGCGTCTGCTCCCGCCATCGGACGGGAGTCAGCCCCTGCACCGCAGACCGTGGCAGCGGGAGCGGGCTACGGCGCTTGGTCGCAGCATTCGGCTAACGGACGGCGCAATGATGTTCCCGGAGATGCCGGTTTCGATGTGGACCTGCCTGCGGTCGTGGAGCCTGATTACTCCACCGGGCGCTCGGATGACCTGGACGTTCCGGACTTCCTGAAGTAAGCGGTGTTCTTCCGGACCTTTGATGCAGCACCCGGCATCCGGGTTGCCTTCACCGATCGAGGAGCGGGTAATCTCGCTCCTCGGGTCGGCGGTGACCCGGGTGCCGCTGCTGTTTCCAGGCGGGCTCTTGAGGCCGAAATCGGCGTCGCTCCTGGTGCTCTGCACTTCATGACCCAGACTCACTCAACGGTTATCGCTGAGGCTGGGTACAGTCCCGCGCCGGAGGCAGACGCACTGGTAAGTCCTGCAGGTACCAACGCCCTCGCCGTGCTGGTCGCAGACTGTGTACCGGTGGTACTGGTCGGCCGCGGTCCACACGGCGAAGCAGCGACAGCTGTGGCGCATGCCGGGCGTAAGGGCGTAGAGGGAAACATTGTCGGGTTGACAGTCGAAGAGCTTCGCCGGCGTGGGGCAGGCTCGATCGCCGCATGGATCGGACCGTCTGTCTGCGGGCGGTGCTACGAAGTTCCAGCGGAGATGCGCGACTCGGTTGCGCGGGAGGTGCCCTCGACTTCCAGTATCACAAGCTGGGGCACGCCTGCCCTCGACCTGCCGGCCGGAGTTCGCGGGCAGCTCGAAGCGGCGGGAGCTGAGGTGCGCGAACCCGGCAGGGATGCCACGTGGTGCACCCTCGAGAACGAGCAACTGTTCTCACACCGCGCGGTCGCACAGGGTCGGCCGGTTGGCCGACTTGCAGGGCTGGTGTGGCCTCATGGCTGAGACATCGGACAGACGCTCGGAACTCGAATCCAACCTGCGGCGGGTCAACGATCGTATCGAGAGCGCGACCGTTGCCTGCGGCAGAACGGACCGGCCAACGCTGATCGTGGTGACCAAGTTCTTCCCGCCCGAGGATGTCGTGCTGCTGTCCGAGCTTGGAGTCCTGGACGTCGGCGAGAACCGGGACCAGGAGGCAGCCGCTAAAGCGCTAGCAGTCGCTGACCCGCGGCTGCACTGGCACTTCATTGGCCAGCTGCAGACAA
>NZ_JAPSHV010000214.1 GCF_031179385.1 Arthrobacter sp. | reverse complement strand
CGCGTCCGCAGCACCCGCCACGCCATCGGCGTCAGCGCAAGCACCACGAGCAGCAGGGCAAGCACGACGCCGAGGGTTGAGCTCCGCTCCGAGCTTTCCCGCGCCGCGTCGGCCGTTTCCGCCTCCTCCGCTTCAGGAGAGGGGGTTGCCGTGGACGGGGGAACCGGGCCGACACCAGGGTTCAAGCTGTCGTTGTCGATCGACGGGCTCACCGGCGACAGGGACGAGAGCGCGTAATCCGGCACCACACCCCGGGACGGCGTCGGCTCGAACTGCACCCACCCCACGCCCTCGAAATACAGTTCGGGCCACGCGTGGGCGTCCTTGGAATTCACGGAGTATTCGGTGAACTCAACGCCGTCCGGGCTAAGGAACTGCTCGCCGGTGGGCGTACCGGGGGAGTAACCGACGGCGACCCGGCTGGGGATGCCCGCGAGCCTCGCCATCACGGCCATGGTTCCGGCGTAGTGCACGCAGTACCCGGACTTGGATTCGAGGAACCGGGCCATGACATCGAGGCTGTTGCCGTCATAGCCGCCGTCCACGGGCGCATCGACCGAGTACACGAAGGACGGCCCGCGGAGGTAACTCTGGATGGCGATCGCCTGGCTATACGGGTTGGAAATGCCCTCCACCACCGACGCCGTCGTGTCCCGGATGATGCCCGGCAGCGAACCGGGCAGGGCGAGGAACTGTTCGGGCACCGCCTCCGGATTGGCTGCCGGGATCGCCTGCAGCCGCTCCCTGGTCAGCACGGGTTCGGTGCTTTCCACAAGGTAGTCCTGGTCCGCGGTGGAGCCGCCGTCGATCGCGAGGATGCTGAGGTTCCCCGGGTCGTAGGCCCACCGCCCGTTCAGTCCGTTGATGGAGACTGGAGCGTACGGTGCCAGCAGCCAGGGGCTGGTGAAGCTTTCAGTGTCGATTCGCGTCAGCACCGTCTCGCCGGGAGGCTGGCCGTCACCGGCCATCTCCTCGACACCGGCTACGCGCTGACCGAGCCGCTGATCCGGCTCCCAGCGCTGCCCGCTGAAGTCCTCCAGCGTCACCGACCGCAGGTACAGCGGCTCCTCAGCCGTCGTGGCGTACTCGATCCGTCCGAAACCATTGGGATTACGCAGGTCATTGCCGAGTGTGACGATGGGATTCAACCCCGTCGCGGTACCCCACAGGTTCACCCGCGCTCCCTGCGGGAACACACCCGAATTGAAGCCCGGGATGGCCAGCGGAAGGACGACAGCGATGCCCAGTGCCAGCGCACCGATCGTCAGACCCCGCGACAGATGCGCACCGGACAGCTCGCCGGAGGACGCTGAGTCCTGCCGTGCCTCGAGCCAGTGGGCGGTCCCCAGCAGCAGCAGATATCCAGCCACCGCGGCGACGAAGGACGGGACACCCACGCTGTTGATGCGTACGACGGCGGGGACCACCAGGATTGCCAGCAGCGCCAGTCCGCTGGTGGCCGGCATCCGGAGCGTATTGGCGAGCGTGTCGACCAGAATGGCGATGATTCCGATGCCGGCGCACACCACGAGGAAGAGTCCTCCGGTTGGCAGGACGGGCGCCACCTGCGACACCACAGTGTTCTCCGCATGGCCTAACAGCACTGACAGCCGGCCGACGAAACCCTCGCCCGGGAAGAAACCGAGCGTGCTCTGCCCGGGGAAGAACTGCCAGATCAGGGACCCCGCCAGCGCAACAACGCCCACGAGGGGAGCGAAGTACCCGGGCAGCCGGGACCAGCGGGACAACGCCATGAAGAACAGCACCGTTCCCACCGTCACCATGACGGGCGTGAACCAGGTCCAACCGAAGATCACTCCGGACAGGCTCAGCGACGTCAGCATGACGGCCGCGAAGGAGGCAGCGCTGATCAGGAGGTGCCAGTGCGTTCGGCGCGGAGCCTCCTGCCGGTTGGGTAGGAGGCGTTGCGCCTGTCCGCTGGGGGCGGGGCGGGAAAGAGTGGCTGTCATGCCCGTGCTCCTGTGCCGAGTGGGCCGGTCTTGATTGTGGTCTTCGCAGTGGAGGAAGTCACCGTGGCAGGCGGCGTATCGAAGTGCGCCCAGGCCGTGGGAAGCGAAGCGTTCGGTGTTACGGCGACAACATGCCAGCCGGCGCCGCGCAGGACGTCCATCACTGCGTGCAGATCCCGCGGCCGTTCGCTGACGAGGACGGCGAAGGACTGCGAGCCGTACTCCGCTGCGGGTCCGAGGTCGCGGGCCTCAGCCTCACTGATCGCGCCGAGTAGCGCGATCAGCGGTCCGCGGTTCTTTAGGCCGGCCAGCTTGTCCAGCATCGGGTCACCGAAGGGTAGGACGTTGGCGGAAGGGCCGCCGCTGCCCGGACGCCGCACCGCGTGGGAACCGGACCGGCCGGGGGCGCCGGACGCCCGCTTCTGCGACGC
>NZ_JAPSHV010000098.1 GCF_031179385.1 Arthrobacter sp. | reverse complement strand
GGCGAACTCGCCATCCAGCCGGTGTCAGGCGAACGCCTGACCGTAGGCGTGGATGGGGGCTTCTTCTCCGTGGACAGCAACCGTGTGGTGATTGTTGCCGACAACGCCAGGATCGGCGGTTCAGTGACCGCAGACGCAAAGTAGCGTAGAGCCTGATGGACGGTATCGATCTGACGTTCATCACGCTCGCAGTGCTCTTTGCCCTGCTGGTGCTCGTGATCGGCGCTTTCTGTCTTCGGCGCTATCAGTTACGCACGGCTCTCGGGACGTTCGACGCCTCCATCCGCCTCCCTAACAAGGGATGGCGGGTGGGGGTTTGTCGGTATACGGACAAGCACCTGGAGTGGCTGCGGTTGGTCTCGCTGAGCCCACGGCCCAGGCACCGCTACCTGCGAAGCTCGCTTGAGTTGAAGGGACGGCGTGCGCCTACGGAGGCCGAGAAGGCGGCCATTCCAGCGGACGCCGTGGTCGTAACCCTCAGTTACGAGGGGACCGAAGTGCTCCTCGCAATGAAGTTCGACGTCTATGCGGGTCTCTCATCCTGGCTTGAAGCCGGCCCGGTCATCGGAATCGGAACCTGGCGTTAACGGCCCGGCGGCCGCAACGCCTCCCGCACTGGTAAAGCCTATGGAAACCCGTTAAATAGTCAGGGCCCCCGCACAAGTGGGGGCCCTGACTATTTGCGCTGGAACGAGTTACAGGGCGGTGACGCCGGTAGCCTGGGGGCCCTTGGCGCCCTGGCCGATCTCGAACTGTACACGCTGGTTTTCATCAAGAGTCCGGAATCCGCCGGTCTGGATTTCGGAGTAGTGAACAAAAACATCGCCTTCGGAGTCGTCCGGCGTGATGAAGCCGAAGCCCTTCTCAGCGTTGAACCACTTGACGGTTCCCTGTGCCATTTATATTTCTCCTCATAATGGAACAAATTTCCAGTCGGCACACTGTGCGCCGACCGCGAGTTACTTCGCGGAAATTCCATCGAGGACAAGAATTACCTTGTGCCGTACGAGAAACTTCACGCTCGCAACCTGTCTTGCGAGCATGAAAACCACGTACACAAAGACTGAAATAAGCATCACATAGCCGTATGCACTGGTCAACGGACAATCCGACGATTACACCGATTGTTAAGCCGAAATTCGAATATCTGGCTGAACAGCCACGCGCTAACCGGTTCAAACCTGACTATTGACAGCCAGAATCAGCGGCGACGCCGTTAGAACAGACGGGAATCGACGTCGTCCACGCCGCGCATTGCATCGTAATCGAGGGTGAGGCAGTCGATGCCGCGATCCTGAGCGAGTACCCGTGCCTGGGGCTTGATCTGCTGCGCAGCAAACACGCCCTTGACCGGAGCCATGAGGGGGTCGCGATTGAGCAACTCCAAGTACCGGGTCAACTGCTCCACCCCGTCGATGTCGCCCCGACGCTTCAATTCGATGGCCACAGTACGGCCCTGTCCGTCCCTGGCGAGAATATCGACCGGCCCGATAGCAGTCATGTATTCACGGCGGATGAGTGAATAGCCATCCCCGAGGAGAGAGATCTGCTCGGCGAGCAGGCGCTGCAGGTCAGCTTCGACGCCGTCCTTGACCAGTCCGGGGTCCACTCCGAGGTCATGGGAACTTTCGTGAAGTAGTTCGTGAATGCTGATGACCAGGCGGTCATCACTCTTGGCATGCTGAACGTTCCAGGTCTCGGTCACGCCAAGCTCGATGTCCTCGGCCGCGGGCTCGACAATGCGGAGGGTGGCAGGCGGGCTCATCCAGTTCAACGGCTTGTAGGAGCCGCCGTCGGAATGCACCAGCACCGATCCATCGGCTTTGACCATCAGGAGCCGGGTGGCGAGCGGAAGGTGGGCGCGAAGGCGACCGATGTAATCGACTGAGCAGCGGGCTATGACTAAACGCACCCTTGGCACTTTACCGGCCCGTCGGTGGTTTCCTGATCATCGAGCACTCGGTGCAGACTGGTTCCATGCCCCGATCCAACCAGCCGCGGAAGCCCCGCGGACAGCCGCGCCGCAAGTGGGCCGACGCCCCGGAACTGGATCTTGAGAGGGCGCGCGCCGGCATCCCGACGAGGGAGTCTGCGCCCGACGGCGTGTGGTCGGTGAGGCGCATCACTGAACAGAACGCCGCGAAGCACTACCTGTGCCCCGGTTGCCACCGCGACATTCCGCCCGGCGTCGCGCATCTGGTGGCGTGGCAGGAAGATTCCCTGTTCGGAGCTGAAACGGCGCTTGCGGACCGGCGCCACTGGCATCTGACGTGCTGGCGCACCCGACGCTCCGGATAGCCAGACCCTCGCCGTTACCGAGAACGACCGCGCTCCATCGGTAGACTCGACCAGATGACAAGCGCAGAGCCGGCCTACCAGTTTTCCGACAGCCCCGAACCCACGAGGATCCGTCCGGGCACCGTTCTGCCGGCAATCCGGCGCAACATTGAGCTCACCACGGCGGACGGCAAGACGCTGGTGGGGGAGTTCGCCGCACCCGAGGGCAAGACGCCGGCGGCCACGCTCGTGACGCTGCACCCACTGCCCACGGCCGGCGGATTCATGGACTCCCACGTCTACCGCAAGGCCTCGTTCCGGCTTCCCGCGATGGCAGACATCGCGGTCCTCCGGTTCAACACCAGGGGAACCTGTTCCCCGCGCGGCTGCAGCGACGGCGAGTTCGACGGCGGCGGGCTGGAACGGCACGATCTCGAAGCTGCCGTGCACTGGGCGGTCAACGAGGGACTGACCAACGTGTGGCTGGTCGGCTGGAGTTTCGGCACCGAGCTGTGCCTGAAGTATGGCGCGCGCGAACCGGTCGCCGAGCTGATCGAGGGTGCAGTGCTGCTCTCCCCGCCACTCCACCGCGCGGTCGACGCGGACCTTGACTCCTGGGCTGCAGCGGAGCTTCCGCTGCATGTCCTCGTACCGGAGCACGATGATTACCTGCAGCCCCCGGAAGCCGCCGAGCGTTTCGCGAGGATTCCGCAGGCCAGGGTGGTGGGCGTCGACGGGGCGAAGCATCTCTGGGTGGGGGAGAAGTTCGTGAGCCGGGTGCTGGAGGAGATTGCCGGCGTCGTACTTTCGCGGCCGGTGACCCTCCCGACTGAATGGGACGGACCGGCGGCAAGCGCCGACTAACGGTTGATCAGCCGTGGTTACTGGTTGTCCTGGCGCGCGATGAAGACCTCTTTGAGGAGCAGCATCGCACCCGCCGCCAGGGGGATGGCAATGAGCGCGCCAAGCACGCCCAGCAGGGTTCCGCCCGCGATCACCGCGATGACGGCGACCGCGCCCGGTACTGCGACTGCCTTCTGCATGATGCGCGGCGAAATGAAGTAGGCCTCCACCTGCAGATAGGCCACATACAGCACCGCGAACAGGGCCGCGGTCTGCCAGCTCACCGTCAGCGCCACGAGGCTGACGACGACGGCGGCAATCACCGCGCCGACCAACGGAATGAACGCCAGCATCGCGACGATAAATGCGAGCAGCACGGAGAATGGAACGTCCGCGATCGACATGAAGATGAACGCGAAGGAGGCGTTCAGAAGGGCGACGCAGGCCTGGCCGATCACGTAGTTGCCGACGCTGCGGGTGATTTCTTCCGAGAGCCTCTCAACACGGGCGCGCCGGGATCGCGGGGCAAGGCGGTAGGCCCACTTCTTCATCGCGGGCAGCGACGCAAGGAAGTACAGGGTCAGGACGAGGATCACGAGGACGCCGAACAGGCTGTTGAGGATGACGGTTCCAACTCCCAGAACCCCGCCGAAGATGCCGCCCACCGCTTCGGAGTCGGCGAAGAACCTGTTCACTTCGTCGGTGACGCGCTCGCGCACCTCGAATTGCTGGTCCACAGTCTGGAAGAAGTCGGACGCGAGGAAGTCCCGGGCATAGCCGGGCGCACGCTCCACGAGCTGGGTCGTCTGCGAAACGATCGTGGGAATCAGGACCGCGAAGAAACCGACGATGATCCCCACGAGCATGAGCAGGGCGAGGAAGATGCCGGCGGGGCGCGGAACACCTCTGCCTTCCAGCCACCGCACGATCGGGTCGAGCCCGAGTGCGATGAAGAGTGCCGCACCGATCCAGACAAGCAGCTGGCCGACGTTGGTGATCATGAAGTACGCCAGGAGCGCCAGCCCGGCACCGACACTGGCCATGAAACCGAAATGGATGGGGTGCTGCCGCATCGAGCGCGGCTGTGGGCCGCCGAACTTCAAGCGCTCATCGCTGATGCTGACGGATTCGTCGACTGGAATGTCGTCGCTGCGCTCGGGCGGAAACTCGAAACGCGGGCGGGGCTGCGCGACCGGAACCATGTGCCGCAACCGGGTCACGGCGAAGCCAAGACCCCGGCGCCGGACCTGCGGGCGGGCCGGCGCAGCTTCCCCTGCGTCGGCCGGCTCAGGCTGCGTCTGGTCCACTGACGACGCCGGACGCGGCAGAGGTTCGCCGACCGGCACGTCCTCGTGTTCACTCACGTAAGATCCGCTTTCCTTTGCGTATCGGTCCGGGCAGGGCCGGTTGCATGACTAGCGAAACAGTAACAGGACCGCACCGCCCGCCGTCGGACGGTCGAGGTGCGCCCGCTGCGGCCGACAGGTTCTACCGAGACTTCTTCGTTACCATGGGGTCTAGTCCCTTCCGCCCGGTCACCGGGCTTGACCCAACCAACGTTAGGTTCTCGAGTGCGCTTTCCTTTTGCTGTTCCCGTCATGGTGATCGGCACGCTGCTGGTATTGCTGGGAATCGGCCAGCTCACGTGGTGGGCGCCGCCCGCCACTGTGACTGTTGCGGTTCCGGCAGATGCCCCGAGCGGCCCGGTCACCGTCATTGACGCCGGTGCGAAGGAAGCAGATGCCGAGGACATCGACATCACGGTGGAGTCGGAGGGCGCTTTCACGCTCGCAGTGGGCAGGGCGTCCGACGTCGATGCCTGGGTGGGTGAGGCTGCCCACCTGACCATCACCGGCGTAGGCGAGAATGAGCTTCAGACTGAGTTCGCCGAAGGTGAAGACACGGTTCCCAACCCCAGCGGTGCGGACCTGTGGACGAGCGAGGAGACCGCCGAAGGCACCCTGACTCACCGCTGGCTCGATCCGGGAGAGGGCGAATGGTCCATCCTCATTGCCGCCGACGGCGAAGCGCCCGCACCAACCGCGATCTCAGTCACGAGCCCCAATGACACTGCCACACCCTGGGCTGTTCCACTGATCATTCTTGGCGCCCTGCTCTTGGTTCTCGGTATCGCGCTGCTGTTCGTCAGACCTCGTCGAAGCCGCCGTGAAGCCGTCGCTGCCGGAACCCGGGCGCATACGCGGCAGCAGAACCGTCGTCGCAACAACGGGCATTCTTTCGCCGTCCATACGGTCCGTCCGTGGTCGGTCCTGGGTCTTGCCGCCGTGCTCGGATTGTCGGGAACGGCAGTGAGTGCCGCATCGGAAACAGAATCAGCGCCGCCGGTTGAATCCGCTGCGCCGGCCGAGGGGACATCCGGGGAACAGTACCCAGTGATCCTCGACAGCCAGCTCGACCGGATCCTCGCCTCGGTCGCCACTGCAGTGACAGAGGCCGACGCCGCCGCTGATGCGACGCTCCTCGAATCGCGTGTCGCGGACGCAGCCGCCACGTTGCGCAGCGCCAATTATTCAGTCCGCTCAACGGCGGACGAGGTGCCCGCGCCGACGCCGGTAGCAGCCGATCCGGTCCTCACCACGATGATTCCCACCGGAAGCGACTGGCCCCGGACGGTCGTTGCCCTGACGCAGGGCGATGCCAACCCGGTGCCCCAGGCCCTGGTGCTGGTGCAGGAGGATCCGCGGTCGAACTACAGGCTTACCTCGTCCATCCAGATGTTGCCGGGCACCACCTTCCCCACGGCAGGGTCCCCGGAGGGTCTCAGTGAGTTGGCAGCGGATGCAGGCGAGGAGCTCGTGGCTTCCCCCGAAGACGCAGTCGCGGCTATCGCTGACTACCTGACCAGCCCGGACGGTGGGAACGCGGCCACCTTCGAACCGAATTCCTTTGCGGATGCGATCACATCATTCCAGTCCGATGTCGTTGCGGACGCAGGCAATGACTCGGCCGAGATTACCTTTACGCATGAGCCGGTGGCCGAGTACACCAAGGCAATCTCCACCGGTGACGGGGGAGCTATGGTGTTCGGTTACCTTGACCATACCTACAGCAGCATTCCCGAAGGACCGGGTGACTCGATCGCCCTCGAGGGAACGGTCTACGAGACACTCACCGGCGAGGAATCAACGGAGGACGGCATCGACGTCCGTTATGGGGAAGCCGTCATGATGTATGTTCCCGCCGCAGGCAGTGACCAGAAGATCACCGTGATCGGAGCAGCCCAGCAGTTGCTGTCCGCCGAGCTCCGCTAAGGAACAAGACTGCTGCAATTTCCTTTGCCCATCGATATTGCCCCAGTAATAAGGTGACAACATGACGATTCCCAATACACCCGGCGGCGCTGCGCCGTCGTCGATGAACCTCCGCGGAGCAGTCGACCTCTCCGCATTGAAAGCCCGTGCCCAGGCCCAGGCGTCAAGCGCCCCGACGGCTGCCCAGGGCGCCGGGGGCGCCGCAAGCCCGGGTGCCGGGAGTGCACCCGCCGGCGGCAGCCCCTACATTGTCGACGTCACCGAGCAGGTGTTCCCGCAGCTCGTGCAGCTCTCCGCGCAGGTGCCGGTGATTGTCGCCCTCGGCGCATCCTGGAGCGACCAGTCGTCGCAAGTCCTCTCCGCTCTCGAATCGATCGCTGTGGAGCAGGCGGGCCGGGTATTGCTCGCACGGGTCGACTTCGAAACGCAGCCGGGAATCGCGCAGGCGTTTCAGGCGCAGGGGGTTCCCACCGTCGTCGGTATCCTCAAGGGACAGCCTGTACCGCTGTTCGAGGGCGCACTCCCGGAAGCGCAGATCCGAACCTATGTGGATGAGTTGCTGAAGGTCGCACAGGCCAACGGCGTGAGCGGTTCGTTGAGCGATGCGCCAGGGGCCGGCCCGGCCGCCGGTGAACCGGCAGAGGAACCGCTTCCCCCGCATCACCAGGAGGCGTTCGACGCCATCGAAGCAGGGGACTACGCAACTGCTGCCGCGGCCTACCGCAAGGCGCTCGCCGAGCAGCCGGCCGATGCTGATGCAAAGGCGGGACTCGCCCAGGTGCAGCTCATGCAGCGCCTCCAGGATGCCGACGCCACTTCCCTGCGAACAGCGGCGGCGGACGCTCCTGACTCGGTTGAGGCGCAGCTTGCCGTCGCTGATCTTGACCTGTCCGGTGGGCATGTTGAGGATGCGTTCGCACGTCTCACCACTTTTATTGCGCGATCCTCCGGCGAGGACCGGGAGACGGCGCGCGTCCGTCTCCTCGAACTGTTCGATATTGTCGGCCCAACCGACCCTCGGGTGAACAAGGCACGCAGCGCCCTCGCCAGAGCTCTGTTCTAGCCTCAACCGGGTCCCGCTGCGCAGGGCAGCACCGGACTATCCCGCTGTGAAGCAGGGGTTTTTCGTCCTTTTGGATGAGGGGCGGACACCGGCTCCGTTGTTAGCGTTGACGCATGACCTCGCAGCCTGTTTCCTCACCCGCGCCTGCCCCGGAACCGCAGAAGCAGAAGCAATCCGCCAGCGCCGATGCGGCGGCCGGCCGACCGGCACTTGCCCTGAGGGGACTGGCCAAGCGTTTCGGCGACAAAATTGCTGTCAACGGCATTGACCTCGATGTGCCGACCGGATCGTTTTACGGCCTGGTCGGACCGAACGGCGCAGGCAAGACCACAACCTTGTCCATGGCCACGGGTCTGCTTCGTCCTGACTACGGCCAGGCCTGGGTGAACGGAGTCGATGTCTGGCAGAATCCGCTCGAGGCCAAGAGGCTCATGGGGATCCTGCCCGATGGCGTCCGGCTCTTCGACCGGTTGACCGGTGAACAGCTGGTGACGTATGCAGGCCTGCTGCGCGGGATGGACCGCGACGAGGTTGCAGAGCGGGTTGCGGACCTGCTCAAGGCGCTGGACCTGGCAGACGACGCCGGGACCCTCGTGGTGGACTACTCAGCCGGCATGACCAAGAAAATTGCGCTCGCCTCGGCCCTCGTGCATGCGCCGAGGCTCCTGGTGCTTGATGAGCCGTTCGAGTCGGTCGATCCTGTGTCTGCGGCGAATATCCGCGACATCCTTACCACCTACGTGCGCTCCGGTGGAACAGTGATCGTCTCGAGCCACGTCATGGACCTGGTCCAGCGGATGTGCGACCACGTTGCGGTCATCGCGGCCGGAACCGTCCTGGCCGCCGGAACAGTCGACGCGGTGCGCGGTGATGCGAGCCTCGAAGACCGGTTCGTGGAGCTCGTCGGCGGCCGAAACACGGCGGAGGGGCTGTCGTGGTTGCGCACCTCCTGAAACTCAAGCTCCTCCTCCTGCGCAACTCACTCCGCCGAAGCACCTGGCAGCTTGTCGGCGTGATCCTCGGGGGCCTGTACGGCTTGGGCCTGTTGGGGCTGGTCGTCGCGGGCCTGGTAACCCTCGGCGCTTTGGACCTGGAGCTCGTGCGGACCGTTGTGGTGCTGGGTGGGTCGGCCGCCGTGCTGGGCTGGCTGGTAATCCCGCTCGTGGTCTCCGGGGTGGACATGACGCTGGATCCCGCCCGCTTCGTCACCTTCGCCGTGCCCATGCGCCAACTCATGACGGGCCTTGCGCTTGGCGGGGTCATCGGCATCCCCGGCCTCGTTACGCTGATCGCGCTCCTGACCCTGGCCGTCACCTGGATCCGCCATCCCGTTGCAGCCCTCGCGGCGATCGTGTGTGCTGCCGGTGCAATCCTTCTGTGCGTGGTCGGTTCCCGTTTGATTACGACGGCGGGCGCCGCCCTCGCGTCGTCACGTCGGTTCAAGGACCTCAGCTCCACGGTGGCGATCATCCCGCTGGTCTTGCTCGGCCCCATCTTCGCCGGCATCACGGCAGGATTCCAGAATTCCCCGGGGTTCGCCGGTGAGCTGGCACATATCCTCGCCTGGACACCGTTGGGCGTCTTCCTCGCCGTTCCTGCGGACCTGGCTGTGGGAGAGTGGCCTACTGCTCTGGCACGCTTTGCAATCGGGGTCGGCACCATATGCGTGATGGCGTTCCTGTGGCAGAAGAGCCTCAGTCACGCCCTGGTCACGCCGCCGCACAATGCAGTGACCCGCAAGGGGGCAGGCGACCTCGGTTTGTTCTCACGCTTCCCGGCGTCACCCACCGGCGCCGTCGCTGCCCGGGCCCTGACCTACTGGATGCGGGATCCGAGGTATGCGGCATCAGTGATCCTGGTGCCGCTGCTGCCGATTCTTCTCTGGTTCATCAGCGGTGAGTCAGGTGACCTGTCCCTGCTGAACTATCTCGGTCCGATCACTGCATTCCTGCTTGCCTGGTCCATCTCGGCGGATATCTCCTACGACAACACCGCCTTCTGGATCCACCTTTCGGCCGGGTTGAGCGGAAAGGCCGACCGCGCTGGACGTGCGCTTGCCCTGATGGTCTTTGCGACGCCCGTGGTACTCGTTTTCACTGTCGTTCCGCTTATAGTGAGCGGCTCACTGGCTGACCTTCCCATGATGCTCGGGCTCAGCGCCGGCGCACTCCTGACCGGTGCGGGCTTCTCCAGCGTCCTGTCGGCCCGCTATACCTACAACGTCCCGCTTCCGGGGGAGAGTCCGTTCAAGACACCCCCGGGAACCGGCTTTTCCATGCTCGCCATCCAGTTCATTGGCTGGGTGGTCCTGGCGGTGCTCCTGCTGCCTGAGCTCGGGTTCGCGATTGCGTATCTTGTGACCGGGAACGCCGTGTTCGGCTGGCTGACGCTGCTTACAGGGTTGGTCCTGGGGGCCGGGGCGCTGATCGGAGGTATACGGCTCGGCGGTGCCTGGTATGACAAACGGGGCCCGGAACTGCTGCAGGCGGTCAGCGTCAACAAGTGAGTCCCGGTCGGAGCTCTTCATCGGCAGTAGGATGGATCCATGAGTACGCCAGCAGACCCCTTTGACGACAGTCCCTACGGTTCGCCTGGAGACTCCGGTACGTCCACGGCCACGATTGAGCGCGAAGAACTGCGCGAGGAGCTGGAACCTGGCGACCGGGAGCGGTTCGCCCACTACGTGCGCAAAGAGAAGATCATGGAGTCGGCCCTCTCCGGAGAGCCCGTCATTGCGCTCTGCGGCAAGGTGTGGACCCCCGGAAGGGATCCGGAAAAGTTTCCGGTGTGCCCAACGTGCAAGGAAATTTACAATTCAATGCGTCCCGGAGATAAGTCCTAGGGATACCGCATGACAGAACGTCCGCCGGGC
>NZ_JAPSHV010000097.1 GCF_031179385.1 Arthrobacter sp. | reverse complement strand
ACTTTTTTGGCAGAGCTGGCGAAGGGCCAGCCGCCCACTCGTACAGGAGAAATCAAATGCTGACTGCATTCCTGGCTGACGCCAAGTCCACCATCAAGGCCCGCACCAACCGCGACGAGACCGGCGCTACCGCCGTCGAGTACGGCATCATGGTCGCCCTCATCGCCGTTGTAATCATTGTGGCCGTCACGCTGCTCGGTGGCAATCTTCAGCAGATGATGGGTGACGCAAGCTGCCAAATGGACGGGGACACCACGGCGGCCACCGACACCTTTGACCCCGCACTCAACGGCGGCGCCGGCGGCTGCGCTTAGCAGATCATTCTGGGGCTGGGCGCGCGCTGCTCGCCCAGCCCCAGAATAATAGGAACTGGAGAGACATCGTGATGCAGAGGGAGCGCGGGGCAGTTGCGGTTGAAATGGCGCTCCTGCTTCCAGTCCTCATCCTTCTCCTTCTCGGCATCATGGAGTTCGGCCGGGCTTTCAACGCACAGGTGACCTTAACGAACGCGGCCCGCGAAGGCGTTCGCGTCATGGCTATCACCAACGTTCAAGCCGATGCGAGAGCAGCGGCCGCCAATGCCGCCTCAACACTCGCGACCACCAGCACCAACCCTACTTTCACCTTTAGTACGCTTCCGGCAACCACCCCGGCCGTATGTGCAGCAGGTCGTCAGGTGACCATGACGATCACCTACACCCTCGACACCCTTACCGGCATCGCCGGACCATTCACCATGACCGGTAGAGGAGTCATGCAATGCGGCGGCTAGCAGCGAAGGGGGGCGGCGAGGAAGGTGCCGTCGCAGTCATTGTGGCGATCCTCCTGGTGGTTCTGCTCGGTTTCGCCGCCCTGGCCGTCGATGTAGGCCTGCTTTATTCCGAGAAGGCTCAACTGCAGAACGGAGCCGACGCGGGCGCACTGAGTATTGCGCAGACATGTGCCAAAGACACCGCACACCCGGAGTGCTCAGCTACCTCATCGCTGGCTAAAGGTTTTGCCGACAGGAATTCGCTGGACAGCCTCAGCAACGTGCAGTCTATTGATCTAGATCTCGTAAACCGCACGGTCACAGTGACCACTGATTCTTTGGAAGCTGGGCGAACCGACAACCAGGTGTCCCTCTATCTCGCGGGTGTTCTTGGAATGCCGGCATCGACCGTAGTGGCCGGTTCAACAGTGGTCTGGGGCAGCCCCAGCAAGGGCGTCACACCCTTCCCCCTGACCATCTCCAAGTGCCAGGTGACCTCCCTGCTCATCGACGGTAGCCAACAACTCATCCAAAGCCACGGAAGCAACGCGAACGACGATTGTGCTACCACTCCTTCGGGTGGTGACACCCCAGGTGGCTTCGGCTGGCTTGTGCAGGATGCCGGCAGCTGCGGAGCCCTTGTCGACTTATCAGCAAACGAAGGATTCACAAACACAGGCAACGACCCGCCCTCAAACTGTGATGCCGTTCTGAACGGCTGGGCGGCTGACATCAACGCCGGTAGGGACGTTGTAATCCTTCTGCCGGTATTTGAATCAGTTGCAGGAACAGGATCCGGTGCCTCCTACGACATCGAAGCCTTCGCGGCTTTCCGCGTTGAAGGTTGGAAATTTGCTGGCGCAAGCACTCTCCCCCTTACCTTCCGCAACAGGACCGAATGGGCCGGTGCAAACGCCTGCTCCAACCCCTGCAGAGGCATCATCGGGCGGTTCATCACGTATACGGCTTTGTCCAGTGCCTACGAAGAGCTAGGTCCTGTAAGCCCCTACGGTGCCACCGTCGTCCAACTCACCAACTGATAGTTTCTAAGTACCTGGAGCACCCATGAAGTCCCGCCTGATTGCCGGTATAGCCGCAGTTGTCCTCGCCCTCGTTGGAGCGGTGATGGTGTTCAGCTATGCCAACCGTGCGGAAGCCCGCGCAGTGCAAAGTCTGGATCCAGTCGACGTGCTGGTAGTTCAGACATCTGTGCCAGCAGGCACTCCTGTCGCAGACCTCGCAGCATCAGTAGCGACAACGCAGCTCCCTGGCGCTTCAGTCGCCGATACTGCGCTCGCTAACCTGGACAGCTCCGCCGGTATGGTCACCGCTGTGGATCTCGTCCCGGGCGAGCAGCTCCTCACTGAACGACTGGTCAAGCCCGAAGACCTTGTAACACCTGGCTCGGTGGAAGTACCTGCAGGTCTACACGAAGTGTCAATTCTCGTCGAACCGCAGCGCATCGCCGGAGGCCGGGTAACGGCCGGCGACTTTGTAGGCGTCTTCGTCTCCATGGCCGATAGTGGGCTTGAGGAAGCACCTGAGGAAGCATCTACCCAGCTCGTTTCTCCGCGTGTGCTCATCTCAGCTGTGCAGCGCGCCCCCGAACCGCCGGCTCCGACCGCCGAGGACCCCGCGATGACAGAAGAGGAGAAGGCGGCGGCAGAAGCTGAGGCCGTTCCCAGCGGCTCGCTGATGGTCACCCTGGCGCTCACTCCGGATCAAGCCACTCGTCTGATCTACGCGAGCGAATACGAGTCAATCTGGCTCAGCAAGGCAACCGCTGCCGAGAATGACGCTCCCCCATTCATCGTCCAGGACAAGGAACTGTACCGATGAGCCGTTTCCTCCTCATCACCGCCGATACCGCCTTCGACCAGAAGGTACGTCTCGCCACCGCCGGCGGCCTCCCCGGAGAAGTGCTCTCGGTCAAACCCGAGCTGTTTGCGGAGTCCGACGACTTACTGGACCTGATCACGGTTCAGCAGCCCGAGGTTCTCGTGCTCGGTCCCGGCATGGCACTCGACGGCGCGTTCCGCCTAGCGACCATCGTCGATGTCCGATTCCCCAATCTCAGCATGGTGCTCGTCGCGCCGGAAGACTCCGGAATTGCACTCGCAGCGATGCGGGCAGGAATCCGCGACGTTGTTGATCCGACGGCAGACATCCCGACAGTCCGCCTTCTGCTCGAGCGAGCCTGCCAGGCCTTTGCTACCCGGCACCGCACCGGACAGGTGCAGGCATCCGCGCCACAGCAGAAAGAGCACGGGCTCGTGGTGGGCGTCTTTTCGCCGAAGGGTGGTGTCGGTAAAACGACTATCGCGACCAACCTGGCCGTCGGGCTCGGCAAGATCGCGCCGATGGGCGTCGTCCTTGTTGACCTCGACCTGCAGTTCGGTGACGTCGCGTCCAACTTGTATCTTGATCCGGAGTACTCGGTGCGTGACGCTGTCTCTGGCGCCGCCAGCACGGACACCATGGTTCTGAAGGCGTTCCTGACACCTCACCCGTCGGGCATCTACGCGCTCTGTGCCCCGAGCAATCCCGCTGACGCGGACTCTATCTCCGCTGAGCAGCTCGGTACCCTCATCAAACAGCTGAGCGCAGAGTTCGCGTACGTGGTCCTCGACACCGGTCCGGGCCTCACCGAACATAGCCTTGCCGCTCTCGAGCAATGCACCGACGCCGTCTGGGTGACCGGTATGGACGTTCCCAGCGTTCGCGGACTCCGGTCAGGTCTGGACATTCTCGGGAAACTCAATCTCTTCCCGGAAACCCGGCATGTGGTCCTCAATTTCGCCGACTCCAAAACGGGCCTTTCCGTCCAGGATGTCGAAGCGACGCTCGGAGCGCCGGTGGATGTCTTCGTTCCCCGGTCACGCGCTCTGTCGCTGGCCACCAACCGCGGCATTCCCCTGCTCCAGGAGGAAGTGCGCGATCCTGCCACCAAGAACCTGAAAGGACTCGTTCAGCGGTTCAGCCCCGAGTGGCGCACAGGCAGCCAGCGCAAATCCCACCGTCGGGTGGTCATCCGATGAAGCTTTCCGAGCGACTGAACCAAGCCAATCCGTCGGTCCCCGCTTCCCCGCCGGTGCCGGTCAGAACAGAAGAGAGGCCCCGTGCGGCCCACTCGGCAACGCCGGCGGTCGAGCCCGCTTTCCATGGCGCCGTCGTCGTTGGCGCAGGCACGTCCAATAGTCCGGAAGCTCCGGCAGCAGCCCATGTCGACGCCTTCGCGGGCCTGAAACAGCGTGCTGCCGAAGCACTGTACGAGCGGATGGGTGCACGCTTCAGCGACTCCACGCTGAAGGAAGAGGATCTCCGCGTCGCAGCACGTGAAGAGCTAAGCCAGGTCATCGACGCCGAGCAGGTTCCGCTGACACCCGACGAGCGTCGCCGGCTCATTCAGGACGTTGCCGATGACGTCCTCGGTTACGGACCCCTGCAGCGCCTGCTCGACGACGAAGACATCACCGAGATCATGGTGAACCGCGCTGACCAAATCTACATCGAGCGCCGCGGCCAACTGGTGCTCGCCGACACCAGTTTCAAGTCGGAGGAGCACCTTCGTCGCGTCATCGAGCGGATCGTCTCCAAGGTGGGCCGCCGTATCGACGAGTCCTCCCCTTTCGTTGACGCGCGCCTTGAAGACGGCTCCCGCGTGAACGCAGTCATTCCGCCGCTGGCGGTCAACGGCTCCTCGCTCACCATTCGAAAGTTCAGTAAGACGCCGCTCACGGTCGAAAAGCTCATCAGCTTCGGGACCCTCACGCCCGAGATGGCCGAACTGCTCGACGCATGCGTCAAGGCGAAACTGAACATCATCGTGTCCGGCGGTACGGGCACCGGCAAGACCACCCTGCTGAACGTCCTCTCCTCGTTCCTTCCTCACGGCGACCGCATTGTCACCATTGAGGACGCCGTAGAGCTGCAGATCCAGCAGCAGCACGTGGTGCGCCTCGAAAGCCGTCCGCCGAACACGGAGGGCAAAGGCGCTGTCACCATTCGTGACCTCGTCCGCAACTCACTGCGTATGCGGCCTGACCGCATCGTCATCGGTGAGGTCCGTGGCGGTGAGTCGCTAGACATGCTGCAGGCCATGAACACCGGCCACGACGGTTCGCTTTCGACGGTGCACGCCAACTCTCCGCGTGACGCCGTCGCGCGTCTCGAAACACTGGTGCTCATGGCCGGTATGGACCTGCCGCTGCGCGCTATCCGGGAGCAGCTCGCCTCGGCCGTGAATCTCGTCATCCAGATCTCACGCCTCCGTGACGGAACCCGTCGAATTACCCACGTCACCGAGGTGCAGGGCATGGAAGGTGACGTCGTGACCCTTCAGGACGCGTTCGTCTTCGATTACTCCGCGGGTGTGGATGCCTCAGGCCGTTTCCTCGGCAAGCCCGTCCCCACCGGCATTCGGCCGCGCTTCATGGAGCGGTTTGAGGACATGGGCATCACCGTCTCCCCTGCGGTATTCGGCGCCGAGCTCAGCGGCAGGCGGTAGCACCATGACACTGATGTTCCTGTACGGGACGGCGCTGTGCATCGCGGCGCTCGTGCTCATCCTCTTTGCCACGCGCCCGCAGCAGGCGGACATCCCGCTGGATCGCCGGCGGCCGCCGGTGGAGGAGTCGGATTCGCGCCTCAGCAGGTTCGCGGGATCAGCTGTACGAGCAATGGAGCGGTTCCTGAAGAATCACCCACAGCGGCTGTACCGCGCGGAGCTGCTGGAAACCGCAGGCGTTCGCCTCACACAAGCCGACATGTTCCTCCTCGTCATCACCGGAGGCATCGCGGGTCTGGCGCTTGGTTTGGTGGTCGGCGGGCCGCCGCTCGGCATCCTCTTCCTCGCCCTCTCGCCCGTCATCGGTCACCTGACACTGATCTTCCGGATCAGCCGGCGACGCTCAAAGTTCGAGGACCAGCTTGGGGATACCCTCCAGCTACTTACCGGCGGCCTGCGCGCGGGTCACAGTATCCTGCGGGCGATCGACGCCGCCGCACTGGAAGCAGATGCCCCCACCTCTGACGAGATGCGCCGCGTGATCACCGAGACCAGCCTGGGCAAGGACCTGCTCGTTTCCCTGCTGGATGCGTCCAAGCGCATGGAAAGCGAAGACTTCGCCTGGATTGCCCAAGCGATTCAGATCAACCGCGAAGTCGGCGGTGACCTCGCAGAGGTACTCGATCAGGTCGGCGAGACGATCCGCGAGCGCAGCGAGATCAAGGGACAGATCCGGGCACTGGCGGCCGAAGGGAAGTTCTCGGCCTACATTCTGGTGGCTCTGCCCTTCGCCATCGGAGGCATGCTCATGGTGGTCAGCCCAGGCTACGTCGACCCGCTGTTCACCAATCCACTCGGCTGGGTCATGATCGGCGCTTCGGTGGTCATGATGACCATCGGCTGCCTATGGCTCCGCAAAATCATCGATTTGAAGTTCTAGGAGGCCGGCATGAACCCAGTGCTTTTGACATCGCTGCTCCTCGTTGCCGCCCCCCTGGGCTACCTCGGTTGGGCTCTTCTCAGCCCAGGCAACAAGACCTACAAAACCGTTCAGGCGAACCTCAATCGCGGCCTTCATGCTGCCGAGGAGGCGCGTACCGACCACTCGGGCGCGCTGGCGCGCCTCGGATACAAGCTGACACCGTCGTCGTACGTGGAGAAACTGGACAAGCTGCTCGCGCTGGCGGGTCGCCCTGCCTCCATGCCCCTCGGGAAGGTGCTCGGCGCCAAGCCCGCCCTTTGCATCGTGGCGGGTGCCCTCGGCTTCCTCATGGCGAACGCCGCCCAGAAGCCGACGATCACCATGCTCGCGATCTTCCTGACCCTGTTCGGCTACTTCATCCCGGATCTCCTGCTCTATAGCAAGGGACAGGAACGCCAGAAAGCGATGCAGCTGGAGCTCGCCAACACGCTGGACCAGATGCTGATCTCCGTCGAGGCCGGCCTGGGCTTCGAAAGCGCCATGCAGCGCGCGGGCGAAACCGGCAAGGGCCCCCTCTCAGAGGAGCTGGTGCGAACGCTGCAGGACATGCAGGTGGGCCGCAGCCGGCGTGAGTCATACCTGGCCCTCGCTGACCGCACAAGCATTCCCGAGTTGCGCAGCTTCGTGAAGGCTGTTGTTCAGGCCGACGCTTACGGCATAGCGCTCAGCGGAGTGCTGCGCACCCAGGCGAAGGTGATGCGCGTAAAGCGGCGCCAACGTGCCGAGGAAAAGGCCATGAAGCTGCCGGTCACGGTGCTGTTCCCGCTCCTGTTCTTCATCTTTCCTGTGCTCTTCATCATCATCCTTGGTCCGGCGGTCATCAACGCGATCGCCACGTTCAGCGGACAATAAGTAGGCTCGCAAAACGCTGCTAGAACACAATCCGAAGAATTCCGCAGTGTTTGCTCAGCATCCTTCCATTCCCGCTTTTCTCACATCTTCAGAAAGTAGCGTTAGCTCATGGCTCTCTCCCGCCCCAGCGCAGACGACGACGCAGAGTCCCTGCGCGCCGTCGCCGCTGAGCCGCGGACTGTCGAGGGCAAGGGCGGCGCAGACAGGACGCCACTCGTGGACGCGAATGTTCTTCATGATCTCGAGGATCAGCTCAACAGCGCCTCCGCAGCCCGCGCGTTCGTGCGCGACTACGTGGCTGTCTGGGATGAGAGGGACGCACGCATCTCCTCGGCAATCGCCCGGCGAAACCAGGCCGCGTCACTGGACGCAGTACTAAGCCTGAAGATTACGTCGACGATGGTGGGGGCGACCCAGCTCGTGTCCCTGGCCACCAACCTCGAGGCACTGCTTCGGGAGGGCAAGCTCGAGGAGGCAGCGGCTGCGCTGCCGCAGGTTCACCGGTGCGGCTTGCGCACCATGCGGGAGCTGACCGTCATGCACCTCGATCAAAAGTAAGCCCGAGATCAGTCAGCGCGACGCGGCACCAACCGGTAACCAACGCCGCGGACGGTCATCAGCCAGCGCGGGCTTCGGGGGTCCTCCCCCAACTTCCGGCGCAGGTTCCCGATGTGCACCTCGATGGCTCGCTCATCGGCTTCGCTGATATAGGTCTCGGTCCGGTAGTACTGGCCCCGGACCACGCGAACCAGGTCGCCCTTCGTCCTGACAGCACCGGAACTGCGTAGCAGCTCGTGCAGCAGGTCGAACTCGCTGCGGGTGAGCACCAGTTCCTCGCCCCGCACCGTGACGGTCCGGGTGTCCTTATCAAGCTCAAGGCCGTTGTGCCGCAGCACGGAGTCCGGCCGCGCCGGTGATGCCGGCTCCGGGGCGGGGGCGGCCGCCGTCGTCGTCGGTTGTTCGCTGGTGAGGCCGCCGCGCGGGCGCCGCAGCATTGCGGCGATGCGGGCGCGGACCTCACGGGGCCGGAAGGGCTTGGTGACGAAGTCATCCGCCCCCGCCTGCAGCGCAGTGAGGGTATCGATTTCTTCGTTGTGCGCGGTCAGCATGATCACGTAGCAATCGCTGAGTCCACGTATCCGGCGCAGTACCTCGTACCCGTCGATATCGGGAAGCCCGACGTCGAGAGTGACCAGCGTGGGGTTGTGCTCCTTGACCGCTTCCACCCCGGCGCGACCATCGCCCGCAGCATGGACAACAAAGCCCGATTGCGTGAGAACCGTGCTCACGAGGTTGCGAACGTCAAGATCATCCTCGACCACTACCGCCACACCTGGATCGCGCACTATTTCCTCCTGGTCCCCAACAGAACTGCAAGACCACAGTTCATCACAAAAGTACGGATCACCGCGATGACGGTGAACCGCCGAAACGTGCTTTCACAGTGTACGCGCGTACCGCTGTTCAGGGTCACAAATAGTGAACTTTGTGAACCGGTTCGGAATTATGGTGCTTCTGCTCTGTCCCGTCAGAGATAATGAACGTTATGTCGTGGTCTCAGAGGCATGTCCCTAGCGCTGTCTGCGCGCGCGCCGGGGTGGTGTCATGAGCGATCGCGTCATGTTCCTGGCGGCCAAGCGGGCCTACTCGAACCTGAGTTTCCGGACCCGCGTGGGGCTTTGTGAGCTGCCGCTGGCTCTGCTGGTTGCCGTTATCGCGATTATCGTTGTGGTCGTCTCCCCTGCCCTGCTGATGAACCCGCTTTTCCTTGGCGGCCTCGTCTTCCATGCAGTGCTGCTCGCGGCGGCGTTCCTCGCTCCCTGGGAGCGGCTGCGCGACGGCTCGTACGTGATCATCCCCCTGCTGGACTTCCTGGCCATCGCCCTCACCCGCAACGGTGCGGCAGACGTACTGCCAGGGCTGAGCCTGCTGGCCATTTTCCCGGTGATCTGGCTTTCCGCCTCGGAGATGAAACCGTGGCTCAGCCTGTTGTCTTGTTTCCTCGGGCCGTTCCTCATCCTCGGCGTTTCCCCGCTGTTGGGCTCCGCCCCAAGGAGCCAGTTGGGAACCGCGCTCCTGCTGTGCCTGGCGCTGGCCGTGGTGTCCATCTCGCTGCGCTTCGCCAGCCTCAACTCGGTGTACAGCCAGCGGAAGCTCGCGGCATCGAAGGCCGAGGTGGACCGGCTCCAGGGCGAAAACACCGAACGTGAACTGCTGCTCGAAGCCATCCTTGACACGATCGACGTCGGCCTCGTAGTCCTCGACGCCAATGGCAACCGCATGCTCACCAACCGTCAGCAGCGGTCCTATGACCTCCTTGTCCAGACGGGAAATTCCGACGGCGACGGCATCAGTCACCTCTACGCCGCGGACAAGACCACGCCCGTTGCAGTCAGCCGATATCCGGTGCAGCGTGCCGCTGCCGGAGAGACGTTCGCCAACTATCTGGTCTGGCTGGGCCCGGAGGACTCCCAACGGGCTGTCACCACGGCAGCCACTGCCATGTGGGACAGCGAGGACAAGTTCGCCGGCTCGGTGATCGTCTCGAACGACGTCACGGACATGGTTGAGGCGCTCACCGCCAAGGAGGATTTCGTGTCCAACGTGTCCCACGAGTTGTGGACCCCGCTCACCTCGATCATCGGGCACCTTGACCTCGTACTCGACGACGACCATCCCCTCCCCCACAACGTCACCCAGCAGCTCTCCGTGGCGCGGCGCAACGCCGAGCGCCTCTACGCGCTGGTCTCCAATCTTCTTGCGTCCGCGTCAGGCGCTGCCAGCGTCCACCTGCGTCCGACAGACCTGTCCGGGCTGGTGGAGCACAGCATCGAGTCCGCCTGGCCGCAGGCCGTCAACACCGGCGTGACCCTCGAAGCGGACGTGCCGGAGATCCTGTGGACCACCTCGGATCCGCTGCGGATCCGCCAAGTGCTGGACAACCTCATCTCGAACGCCATCAAGTACTCGCCGGACGGCGGAAAGGTCACCGTCCGCGCACGCAAGCAAAGCGACGCTGCACTGCTCGAGGTACAGGACACGGGCATTGGAATGTCGCCCAATGAGACCAAGCTGGTCTTCGGGAAGTTCTTCCGCACTGCTGCAGCGCGTGAATCGTCCATTCCCGGTGTAGGTCTTGGCCTTTCCATCACCAAGGCGATTGTGGACAGCCACGGCGGATCCATCCGGTGCAGCAGCAAACCGGGTGCCGGCACCACTTTCACGGTGACGCTCCCCCTGCACCGCTCGGAACAGACCAGGACCGAACAGAACTAGCCGGGAAAGGGCTCGCCTTCGCCGCGGTGGTGTTAAGCGCCGTCCCGCTTCGCGCGGGTGAGTT